>JAGCRI010000150.1 GCA_017964755.1 Bacteroidales bacterium | reverse complement strand
ACCGTTGCGGAATTCCCAAGCCTCCAACTGTATGAAGTTGATGTTGTCTGGGTTCCAAACGCTGACGTAACCGTTAAGTGTATCCAACAGGACTGCTGATTTCATATCGGCGGCGCTCATTGCTGTGCCAAAGCCGTTGTCGTTGTCAAGGTTATCATTATAGAACAGGGCGTTCATGATGACATCGCTGTCGTATTTGTTGCCAATAACAGCACCGAAGTCAGAGTCTGCAGTAACTTCGCCGGTGGTGTAGCAGTTGGTGATGTATGAATAATCACTTGCGTAACCCACAAGGCCGCCAGCATCATAGTCATTGGCAGAGACATTTCCCCTGTTGTAGCAGTTTGCCAACAAAGCGTAGTCGGGGCTGTTACCACACATATATCCGATAATGCCGCCAGCGTAATAATCATCAGACACAATGTTGCCGGTGTTGTAGCAGTTGGAGACGCTTCCACGATAGCCTGAAATACCTCCTACATAGTCGTAACCGGTGATGTTGCCGCTGTTTGAACATCTGTCAATCCAAGCGGAAGAATTGGATGCCTCACCAACAATACCACCTGTTTCATAACCGTATGGAGCAGTGACGTTACCCCTGTTTTGGCAGTCGGTGACAAATACATGGATGCTGGGATAGTTTTCAAAAGCAGTTCCGCCAGTATTAGTATATCCGACAATTCCGCCTACCTCATCATCACCGATAATATCACCGATATTTGTGCAGTTTGAAACCACAGACTGGTAACCGTATATATAACCGGCAATACCGCCCACATAATCATCGTAATTGGCTATTCCGTCATAATTTTTCACTTCACCTGTGTTAGTGCAGTTGTCAATAATGTTATGCCCATCCGCATATCCGATAATGCCTCCCATGTAATAATCATCGCCCCAGATATTGCCGTTGTTCTGGCAATTTGTGATTATGCAGGTGTCGTTAACATCTGCATAACCTGCAATACCGCCAACATAGCCGTCAGAATTGGCAGACAGGATATCGCCGTTGTTGGTGCAGTTGTCTATCGTAATGTTATCTGCGTATGAATAACCGACAATACCGGCTACATCAAACTGACCGGAAATTTTACCATAGTTTTCACATTGGCTTATATAAAATTGTGAATTTTCAGAACTGCTATAACTATTCATATCACCAATAATGCCACCGACATAGTAAGAACCAGTAACCGTTGCATAGTTTTTGCAGTTTGATATGGTGAAGTCGTTTGAGCCCACGAAAGCGACAATGCCGCCTATTTCATCGTAATCAGGAACATATATTTCGCATGTGGCATCAATGGTAAGATCCTTTACAAATGTAGCTGCTGATGTGTTTGTATTGTACATATTGCCGATAAGACCATAAAGGTATGAAAAATCCTGGGCTTCGCTGTAGAGGTTTGAAATCTTGTGGTTATTGCCGTCAAAACTGCCTCCGAAACGGATTGGATCCCACTGGTTGCCGATAGCGACCCATTCGTGGCCTGCGAGGTCGATGTCAGCGGTCAGTTTGATGGTTTTGCCTTCGAAGGTTTCGCCCTCAATATCGCAGAGGTAAGCCACGCCGGCAAGTTCGACTGCGGTGCCGATATTGAATGTGGTGGTGAAGGGCTGGAACCAGTCGGTGTTGTAATTGCCAGAGCATATCCAGTAGTGGCCGTAGTCGGCATCAAAGCCGAATGTGGGATAGCCGCCGTTTGACAGATTATCCTGTTGCCATGTCTCCCACGGCAGGTCGCTATTCGGGTTCATAGAGAGGTGACTGTTCAATGTGGAGGCAAAACCGTCAGTTTTCATAGATGAGCCGCTCATACTTGTAAAAGAGTTAAGGTTGTCACTTGCATAGTCATTGTCATAATATCCCAAGAGTGTGCAGTTGCTTTCGGAAGTGCTAAGGTAACCGATTATGGCACCTTTATATTCGCTGGCGAAGATCATTGCCGTATTGTAAACATTCACAACTGAGACGTTGTCCTCTGCATAACCCACAATGCCGCCGGCATACTTGTTGTATACGGATACCTTTCCTCTATTGAAACAGTTGTATATCGGTTCCTCAGAATTCTTATCCCCACAAATGCCGCCTGCATAGGAGTCATTGCTCCTGATTACACCCAAATTGTAGCAGTTCACAATATACCCATAATTACCGCAGATACCCCCGACGAATTTTCCATCAGCGGTTATCTCACCTTTATTGAAGCACTTGTCAAAAACACCGCGATATCCCCCACCTGCAATGCCGCCTGCAACATCTCCTAAAGCATAGACGGTGCCATAATTTCCACAGGAAGTAATATTCGTATTAGAAGCAATATCTCCTATAATGCCACCGACAAAATCGGTATTATGATTCAAAGCGCAAATATCACCATAGTTGTAGCAGTTGCTGATATTAAGCTGTGCAGCAGTAGCACCAACAATACCGCCAACTTCCATATAGCCAACAATTGTAGCCTTGTTGATACAATTGGAGATTGTGGCTGCTAAAGAACCGCTATTTTTAACCGCTCCTACGAAGCCGCCGACAGCAACTTTGTTTGTGGCGTTGATGCTTGAATGTTCCTCAAGGGTCAGGTCTTGTATAGTAGCATCCATATTTATGTACCCGAACAAACCTGAATAATCGCTAAAATCCTGGTCAGCGATAAAAAGATTGTCAATAGTGTGGTTGTTGCCTTTGAACTTGCCGGCGAAGTAATAGTTGGAATAAAAGCTCCCTATAGGTACCCATTCGTGCCCAGTGAGGTCAATGTCGGAGGTTAGGTTGATAGTGGAATTGGCAAAATACTCTGTCCCATTGTTAACTAAATAGGCGACACCGGCGAGTTGTGCGGCGTTTGAAATGGAGTAGTTGCCGCTGCCGTCGTACCATGAGATGTTATAATTACCTTCGTCAGTCCAGTAGTCGTTCTCTTTCACGGTGATGTCGTCAATGAGGACACCGCCACCATATTGGCTGTGGCCTTCAAATTTGAACTGTACTGTTGAGGAAAGGTCTGTAACTGGCACCTGCACGTAGTACCAGTCTTTCATGTCGCCGGACAAATACACAAGCTCAGTCCAGCTGTCGCTTGACGATTTCCTATAGTAAAGCGTCAGTTCGTCATTATTACCGTTTCTTACTTGCATAGAGTACCAGAAAGATATGACCACATTGTTCTTGCCCGCCAAGTTGAATACTGGCGAAAGCAGAGATGATGTATGGTTTGAAGAATAAAAGTAGACGTTCTGTGTTCCGTTATGGGCGGAATGCAGGATGGAAAAGATGGCGGGATTGCCTTCTGCGAGAATCCATTCATAATCAATGTCATCGCTTTCGACAATCCAGTTGTTCAAACCGCCTTCAAAGCCGTCAGACCAAGGCAGTGTTGAAATGACCTGTGCGTTTGCCACAAGTCCCGCGCTCAAGCATAAAAATGCGAGCAGAAAATTGTAAAAATGTTTCATAATGCGTCTATTTTGTTAATAATGATTTTAATGGTTAATGACTTTTTTAATATAAATTATGCAAAGATAAACAATAATTTGAAATTTTTATTACTTTTGCGCATTAAAAATCACATTTATGAAAAAATCTTTGTCGCTAATTGTTTTTCTTATTTCACTAATAGTCAGTATTATGGCGCAGCCGCCGCAAAGGATGACCTATCAGGCCATTATACGTAACAGCAATAATGAATTGGTGGCCAACCAGCAGATTGGAATCCGCGTGAGCATATTGCAGGATAACATAAACGGCGGGGCGGTCTTCATGGAGAAGCACACTGTTACCACAAATGCTTACGGGCTTGCCACAATACAGATAGGCGCAGGAACTCCGCTGCTTGTTAACACTCTCGCCGGCATAGAGTGGGGCAAGCACAACTTTTTTGTGAAGACAGAAGTTGACATCACAGGGGGGACAAATTACACAATTGTAGGCACGCAGCAGCTGCTCACTGTCCCGTATTCATTTTATTCGGAGAGTGCGCATAAGGTTGACACAGCTCTATATGCTGCGGCTGCCGGAAGCGCAACCACGTCAATCACTGCAAGTTTTGCTAATACAGCCCATACTGCCATTTATGCCGACACCGCTGATTACTCTGCACAATCAAATTATTCTGCAAACGCATACAATTCCATATATGCCGACACGGCAAAATTTCTGTTAAACGCCCAAAACTCCGACACCGCAAAGTTTGCATACAATTCAGATACAGCAAATTATGCGACTGCTGCTGCATACGCTGACACTGCAGATTATGCATTAAACTCCAACCATGCAATTTATGCCGATACTGCAGATTATGTCTTAAACTCTAACCATGCAATTTACGCAGATACTGCAGATTTCAACAATTTGTTGAATAAACCTGCCGGCACCAACAAAGGCGACATACTTTACTGGGATACGTTGGACATGGCGTGGCACATTGTCCCTGCCGGCAACCCCGGTGAAGTGCTGACAATGGATACAAACAGCGTGCCGTATTGGAATGCATCAGCAACTCCGGTGGTAACATTGCCAACTGTTACCACAGATTCCGTTTCAAATATAAATGCTTCTTCAGCTACTGTATTTGCTACAGTTACAAATGATGGAGGCACACCGCTTGTCTTCAGTGGTGTATGTTGGGACACAACAATAAATCCAACACTATCTAATTCACATACTCTTAATGGCCTTGGAATGGGGAGTTATACGTGTTTAATAAGTGGTTTATCTTATGGTATCAAGTATTACGTTAGAGCATTTGCAATGAATAACGCTGGAATTGTCTATGGAGATACAATTGGCATTTGGACTATAGCTTATGCACCAACAGTAAATACAGCACTTGCAAGCAGTGTAAACAGTAAATCGGCTGTTGTCGGTGGAAATGTCATTTCAGATGGTGGAAGTACAGTTACAGAATATGGAATTTGCTGGAATACGACTGGCAATCCAACGTTATCTGATAGTACTATTGTTCTTGGAAGTGGTATAGGCGCATTTAACTATAATATGACTGGCTTAAATGCTTTGACAAAATATTATGTTTGTGCATACGCCATAAACGCTGTTGACACTTCATACGGATCAGTAGAAGAATTTACAACTCTTTGGGCATGTGGAGGAACTATAACAGACTATTACAACAATAATTATAATACGCTTGAGATTGGAACACAGTGCTGGATGAAAGAAAACCTTAAAACAGAGCACTACGCAAATGGAGATCCAATTTCACCAGGAAATAGTGTAAGCACAACTACAGCATATTGGTATTATCCCAATAATAATCCTTCTAACAAAGCAACATTTGGTTTGTTATATAACTGGCCTGCTGCAATGAAAAATGCTGCCTCGTCTTCCGCAAATCCGAGTGGTGTACAGGGTGCTTGTCCAAATGGATGGCATATACCGAGTGTCTCAGAATGGACGCAGCTGATAAACTATGTTAGTTCGGATATTCAATATTGGTGCGGTAGTGAAAGTACTTATATTGCAAAATCCATAGCTTCAGTTTCAGGTTGGACTTCTACGAGTACAACTACTTGCGCAATTTCAAATGACGTATCTGCTAATGATTTGGTCGGATTAAGTATAGTACCTGCAGGAGGTTATAATGGAAATTACTTTGATTTTGGTTTAGAAGCTGAAATTTGGTCTTCTACAGAAAATTCTTCAGGTTCAGCTCACGGATACAATTTAAAACATTACAATGCATACGTAATCAAGTCAACTTATGGTGTGGCTAATGGGTATGCTGTCCGCTGCTTGAAAGACTGATCTCTTACTCGAAATATTCGTAGGCGTCAACAATGTCGAGATAAGCACCGTCAAAGCCTGCGTTGAGGATTCGTTGCAGGTAGCTGTCGCGTGAGGCGCAGATAATGGCCTGCCATTCGGCGTTCCAATACCTCACTTTGTAGTTTCCGTCCCAGTCGGGGTTCTCTTTTGCGAGCCACGCCGGCGGGTTGCTGCTCCATGCGCTGTTCCAATAGTAGCGGTAGTCCTCCGCCTCACCAATCGACATGTAGCAAATCACAAGCCTCTTTCCGCCGTTTGCTTTCTGTCTCAAACTCTCCACCTCATCTTTCGTGAAAGCGTTGTCGCCATCTAAAAACATGTCCATAATAAGAAGGTCATAATTTGTGGCACGCACGGCGTCAATAAATTTTTGTTTTGTGTTATAATTCTCAGGATTAATAAGATAGAGAAAATTCCTGACTTCACTTAACTTGCGGATTGTATCGTTGTTTTCGTTATGGATACTATTGGTTGGAATAACATTAAGGCTGCGGTGAGGGGCAGGGAAAGCTACGAAGCCCTCGGCATCGCAGCGGGCGTATGAGTCTGAAATATGCTGGTTTTGTGAGCAATAGTCAGTTACGAAGATTGTCTTTCCTTCATTGTGCGACCGCCTCAGATAGGAAAGCAGATAATTCGTCTCGGCTGAAGGGGTCGGAGTTTCGTCAGATGAATAGCCGTAAAAAAGATCTTCCTGCCCGTGTCCGTCAATGGCGGCAAGATAATCACGTGCTAATGCTGAATTGGCAGTCTCTCCTGTTGTTATCAGCTCTATTCCGTTTTGAGGGATTATAACGAAATTGGGATTTTCACTTTTTGCCGTCTGACTGATACGTACAACGAAATCGCGCATTGCCTGTTGGTAATCGTCACACTGGTCTTCAAGATTCTTGCGGCAAGCGACAAGGCACAAAAGCAGCACCGGCAGAATAATGGCTTTTTTCATGAATGTGGTAAATCCTCCTCTTTCTCTCCGTTGCGTTCAGCTTCGCGTTTCATTTTGCGCTCCGCCGCCTCGGCTGCCCGCGCCGCATCCCAACGCTCGTATGTTTCTATAATTTTGGTTACAAGGTGGTGGCGCACAACATCGCGGTTGTCCAGCTCAACAAAGTCAATGCCTTTTATGCCTTTAAGGATTTTGGAAGCCTGTATGAGTCCTGAATGCTGGTGCTTCGGCAGGTCGATTTGCGTGATGTCGCCGGTGATGAAGAATTTGGCGTTTTTGCCCATGCGGGTCAGGAACATCTTGAGTTGGGCTTCGGTGGCGTTCTGCGCCTCGTCCAAGATGACGTATGCGTTGTCGAGGGTGCGGCCGCGCATAAAGGCCAACGGCGCTATTTCAATGGTCTTTTCCTCCATGTATGTGAGCAATTTCTGCATCGGCATCATGTCCCACAAAGCGTCATAGAGCGGCTGCAAATATGGATCCAACTTGTCGCGGAGGTCGCCGGGGAGGAAGCCGAGGTTCTCGCCGGCCTCAACTGCGGGGCGCGTGAGGATGATTCGCCGTATCTGCTTGTTTTTCAATGCTCTGACTGCAAGCGCAACGGCCGTGTAGGTCTTTCCTGTCCCCGCCGGTCCGATTGCAAAGACCATGTCGTTTTTAGCGGCGCTTTCTACAAGCCGTTTCTGGTTCGGTGTGATTGCCTTGATGACACGCCCGTCCCTGCCATGCACTATCACATCGTTGGCGTTACCGTTCTTGTCGAGCAGGAAGAAACTTTCGTCCTCCGCTGCAGTGATGTTCAAGATATCAGTCTCTGTGAGTTGTTCAAAATGCTCATAATGAACCACAAGCAACTCAAAACGGGCAATGAAAGCCTCCACTTCGCTGTCTTCGCCGATGACTTTGATTTCATTGCCGCGCGCCGTGATTTTCAGTTTCGGATAAATGTTGCGCAGCAGGTCTATATTCGCATTGTTAACTCCGCATATCCCCACTATCTCGTGGTTCTCAAGAGTAATAGTCTTTTCCATAAAGGATTATGTTTTATGCTTTTCCTTTTTAGCGGCAGGGAAAAGCACGTTATTCAATATTAGTCTGTATCCGGGTGAATTAGGAAAGAGGTTAAGGTCGGTGGGCTGATCGTTCACAAGGTGCTGGTAGTCCTCAGGGTCGTGCCCCGAATAGAACGTCCATGTGCCTTTGCCGTATTCGCCGTGGATATAGCGCGCCTCATCGAAAAACTGGCATTCGCCCATGATTGTGACGTATGGTTTGATTCTGCTTTTTTTGAACGCTGTTGTCTGTCCCATAAATCCCGGTATCACCGTTTGGTGGTTCTGGCACAGCATTGTCGGCACGGGGTCCCACTTGGCGGAGAACTCAAACAGTGTGAAAAAGTCGTTCTTCTTGTTGCTGATGTGCTTGCTCGCATCCACGTCAATATCAGAAATCTCGTACTGGTAAGGATTTGTAACTATTTTGAAATCAGTGAAAGCAAAAGTCTTCTCGTAATCCAACTTCGACTGGGCGTTAGGGTCCATCGGGTCGCCGTCGAACATTTCGGCGCAGATGTCAACGCCTTCAGCTGAGAGCGCGACATCGAACGAGTCGGGGCCGGAGCACATTGCGAAGAGGTATCCGCCGCCTGCCACGAAGTCCCTGATCCCTTTTGCTACGGCAAGTTTCATCTGCGAGACTTTAGTGAAGCCGAGTTTTGCCGCCATCGCTTCCTGCTGCTTCACATCTTCCAAATACCATGCTGCATTGCGGTAACTTGCCCAGAATTTGCCGTATTGCCCAGTGAAATCCTCGTGGTGCAGGTGCAGCCAGTCGTACTTGGGCAGCATTCCGGTTATAACTTCCTCGTCGTAAATGACATCGTATGGAATTTCAGCGTAGGTCAGCACAAGGGTGACGGCATCGTCCCAAGGAAGTTTGTTTTTCGGTGAATAGACGGCAATCTTCGGGAGTTTTGTCAGCTTTATTTCACTCATATTGGCGTCCATGGCGGCTATCTCCTGCAAAATGGCGGTTGACTGCACATCTGCAATCACCTGACATGATACATCGCGCACTGCACATTCGTTTTCCACAGCCGCACTGTATGGCATCATGAAACTTCCGCCGCGGTAGTTGAGAAGCCAGCTTACGTCAATTTCCTTTGCCACGGCATAATACGCTATACCGTATGCTTTCAGATGGTTCTTTTGCGAGAGATCCATCGGTATTAGCAGGTACGAAGCAAAACTTTCTATGACCGCAAAAAGGCATAGAACCGTAAAAAACAATCTTTTCATCTAAATTCTTTTCTTAATCTTATTCTGCCGGACTAAATTCATCTTTACCGACTCCGCAAAGCGGACAAGCCCAGTCATCTGGAAGTTCTTCAAACGGCGTGCCTGCCGGAATCCCGTTATCTGGATCGCCTACTGTGGGGTCGTACTCATAACCGCATACGTCGCAAACATATTTTTTCATGGTTTTATTTTTTTAATGTTATTTTATTTGATAAAAGGTTAAAGATTCTTTGCAAATTCCCTGCCAAAGTTACGGCATTCGTCAAGCATCGTGCAATCAGGAACCCAAAGTTTTGAAATTCCGTCATTTACGACTTCAAAACCAGATTCTGCCAAGTGGCTGCTTATCTGTTTCACCGCTTCGCCGCTCCAGCCGTAGCTGCCGAAAGCCGCCGCCTTCTTGTTCTTGAATTTCAGTCCGCGAATCATTTCAAGCAGCCCGCCTATAGCAAATGAGAATCCGTAATTTATTGTTGGTGAGCCGATTAATACTGCACGCGACTGGAATATCTCAGTCAGGACATCATTTTTATCTTCGTGGGCGACGTTGAACAATTTGACAGTGACAGAAGAGTCGGTGTCGCGGATTCCGTCAGCGATGGCTTCAGCCATTTTTCGTGTGCTCTGCCACATCGTGTCATAGGCTATTGTAATCTGGTTCTCCTGATAGGCGTCAGCCCATTTGAGATACTGCTCCACAATCTGCGCAGGATTCTCTTTCCAGATGACGCCATGGCTCGGACAAATCATGTCAAGAGGAAGGTTCATGGCGAGAATCTGCTGGATTTTTTTCGTGACCATCGGGCTGTAGGTGTTCAGAATGTTGGCGTAGTACTTCTCAGCCTCATAGAACAACGCCGCCTGTTCAACAGTGTCATTATAGAGTGATTCTGTGGCAAAATGCTGTCCGAAGCCGTCATTTGAGAAGAGTATGTTGTCGCCGCTCATGTATGTAAACATCGTGTCAGGCCAGTGCAGCATCGGCGCTTCGATGAAAGTGAGTGTTGATTCGCCAAGCGGAAGAGTGTCACCGGTTTTCACATTCACAAAATTCCAATCTTCATGGTAATGTCCTCTTATAATGGCTTCGCCTTTTTTTGTGCAGTAGATAGGCGTGTCAGGAATTTCGCGCATAAGTTCGGGAAGCGCGCCGCTGTGGTCTATCTCATTGTGGTTCATTATGATATAGTCAATATCCTTGAGATCAATCTCTTTTTTAAGTTTGGCTACAAACTCTTTATCGTAAGGAAGCCACACCGTATCAATAAGTGCAACTTTCTCATCTTTAATAAGATATGAATTATATGAAGAGCCTCTTTTAGTGCTGAGTTCGTCTCCGTGGAAAGTAGTCAGTTCCCAGTCAACTTTACCTACCCAAGTAACTTTTTTTGTTATCTGTTTTGCCATATTTCTTATTTGTTATTCTCTTTTAATTGAGGTGCAAATATAACAAAAAACAGATGAAATGGGCGCAATGCTGTTATTATTTTATTCTGAAAAAATGTTACGGATATTGAACTTATTGTGTATCTTTGCCGTATTAATTTGTAATAACTTTTAAACAAAAAAAATATGAAAAAAATTCTATGGATTGCCGTTGTGGCTTTTGTATTGGGCTTCACACAAACAAGTTGTAATTACAATGCTTTAGTAACTTCCGAAGAGGAGGTTAATGCTGCTTGGGGACAAGTGGAGAATGTCTATCAGAGGCGTGCCGACCTTATTCCGCAGTTAGTGAATACTGTCAAAGGGGCTGCAAATTTTGAAAAGAGTACATTTGAGGCTGTGACGCAGGCACGTGCCGCCGCGGCTTCTGTAAAAATTGACCCCAGCAATATGTCGGCTGAGGATCTTGCAAAGTTCCAAGAGGCTCAAGACCAAGTGGGTTCTTCTTTGAACCGTTTGTTGGTTACAGTCGAAAATTATCCGGAACTGAAGGCAAATCAGAATTTTGTGGAATTGCAAGCTCAGCTGGAAGGTACAGAAAACAGAATTGCAGTGGAACGTAAAAAGTATAATGAGGTGGCTCAGAAATACAATACAGACAGACGCCAGTTCCCGCGCATTTTGTTTGCCAAATTATATGGTTTTAAAGAACGTCCGTATTTTGAAGCGGCGGCCGGCGCTGAACAGGCACCAACCGTTGAATTTGACTTCAACTGATAATATCCTATAAAAATGAAGAAACTATTTGCGTTTCTGATAGTTGTTTCTGCTTTTATTGTCTCTTTTGCAAAAGATGCAATCCCCGCAGCACCAGATCCGCCCCGCTTGGTGAATGACTTTGCCGGCGTTTTCTCGTCAGAGCAGAAAGCTGTGATGGAAAAACGTTTGGTCGATTTCAACGACAGTACCTCCAATGTTGTATGTGTCGTGGTTGTTAGCGATTTGGGTGATTATTCGGCTTCGGAATTTGCCTTTGAAGTCGGAAACCGCTGGGGAGTCCAAAATAAGAAGGACAACAACGGGATTGTTATCCTTATAAAGGTGCGCAACGAAACTGCCGGAGACGTGTTTATCGCAACAGGATATGCCTTGGAAGGTGTGCTTCCTGATGCTTACGTCAAAAAAATAACCTCCGAGGTTATGGTGCCATATCTGAAGGACGGGAAATATTATGAGGCTGTTTCGGCGGCGTTAGACCAGATTCTTCCTGTGGTTTCGGGCGAAATTTCTGTCCCGCGCGGAGCAGGCGGCAATGGCGATGAAAAGGAATTTACTTTTGTTTTCTCACTTATTGTTATTGTTGTTATAGTAGGATTGTTGGGCAAATTCTCATATAGCAGGTCTAAACGCAGAAATGCTATTATAGCGAAAGCTGTGAGGGAACACCGTTATGAGGGTGACGATAAGGAACAACTGTTTCTGCAAGTGAAAAAATTGGGTATGGGACGTACCCAGTTTGAAGCGAAATTGAAAGACGAAATATTAAAACAGCTTATTGAGCCGGCATTGGAAGATGGGGTCGTTACTGACGAAGAGCGGAGAGCTATTTTCCAGCAGGCTGTTGCCATGGGATATTCGCATACAAGTGTTGAGAAGAAGCTGAAGCAGATGATTAACGAGGAGGCTAAGAAAATAATTGATGAGGAACTTGAATTGCATAACGGGCGTATTAATGATGAGAATATAAAGAGAAAATTGCTCGCGCTTGGTTTTAGTGTCATGGCAATCACGTTGCTGCTCAATCAGCGGAAATCCGAATACCGTTCGCGTCATGGCTATGGTGGTGCAGTTGGCGGATTTGGCGGCGGATTCGGGCACGGTCATGGCGGTAGCAGCGGCGGTTTCGGTGGCTTTGGCAGCACTGGCGGTTTCGGTGGCGGCGGAGCCGGAAGCAAGTTCTGAAAAGAAATGTTGGCAAGGCTTGGCAGCTTAGGCTGCCTTATTGGTCGTTCTGCTTGTAAAATTTGAATGAAATAAAAATCAAATAATTATGAAACAACTAATTGAATGTGTCCCGAATTTCAGCGAAGGACGTAATTTGAACATTATCAAACAGATAACAGATGAGATTGAAAAATGTGAGGGCGTAAAACTACTTGATGTTGACCCCGGATTTTCAACGAATCGCACTGTGGTTACGTTTGTGGGTGCGCCAGAAGATGTGTTAGTCGCGGCAAAAGCGGCAATCCGCAAAGCTAAGGAGCTGATAGATATGCGGCAGCATCATGGCGACCATCCGCGTTTCGGCGCCACTGACGTATGCCCGTTAGTCCCTGTCGCAAATATCACTATGGAGGAGACAGCGGAGTATGCACGCCGTTTGGCGAAAGAGGTGGGCGAGGAGTTGGGGATTCCTGTCTATTGCTATGAGAATGCCGCCTTTACGGAGCTACGCCGCAACTTGGCAAATTGCCGTGCCGGTGAATACGAAGGGCTGCGCGACAAACTTGCAAACCCCGATTGGAAGCCGGATTTCGGTCCCACCCTGTTTTCGGAAGAAGTTGCCAAGAGTGGTGCCTCTGCTATCGGGGCCCGCGACTTCCTTATCGCTGTGAACTACAATCTGAATACGACCTCAACGCGCCGCGCAAATGCAATTGCGTTTGATGTCAGGGAGAAGGGGCGTCCGAAGCGCGAAGGCAATCCTATTACCGGAAAAATTGTGAAAGATGCCAATGGGGAGCCGGTGATGTTGCCGGGCACGCTGAAAGGTACGAAGGCAATTGGCTGGTACATAAAGGAATACGGTGTTGCACAGGTTTCAATGAATATTACGAATACAAGTTTGACACCGCTGCATGTGGCTTTTGAGGAGGTGTGTGCAAAGGCGGCCGCACGTGGAATACGTGTCACAGGTGCAGAAATAGTCGGCCTCGTGCCTAAGAAAACCCTGATTGACGCAGGTCGTTTTTATCTCGCCAAACAGCACCGCTCTCTTGGCGTTGACGAAAATGAAATGATTAAAATTGCGGTTAAGTCAATGGGCTTGGATGATCTTAAACCGTTTAATCCAGAGGAGAAAGTAATAGAATATCTCATTGAAAAAGATGAAAAGAAAGACCGTCTTATAGATATGACGTGTGAAGGTTTTGCCAACGAGACCGCGTCAGAGAGTCCCGCTCCGGGTGGCGGTTCCATTTCAGCCTATATGGGTGCGCTTGGTGCGGCACTT
>JAGCRI010000149.1 GCA_017964755.1 Bacteroidales bacterium | reverse complement strand
TTGAAACTGTTGCAGCCGCTGTTTTTCCGCCGAGCACCGGATTCAGCTTACTGACAGTAACTTTGACATCCGAAATGTCCGGAAATCTGCTCTTAAGTTCCTTTATAATTCTATAAACCACATTCTCCAAAAGCTGCGCAGGCGCATTCATAACATCGCGCACCACAGAATAGACTTCCTGATAATTAACGGTTTGCGACAAATCATCAGTTTCTGCCGCGCCATCTGCCTCATAACGGAACGAAACATCTGCCGTCAATTTGGTGCCGACAATCCGCTCCTCTTCAAAGCAGCCGACATGAGCTACAAACTCCATCCCTGTCAAAGAAATTTCAGTCTTCATAATCTATTGGTTTTCAATAATTAGCATTTCCATTTTTTGCAAAGCCTCATCAATGGGCAGTGGGGACGACATTTTAGTTTTACCTTTATAGACAATCAGTTTGCCATTAGTGGTGCCTACGACACCAAAATCCGCGTCCGCCATTTCGCCAGGTCCGTTCACAACGCAGCCCATCACCCCGATTTTCACCCCAGCATATTTTGAAAAGCGCTTTTTCACCGCCTCCAAAACCGACTCGATGTCATAGCGAGTGCGGCCACAGGATGGGCAAGAAATAAATTCAGCCCTATCGGTCTTTATGCGGCAAGCCTGCAAAATACAATCGGTAACAATCTGATTTTCAGAATTATCAAGCAAAGGATTTTCAATCACGAGGTTTTTAATGCCATTTGAAAAATGCTCATAGCCGCAAACTGCCCCTGCCGCCGCAAGCAATTCATATTTGTCGGCCGTTTCATAAGTAAGATGTAGTGTGCGGGCGTCGTCAACAAAATAAGCATCACTATGCAACTTTTCGGAGACGCCAACCAATGTTTGTGCGAAAGGGATCTCCTTTTCAGGCTTTTCCGTAAGAGATACACGTATTGTGTCACCGACTCCGCACAGCAGCAGCGCACCGATACCAACAGCCGACTTGGCGCGTCCCTCCATGCCGCCGCCAGCCTCCGTAACCCCGACATGCAAGGGATAGACAGTTCCCCGCTTCTTCATCATGTCAACGAGCAGCAACGTAGAATCTATCATAGTTTTAGGGTTGCTTGATTTCATTGAAAGCAAAAAATTCCCAAATCCATAATTTTCGCATATATCGATCCATTCTACAGCCGAAACTGCCATAGCAAGCGGAGTGTTACCATAGCGGCTCACCACCCTATCGCAAATTGAGCCGTGGTTAACGCCAATACGCAAAAGAGTATTATGGGCCTTGCAGATTTCAAGAAGCGGCCGCGCACGTTCCGCCATCCGCTCTAACGCAGAAGCATATTCCGTGTCGGAATAATCATGGTAATTGAACACCCGCTTATCCACAAAATTTCCCGGATTGATACGCACTTTCTCGGCGAAATGAGCGCACGCCTCGGCAACTTCGGGAGAAAAATGGACATCTGCGACCACAGGTGTGCCAATCCCCTGCCGGCGCAATTCCGATTGGATTTCACGGAGTTTCGGCACCTGCTTTAAAGTCGGGACTGTGATTCGCACAAGCTCGGAGCCTGCCTCTGCAAGACGGAGACACTGCCCGACAGTGGCAGCAACATCATCAGTATCAGTATTAGTCATAGACTGAAGCCTCACAGGGGAACCGCCGCCGATAGCCACGCCGCCCGCAAAAACTTTCACACTCTCTATTCGCTTATGAAACATAACTTTTCGTTTTACTTCAAACATTAATACGCAAACGCAAAAATAGTCAAAAAATTGCAATTTGGCGGATGAATCGCTTCTCATAAACCGTTAGCTGAAATTTGTATGCACATTTCGTTTTTTCGGAATTGTTATGTATTTTTGCACCCGCAAAATAAAACCATAACTTAATAATCTCTTTGAAAATAAATCACTGTGAAAGAATACATTAGGGGTCTTCTGTCGGGAAAGTCAATCGGGTTGGGATACATTCCTGTCTCTTTCACTTTCGGTTTGGTGGCAGTTCAGATGGGTTTTTCGCCATGGCTTGCGGTCTTCATCTCATTCACCAATCTTGCCTCTGCCGGACAATTTGCCGGAATCCGCCTCATTGAAGGCGGCGCGCCAATCATTGAACTCTGCATGACCACATTCGTGATAAATTTGCGCTATTTTCTTATGAGCCTTACACTTACGCAGAAAATAGTTCCCAAAATGCCGTTGTGGAAACGTTGCATAATGGCATTCGGGGTTACTGATGAGATATTTGCGCTCGCCTCAATGGAAAAGGAAGATGTGCAATTCCCGTTCTTCGGTGGCCTGATGACTCTGCCCATTGTCGGCTGGTCTTTCGGCACGTTCCTCGGCGCATTTGCAGCAGAGCTGCTGCCCCCAATTGTACAAGCCTGCATGGGCATCGCTCTCTACTGCATGTTCATCGCCATTATCATTCCACCGGCAACCGATGACAAGCACATACTATACTCTATTCTGATAGCGGCCGCCTTCTCGTGCATTTTCAAATATGTTCCGGGCATAAATATTATTTCGCAGACAGGCGGCGGCTGGTCAATGATAATTTCAGCAGTGGCAGCGGCGGCAATCTGCGCATCACTGCTAAAACGCAAGCCGCAGAATAATCAAACAAAGGAGGTTAGCGCATGAACACTATAACATTCTCTTCCGCTGGCATTTTTGTTGCGGTGATGGCGCTTACCACATATTTCATACGTGTGACACCATTGGCGTTGTTCAACAAAAAGCTTGAAAGCCAATGGATTAAAGACTTCATGTTCTACATTCCATTTTGCGTATTGTCGGCTATGACTTTTCCTGACGTGCTTTTTTCAACCAAAAGCCTCACTTCCGGTGTAATTGCGACCATGGCCGCGTTAATCCTATCGTGGCGGAAAAGGTCTCTGGTAACTGTTGCACTCGCTGCTGTGCTTGTGGCGGTGGCTGTGGAGCTGATAGTTGTGTAGAACAGGAGATAGGAGACAGAAGTTAGAAGTTAGAAGTTAGAAGTTAGGATAACTTGTCTGGAAAACATTGTTTTGATACGGAAAATTTTGAATTTTCGCTATACTGTTTGCCATTATGGAAAAAAAATATATTTTTGCAGTTTGAATTTACAAAATTGTTTAACGTTAATAATTTAATTATCAAATCATAAAAATTTTTATCATGAGAACAGCAAAATTATTTCTTACATTAGCGGTTACATTATTCGCTTTCAGTTTCAGTTATGCGCAGCAGGAACAGCTTTATGCACTTTCTGTTACAGTGAAAAACAATGATAGTTTGGCTGCACACACCGAAGCCAACCAGAAGTTGGTGGAGAAGTTTTCCTCATTGATTTACAATGACATTGTGAACAACAAACAGTACACAAAGGAGGATTTCGCGCTTGAAGCCAACAAAAACCGTGTACTTTCACTCATCGGCTCTGAGCTGCATGTGAATGTTGATGATGCAAAGTGGACAGGGAAAAAATGCACAATGAAAGGTTCTGTCAGCACCGACATATATTTGTTGGCAAAACAAGTTGAAAAACGCTTGGCTGAGCCCGAATCACCGGCACAGAACGGCGGTGCGGCAGTGATAACAGCCGTAAGCACAAACGAACCTGCCGAACAACCTGCAGCTGAAGAGAAAACAGAACTCACCGAACAGGAGATGATTGCTGCAAGCAACTATTTGAAGGAAGGTATGGCTGCACATGCCCAAAAGAACTACAACGAAGCCATAAGGAATTACCAACTCGCCGTAGAGATTGATGCCACTTCAGCCGAGCCGTTCTTCAAGATGGGCAATGCCTTCTACGAACTTAACCGTTATGATGAAGCCATAACTTCATACGAAAAAGCCCTTGCACTTCAGCCTGACTACACCGATGTGCTTTTCAACTTGGGCAACTCATACCTTG
Organism: Bacteroidales bacterium; assembly: GCA_017964755.1. Taxonomy (GTDB): domain Bacteria; phylum Bacteroidota; class Bacteroidia; order Bacteroidales; family WCHB1-69; genus RUG11942. The sequence goes on along the minus strand of JAGCRI010000149.1, from coordinate 8,090 downwards.
AAAAAGGCAACTATCCGAAAGCAATCAATGCATACGAAAGAGTTCTGGCCTCTGACCCGAAAAACGCTGACGCTTACTACTATATGGGTGCGGCACTTTTCCAGAACGGCGACCAGCAGAATGCTGTTGTGGCTTTCCAAAACGCTGCCCGCAACGGTTCAAGAGACGCTCAGAAATGGCTTAGCGCAAACAAACTCACTTGGTAAGCCCCTCCACTTTCTCTTTTCTGACATTGTGATTTTGAGATATTAAACCGATATGAATTACATTGAATTCGACAAAGAAAAGCTGGTGAATATCCCGTACGCAAAAAGCAGGGAGCTGCTTCGTTGCAGCCGCACGGGTGCTTTTGCCACCACAACCCTACTTGGACTGAACACCCGCAAGTACCACGGACTTTTCATAGTTCCGCAAGACGCCATAGACGGCGAACGCTACATGCTGGTCTCCACTCTAAACGAGAATATTGTCGTCAACGATATGGAATTCCATCTGGGCATACATCAATACCGCGGCGGAATTATCGACCCTAAAGGCAACAAGTACCTGCAAAAATTTGTGGCTGACAATCTGCCAGTATATTATTACCGTGTCGGAAAATTCAATTTCACGAAAGAATTTCTTTTTGTACAGCACACAGACCGTATTATCGTAAAATATACGATTTTAGACGATTTTGAGACAGCCTCCATACAGTTCCAGCCACTGCTCGGGTTCCGCAAAATGCATGACCTTACACATGAAAACAATGCTGCGAACACAAGTTACCAGCTGCTCGAAAACGGTGTGAGCCATTGTCTTTACGACGGCTTCACCCCTGTATGCATGCAGGCTTCAACACCTGTAACATACGAGCACGCTCCTGTCTGGTATCACGACTTCGAGTATGAAGAAGAAATACGGCGCGGATATGACGGATACGAGGATCTGCTCAATGTCGGGAAAATAAATGTGCCTGTACACGGGAAGGAAGTATATTTCACCATTGGCATCGAGCCGATGAACCCCGCTGACATCAAGCCATTGTATGAAAAAGAACTGAAAAAGCACACAACACGTTCAACCTATTTCAACTGTCTGCAAAACGCTGCCGACCAGTTCATTGTGCGCAGAAACGGGAAAACAGTGGTTATCGCCGGCTACCCATGGTTCGGCCGTTGGGGGCGCGACACATTCATTGCTCTGCCGGGGCTGACACTCGCTGTAGGCCGTCCCGACCTATGCAAGGAGATTATGGACACTATGCTCACCGAAATGCGTGACGGCTTATTCCCGAACATTGGTTTGGGCAGCGCCGCCGCCTATAATTCCGTTGACGCCCCGCTCTGGTTTTTCAGGACACTTCAACAGTTCTCAGATTTTCTGAAAACAGATAAAAAGATTCAGGTTGATATTTGGAAAGAGTACGGTGAAGCGATGAAAAGCATCATAAACGCTTACAAAAACGGCTCACTATATAATATCAGAATGTTAGACAACGGGCTGATATATGCAGGTGGGAACGATGTGGCTCTTACTTGGATGGACGCCATTGTTGACGGCAAGCCTGTAACACCACGCACCGGCTGTCAAGTTGAAATCAACGGATTGTGGTACAACGCAGTATGCTTTGCCGTTGAAATGGCAAAGAAAGCAGGCGACAACGCTTTTGCTGACGAATGGGCACCATTTGTCAAATCGTTTCCCGACACATTCAAATCAACTTTTTGGTCTAAAGAGAAAGGTTATCTTGCTGATTATGTGGATGGTGAATACAAGAATTTCCAGGTCCGCCCGAACATGATGATAGTAACGTCACTGCCATACACACCTATAAGTGAGAAAATCAGGCAGCTGATATTGAAACGCACTTGCGAGGAACTTCTGACAGACAAGGGCATACGCACATTGTCCCCGAATGACCCCCAATATAAAGGATATTACCGTGGCAATCAGGCTGAACGTGATGCGGCATACCACCAAGGCTCCGTATGGGTGTGGCTTCTTGCGCCCTTTGCAGACGGAATGCTCACCGTTTACGGAAAAGCCGCGTTGCCACTCCTCGAAAAGCTGTTCTATAATTTTGACGGCTGCATGAAGGAATACGGCATCTCAACTGTTGCCGAACTTTGCGACGGAGACCCGCCACACCGCCCCAACGGCTGCATATCACAGGCATGGAGCGTGTCTGCCGTATTATATCTGAAATGGCTCCTTGAAAAAAACGCAAGAACAAAATAATCTTATTAGCTCTGTAGCATGACCAATAATGTGAATGAAAAAGTTGTTATAATCTGTGCTCCATCAGGCTCAGGCAAAACTTCTATTGTTAAATACCTGTTAGACAGCGGTTTGCCGCTCGCTTTATCAGTTTCTGCCACCAGCAGGACAAAACGGGCACAGGAAACAGATGGTAAAGACTACTATTTCATTTCAGCAGACGAGTTCCGCAAACGTGTTGCCAACGGTGAATTTCTCGAATGGCAGGAAGTTTATGCCGGACAATATTACGGGACACTTCTATCTGAGCTGACACGCATTTGGGAAGCTGGCAACGCTGTCATCTTCGATGTTGATGTGCTCGGCGGGCTCAACATAAAAAAACATTTCGGTGACAATGCCCTTTCCATTTTTGTCAAACCTCCCACATTGGAATGTCTCAGACAACGTCTTCTCGGACGCGGCACCGAAACAGAAGAGACTCTGAAAAAACGCCTTGACAAAAGTGAATACGAACTCTCTTTTGAAAACAAATTCGACAAAGTGGTACTTAACGACACATTGTCTGTCGCACAAAAAGAAGCTTACAATCTCATCGCAGGTTTTTTGAAGCAGTGATGAACAACATCGGTCTTTTTTTCGGCTCCTTCAACCCAATACATATTGGGCACCTCATTATTGCCGAATATATTGTGGAGCATACAGATTTGGATGAAGTTTGGTTTGTGATTTCGCCAAACAACCCCCTGAAACAAAAGAAGACACTTCTGAACGAACACCAGCGTTATTATATGGTGCAGTCCGCCATTGAGAATGATGCGCGTTTCAAAGCTTGTGATGTGGAATTCAGGCTGCCGCGCCCATCATATACAAGTTTTACTTTATTGAAACTCAGTGAATTATATCCAAATAAAAATTTTTCAATAATAATGGGCGAAGATAATCTTCAAAGTATTGAAAAATGGAAAAATTACGAGTTTATATTGAACAATTATCCTATATTTGTCTATCCAAGAGCTGGTTACGAAGGCAAAAAAGATTACGCAAATGCCCAAATTACGATAGTGGGAGCTCCACGCATTGAACTTTCTGCGACAATGATACGCGAATCGCTCCGCACAGGCAAAAACGTGCGTTACTGTCTGCCACCAGCTGTCGCAGAATATATTGACGAAATGAATCTTTACAGAAAATAACAGAAATGCTTTCAGAAAATTTTTCAAATTATAATTTCTATTTGGTTTCAAAATCTCCAAGAAGGCACGAGTTGCTCAAAGGCATGGGGATTGATTTCACATATTACCCTTCAGATGTTGAGGAATCTTATCCGGAAGGGCTCACGCCGGTGGAAGTTGCGGAATATCTTTCACGGCTCAAATTGTCGAAAATCGATTTTGACAAAGTCGCGCCAAACGATATTTTTATTGCCTGTGACACAATAGTAGTGTTAGGAGATAAAGTCATAGGGAAGCCTAAAGACAAGACAGAAGCTATAGCAATGCTTACAGAACTTTCAGGCAAGGAGCATGAGGTGATTTCAGGACTGACAGTTGCGACAAAGTCGCGAATGATAACTGCGAACAGACGGTCAATAGTGAAATTTGCAGATGTATTGAAAGATGAGATAAAATATTACGTGGAAAAATACAAGCCTCTGGATAAAGCAGGTGCATACGGTGTTCAGGAATGGTTCGGATATGTATGCATTGAATACATCAAAGGCTCGTTTTACAATGTAATGGGACTGCCCACACGGCTCCTGTGGGAAATGTTGGACGAAATTATGCAACATTCCTCATCCGAAAAACTATAACCTACCGAACAAGTATCAGTTACCTACTTGCACCAAATTTTTCGCGAACGTATTTGTCAATAGCGGCGGCGGCCTTCTTAGCACCGCCCATCGCCATAATGACTGTTGCCGAACCGCTCACGGCATCGCCTGCCGCAAAAACACCTTCGCGTGTTGTCTGGCCTGTCTCCTCATCAGCCACGAGACTACCCCAACTGTCAGTATTCAATCCCGGCGTATTTGACGAAATGATAGGATTAGGTGAAGTGCCCACCGCCAATATGACCATATCAACATCAAGTGTAAAATCAGAATCAGGGACAGGAACCGGACGGCGCCGGCCTGAAATGTCAGGCTCGCCCAACTGCATACGCACACATCGCATAGCTTTCACCCAACCTTTTTCATCCCCCAAAATCTCCACAGGATTACAAAGCAAGTTAAAATCTATCCCCTCCTCTTTAGCGTGTTGCACCTCCTCGTGCCGTGCCGGCAATTCCTCTTCAGAACGCCTATAAACAACCGTAACCCCGGCGCCGAGCCGCACCGCTGTGCGAGCCGCATCCATGGCAACATTGCCGCCTCCGATAATGGCGACACGCTTCCCAATATAATTCGGAGTTACATAGCCTTCCTTGTACGCGAACAGAAGGTTGTTGCGGGTGAGAAACTCATTAGCCGAAACCACACCACAAAGATTCTCCCCATGGATGTGCATAAAATTCGGCAAACCCGCCCCCGAACCTATAAACACTGCTGAAAACCCCTCATTATCAATGAGCTGGTCTATAGTGATAGTCTTGCCGACAATAACATTACGCTCAAATTTAGCGCCCAATTTCCGCAGATTTTCAATCTCGTGATAAACCACCGTCTCCTTCGGCAATCTGAACGAAGGTATCCCATAAGCAAGCACGCCGCCAAGTTCGTGCAGTGCCTCGAATACCGTCACCTCATAACCTTTCACCAAAAGTTCTTTCGCACATGTAAGTCCTGCGGGGCCGCTACCGACCACAGCAACCTTAAAGCCGTTTTTCTCCTGCGGGACATCAAACTCAATATTGTGTTCGCGCGCCCAATCACCGACGAAACGCTCCAATTTCCCAATCCCTATAGTATCGAATTTCCGTCCCGAAACGCACTCGCCCTCGCACTGTGTCTCCTGCGGACAGACTCGTCCACACACAGCAGGAAGTGCTGAATTTTTATTAATCACAAAAGCCGCTTGCTTGAAATCACCTTGCGCAACATAACGGATAAACTCCGGAATATCAATATGGACAGGGCAGCCTTTAACGCACTGAGGCTTGCGGCATTGCAGGCAGCGCTTTGCCTCCTGTATTGCTTCCTCTGCATTATAGCCCAACGCCACTTCCCTGAAATTCTTTATCCGTTCATCAGCCGGCTGCTCACGCATTGGCACCTGAATGCGCCTGTCCGGCTCGTCATTATCGACACCACCGACAAAACAGACATGCCCCTCACGTGTCTCCTCATCTTCAATACGTTTTCGTCCATCTATCGTATCATACATAGCCTGCCGTTTCATTGCCTCGGCAAAATCGACTGCATAACCGTCAAATTCAGGCCCGTCAACACAGGTGAATTTGGTCTTGCCGCCGATAGTAACGCGGCACGCACCGCACATTCCCGTGCCATCAACCATAAGTGAGTTAAGGCTGACAGTGCATGGTATCGAGAACTCACGCGCAAGCTCCACAACAAACTTCATCATTATCATCGGGCCGACAGCAACGATCTCATCATAACGGACACCTTTTTCCAAAATATTTCTCAGACAATCCGTCACCATACCCTTCATACCATACGACTCATCATCTGTAACAACATGCAAATCAGAAATTTCCTTAAGCTCATCAGTATAAAAAAGAAGACTTTTTGTTTTTGCACCTGCAATCACGACCGGCCTATTGCCATGCTCATAAAGCCATTTCACCTGAGGATAGACGGGAGCAATGCCAATGCCACCAGCGACAAAAGCCACGCGATAATCCGCCAATTCATTGTCTGTCAATGAAACCAAATTTGACGCACGACCAAGAGGCCCCACAACATCCTTAAAAGAATCACCTTCCCCCATAGAAGCCATTTCACGTGTTGACAGGCCTATTGCCTTAAATATCAATGTTATACATTTATCCCTATCATAGTCAACTATTGTAAGTGGAATCCGCTCACCGCGTTCCGTAGTCTTAACAATGACGAATTGCCCCGGCAACGCTGACTTTGCAATACGCGGCGCCTCAATTTCCATCAAATAAGTATCTTCTGCAAGTTTTCTTTTTCTGATTATCGAATACATAACTGGATATTAAACAGAATTTCTTGCAAAAATAATCTTTATTTGTCATTTCAGTAACATATTTTCAAAAATATTACCTTTGCACTCTGATTTTGATCACACTAAATGAAAAAGAGTCAATACAAAAGGATATTGCTTCCAGCATTTCTGTTCTTCGCTGTGATACCCTTAGCAATGTTTATTGCCGCCTCAATCGGAGCCGTGCAGGTCTCCCCCGCCGACTGTTTCCTTCTGATATTGAACAAACTCGGAATCGGTCCCGCGCCTGAAGTCTCTCCCAATGTCAATTACATTTTTTTCCAGCTTAGGCTGCCGCGAGTCATCATGGCGGTACTCGGCGGTGCAGCGCTTGCTGTGTGCGGCTGCGTATTCCAGTCCATATTCAGGAATCCGATTTGCGATCCGTATATACTCGGCATTTCCTCCGGAGCATCACTTGGGGCAGCTGTTGCGTTTGTATTGGGCTGGAACGTATTCGTATTCGGGGTAACACTATCAGCATTGGTCACGGCACTGCTCACACTTGCCGTCATATTTGCAATCACGCGTGGCCGGCGCCGCACAACTTACTCGCTGCTGCTTGTCGGGGTCGCACTCAATTTCTTCCTTTCAGCGGTCATCACACTTATAATGGTCATGCATCAGGAGTCAATGCACAAAATCATGTTCTGGACGATGGGCAGTCTCGCCAACGCAGGCTGGTCAGAGGTCATGATTGTGGCACTCGGTTTCATCACAATAATATTCGCATTATTTTACATCTCTAAAGATTTAAATCTCATACAGTTAGGAGAAGAGACAGCTAAGACTCTCGGTGTAAACACCCGCCGTACCACTATGCTTGCGCTCGCACTCTCTTCGCTTCTCATAGCCGTTGTAGTCTCTTTCTGCGGGGTAATCGGCTTTGTAGGCCTGGTAATTCCGCACATCGTGAGGCTACTTGTCGGCGCCGACTGCCGCAAGATGATGCTATATTCTCTCTTTGCCGGTGCTATATTTCTCCTGATAGCCGACACTCTCGCCCGCACCATAGCCCTACCTTCTGAGCTGCCGGTCGGAAGCATCACAGCAATCATCGGCGGACCGTATTTCATTTTTCTCCTTTTGAGAGAAAGAAATGGGAATTAAAAAATGAATTTTGGTATTGAAATTCAGAGGTAAAAATTGTATATTTGCCGTCTAAAAAAGTTTTATTATTTAAAAACAGCAATTATATGAGTGACAAAAATTTAGACTACAAAATCGCTGATATAGGATTGGCAGATTGGGGCAGAAAAGAAATTGAAATTTCTGAGAAAGAGATGCCAGGACTGATGGCTCTGCGCGAAAAATATGGCGAAAGCAAGCCTTTGAAAGGCGCGCGCATAATGGGCTCACTGCACATGACAATACAAACTGCATGCCTCATCGAAACGCTTGTTAAGCTTGGCGCGGATGTGCGCTGGTGCAGCTGCAATATATTCTCAACGCAAGATCACGCGGCCGCTGCTATAGCTGCTGCTGGCGTTCCCGTCTTCGCTTGGAAAGGCGAGTCTCTCGAAGACTATTGGTGGTGTACAAGCCAAGCCCTCGCGTTCCCTGGCGGCAAAGGCCCAAATCTCATCGTTGACGACGGCGGAGACGCGACACTGCTCATCCACAAGGGCTACCAAGCCGAAAACGACGCGTCAGTGCTCGACAAAACCCCATCTTCCCACGAGGAAGCCGTCATCTTGAAAACCCTGAAAGCGATTTTGGCTGAGAATCCTCACCGCTGGCACGACACAGTAAAAGAGA
>JAGCRI010000148.1 GCA_017964755.1 Bacteroidales bacterium | reverse complement strand
GAAAATGGGGTGAAGTAAAAAAAGGACATTGTCATTTTCAAAATGTAGATATAGGAATAGCTAAAATATCCCCTTGTTTTGAGAATAGAAAATCAACCATATTCCACGGCTTGCCTAATAATATCGGAGCAGGAACAACAGAACTGGTTATACTTCGTAGTGAGGAGATATGTGTTGAGTTTTATCTATATCTATTCAAATCTACATGGTACATTAACGAGGGAACAAAGTATTTTAAAGGCGTTGTAGGACAACAAAGAGTTAACAAAGAAATTTTTACTACACTTTTAATTCCCCTTCCACCCCTCGCCGAGCAGCAGCGCATTGTAGCCGAAATAGAGAAGTGGTTTGCCGTGATAGACGAAATGGAAGCAAGCAGGCAGGATTTGCAAGAAGCGGTCAAGCTGGCCAAGGGCAAAATATTAGACCTTGCCATTCATGGCAAACTGGTGCCGCAGGATCCGAAAGACGAGCCTGCAACCGAGCTGCTGAAGCGGATAAACCCCGCCGCGAAGTCCATTTCCCCCTTCAGAAAAAGTGCCGACAGCCCCCCTTATAGGAAGGAGCCCGCAAACCAAGTACAGTTCCCCACTTGCTCAAGTCCTGCTGAAGTCCAACCGAATGAAAATATAGCAGATTTGCCGAAAGGATGGGCAATAGCTACAATGCAGAGTCTTTGCCAACTCACTGATGGGAAAAGAGAGAATGGTATTGCAAGGATATATCTTGATGTCAAGTATTTAAGAGGGAAAGGGGAAGGGGAATCAAAGATGAGCGGAAAATATGTTCCTGCAAATAGTACAATGATTTTAGTGGATGGTGAAAATTCAGGAGAAATTTTTACAACAACCATTGAAGGCTATCAAGGGAGCACATTTAAAATACTTGATATTACAAAAGAGATGAGTTTATCATTTGTTGAGTGTATTATAAAGAATTATCAAAAACAATTACGAGAAAATAAGGTCGGTTCTGCCATACCTCACTTAAATAAGAAACTATTTAGAGAAATAGTTGTTTATGTTCCACCTATCAATGAGCAAAAACGTATAGTTGATAAAATCTCAGATATATTTTTTTATTTGGCTGCAATATGGACAAAATGTAGCTAATATGGTGAAAATGCATAGTTTTCTGCTCCCGAAGGGAGCTTCTTTCAATAACCTTACATAAAATGTGAGGTAGGTAAAAGAGCGTGAACCTTAGCGTGCCAGCGGCACGCGCTCTCCATTGTAAATCAGTCTTTTAGAAAATATTCTTCCTTTATGGCAATGCCGTTGTCAAGCAGACATTCACGATACTCTTCTGCGAAACCAACTTTTTTGTGATGCTCTTTCTGATTCTTGATATAGTTTACAATCATTTCCTTGTCGTGAACACTATAAGATATCGCAGCGTATTCCTTGCCCCATCCGCTCCAATTCGGAAAAGACGGACTTTCCCGAAGCCACTTGCTTGTAAAAGATTTCACGGCCTGAACATATTTAGCTGGAGCGAGATCAGATGGTAAGGAAATAAGCAAATGTATATGATCAGGCATTCCTCCAATACGTATGAGTTTTGCGCGGAGTGTCTCCGATTGTTTCATGATTATCGCGTACAGTTCGCGCTCGTGCTCCTCGTTTATAGTTGGTTCGCTACGGTATGTGCGAAATACTATATGATAGATTGATTGTATGTAGCTCATGTTTTTATTTTAGTATCTATTTGGATTATCTGAGAGCGCGTGCCGCTGGCACGCTTGTTGTCCGCACCGCCGCTCACCTCACACTACGCTCACTGCGTTTCGCTCGTATGAGGTTACTGAGAACTTGTGCTTCCAGCACGCTTGCTTTTCAGATTTAACATTCGTTGTAGAAATACTCGAACACATATTCACATTCGCAATAATTGCCAACCTTTCCATATTCATTATAAATGGTTTTGATTTGCAAAAATACAAAATATTCTTAAATATTAATAAATATTTTTATCTGAATTATCGCTATAAAATAAAAATTTCAATTGAATAAAAAGACTTTCAAATTTCTGCACTTATTTCATCCAAATACGAAAAAAGTTCAGCTATCTTACGGACAATTCTCTTTTGCTCGGCGAGGGGTGGAAGGGGAATTAAAAATGTTGTAAAGATTTCTTTGTTAACCCTTTGTTGTCCTACGACACCTTTAAAATACTTTGTCCCCTCATTAATGTACCAGGCAGATTTGAATAGATATAGGTAAAACTCAGCACATATCTGCTGGCCACGAAGTATAACCAATTCTGTTGTTCCTGCACCGATATTATTAGGTAAGCCGTAGAATATGGTTGATTTTCTATTCTCAAAACAAGGGGATATTTTAGCTATTCCTATATCTCCATTTTGAAAATGACAATGTCCTTTTTTCACTTCACCCCATTTTCTTTTTTCAAACGTATGTGCATTAACAAAACCAGCTGACACTAATTCCATTGGTATAAACCCCGCTGTTTTATTATCATCAACATTATTTTTAGGATTGAGATTGAATAGTTCTTCAACACAACAAAATTCCCAGCTTTCCGGGATCTCGAAAGGAACTTTGTTTTTATCCTTCCTATAAGGGGGGCTGTCGGCACTTTTTCTGAAGGGGGAAATGGACTTCGCGGCGGGGTTTATCCGCTTCAGCAGTTCGGTTGCGGGCTCGTCGTTCGGATCCTGCGGCACCAGTTTGCCATGAATGGCAAGGTCTAATATTTTGCCCTTGGCCAGCTTGACCGCTTCTTGCAAATCCTGCCTGCTTGCTTCCATTTCGTCTATCACGGAAAACCACTTCTCTATTTCGGCGACAATGCGCTGCTGCTCGGCGAGGGGTGGAAGAGGAATTAAAAAATTTGATAGCTTTTGTGCATTTATATTAGATTGATTTACAGCATCTGTTTTTACTTGATTACACCAACTTCTATGATATAAACTATTCATAACATAGTTGATAAAATCAGGAGAAACCCCGAATGTTCGTATCCTTATTAAATAGCCTGCATAAATCGCGTTTTTTTCCGCTTTATAAATAGCCGTTTTGCCAACCCATTCACTGCTGTTTGTTCTATTAAAAAGTAAATCATTGTATTGCAAAGAGTATTTAACTATATCATCCTCTTTTGAAGAATAAACTAAATCCGTATAATTAACGGTTCCGTTCCATGCGATGTTACCCATTCTCAATACAGGGATAATTCCTTCTGATAAAGATTTTTTTGAAGTGCCGTATTGCAAATCATATGTAAAACTTTTCAATTTCACCCACTCCCAGCTTTCCGGTATATCGAAAGGGGCATCGGAGGGTTCCAACTTCCGATAAGGGAGTTTGTCCGCAGCGTTTTTAGGGCGTTTTATTTTCCCTTCAGCGATAAGTTTTTCTTTTTCTGCATGAATGCGTTTGAGAAGTTCGCTTGCCGGCTCGTCATTAGGATTCTGAGGAACCAATTTGCCTCGTATGGCAAGGTCAAGAATTTTCTGTTTAAGCAGTTTGGTGTCCATCTTTTATTCTTCAATTCCTTTCAGTAGTTCTTGCAATTTCTGTGCTGCGGTGGTTATTTGTTCAGCTTTGTCACTAATGGTGTCCAAGAGTTCGGCAAGTGACAAATCTTCCGTCTCTTTGCCTTGCTTGATCCACGTAATGTCCAAACTGGTCTTGTCGCGTGCGTGTATTTCGTCAATAGTGAACATGCGCCATCGGCCGTTTGGGTTGGTGTTTGCATCGTAAGTTTCTTTGCGTTTACTTATGTCATCGGCGTTGTAGCAAGCGACGAACTCGTCCAAATGTTGGCGTTGCAGTGGATTTGTGGCCAGTGTGTGCTTGACCCCCGTACGATAATCGAAGTACCAGACCTTTTTAGTTGATGTGCCTTTGGTGAAGAACAGCACATTTGCTTTCACACCCTGTGCATAGAAGATGCCTGTTGGCAGACGCAGGATGGTGTGCAGGTTGAAATTCTTGAGCAACTCTTTGCGCACCACCTCACCGGCATTGCCTTCAAAGAGCACATTATCAGGCAAAACGACTGCAGCACGACCGCCCTGCTTGAGCGATACCATAATATGCTGCAAAAAGTTCAGCTGGTTGTTCTTGGTCTCCACATAGAAGTCGTCGCGACTGATTTCCACCGAACCAGCCGGACGAGTGCCGAAAGGAGGATTGGCCAATATCACGTCCACAAGTTTTTCAGGCGCTTTTTCCAAAGAGTCCTTGCAAACGATAGGGCTTCGGTCGGTGCCGACACCGTGCAGGTACAAGTTCATGGAAGCTAACGTTACGACCAAGGCCGTATTGTCAATGCCCGACAATGCATTGTTTCGCAAGAATTCTTGTTTTTCTCTGTTTTGCGACTGCTTTTTCATATAGTCGTATGCAGTCAAGAGAAAGCCGCCTGTTCCGCAAGCCGGGTCGCAAACCGTCTCGCCAATCTTTGGACGCGTCACATCTACCATGGCTTGAATAAGTGCTCGTGGCGTAAAGTACTGTCCTGCACCAGATTTCTTGTCCTGCCCGTTCTTTTCCAGAATGCTTTCGTAGATGGCTCCTTTCACGTCGCCATCCATCACAAGCCATTTTTCCTTACCAATAAGTGTGATAACCTTTTTTAAGTAAACGGGTTTGTCAATTTTGTTTTGTGCTTTTGTATAGATGGTACCAATAAGATTGTCTTCATCTTGTAATGTTTTCAAGGTCTTTTCATATTGTCTGATCAAATCAAGCCCATCCAATGTCAGTAGGTCTTTCCATCTGCAACCTTCAGGAATGGCTGATTCTTCGCCAAAAGTCTCACTGTTTTCAGCGTCCATTTTCAAAAAGAGAAGATAGGTGAGTTGTGTTATGTAATCTGTAAAACCGATTCCCTGACCTGCCAAAACCGTGGCAAGCTGCCACACTTTTTGCGCCAATGATTGTTCTTTTTGTGTTGTTCCTTGTGCCATAAAAAATTACGCAGTTTTCCTGTATAGAATAAATCTTGATAATGATTCCAAAGCCTCATTTGCATTGGCCAACCCTTCGTATTCGGAAATGAGTCTGGCGGCAAATGTCTTGTCGTATTCTTTGATATCTGAAATCTGACAAGTTCCGTTCGCTGCAATATAATCGACAATTTGCTTCATAAGAGAAATCTGTTCGGGGGTAATTTCACGTTGCAGCTGACCATACCACAAGTTGAAACGCTGTTGCGCTCCTATGCACAAGCTTTCCAAACGGGCAATCTTATGCCATGCAAAACGAACTAACTGTATGAGATTTGTAAGAGCTTCTTTTTCGTTTTTCTGTTCTTCCGTATTATAAACCATTACGTTATTCATATTGATAATGGAATATGAATGCCATAAATTTGCAGCAGTTAATTTGTTGTCAAACTCCTTCAGCCGATTCTGCAAATCCTTTAGCATTGCGAACGTAATAGGTTCACCCTCATTATTATAGATGATACGCAACGCCTCAATTTCATCCTTATGGTCATTACAGTAAGCCTCGAATGCTGATGTGGTCGCCACGGCTTCTTCTTTCGAGAAGCCGCTGTAAATGAGATTGTCTTCGCCCGGCATAAGCGTATTGATGAAGCCGGCATTCACAATCAGAAGATAGTTTCGGGCCTGTACATTGTTGATGAGCAAAGAGATGAGAGCTTTGCGTGCAACATTTTCTCCGTTAATATCAGTAAACTCTGGAAAATCCTGGTCAAACAATGCCTCATAAATATTATTTGCAAGCTGTACCATAGAGATGTGGGCCAATTGTGCAAACTCTTCCCTTTGCGAATCGGTACATTTGTTGTGTATTCGTGCTAACCGGCTCGCCAACATCCGCAGATTGTCATCTTGAAGATTCCCGTGTGCCAGCAATTCCAACAGCTCTTTAAGAGTTGGCGGAACAGGTTTTGGCCCTTTACCTGGCTTTGGTACAGATTTCTGTCTTTCCGTAACACCTACAGCATCAACGAGGAAGAAACAATCTTTGCTGATAGCGTTTGGGGTGACATTGCGCAATTGTTCATCCCCGATAGTGCGCACCCCGCGACCTTTCATCTGTATGAAAAGCGATTCTGTGGCAACATCACGCATAAATATCAGGACCTCCAAAGGCTTGATATCCGTGCCCGTAGCCACCAGCGTACATGTAACCGCTATGCGGAAATCCTTGTCATTGCGGAATTGTCGTATCAAAGCGTTACTGTCGCCGACAGAATATGTAATCTTTTGCACATATTTGTCATCGTGCCGGTTGAAAACTTCTTTTGCAATTTTCACAATATTATCGGCGTGATTTTCATTCAATGCAAATATCAATGTCTTAGGCAGATAGTCAAAATTCGGTTCCCGTGGCGGATCAACAAACATCTCGGTATAGACAGCATCCCTATAAGTCTCCAAAATCAACTTTATTTGTGCAGGATTGACGATGTTCCGGTTCAGTTCCTCTTGGGTGTAATTCTTATTCTCCTGCCAGACAACGTTTTCCGTTTTTCCTGTATAAACTGTAGTTTGCTGAGTTTGTTCTCCTTGAAAAATCACACCTCCGTTTTCTGTCACCTCGGTACGAATCCTAAAAGTGCGATGGTCAACATTCACACCATCCTTGATTGATTCCTCAAGCGAATAGTTGACGACCATATTGCCATTGAAGAATGAGTCAGTTTCAGGAATTGGGGTTGCTGTCAAACCTATGATTTTCGCTGTATTAAAATACTCCAAGACCTTCCGCCAATTGCCATAAATGGAGCGATGGCATTCGTCTATGATAATCAAATCGAAATAGTCGGGCGGCAGCAACGGATTATTGGGTAGGCTGATTTCATTCGGGGCATCATCAAAAGCACTCTCTTCGTCATCATCTTCAATATCATCCCCTTTCAATAGTGAAAACAACCGTTGGATTGTTGAAATGACCACATTACTGTCCTCTGGAATCTTTGCTGATTTCAAACGGCTGACACCAAATATCGTGTTGAAAGGTTCTTTCGTTTCAGTCAGTCTGAATGTTCCAAATTCACCTTCGGCCTGCTTGCCCAGATTGTTGCGGTCAACCAAGAACAGAACTTTCCGCATCGGCGTATAGGACAGAAACCGATATGCAGCAAGACAGGCGGTATAAGTTTTCCCTGCACCGGTTGCCAAAACCATCAAAGCACGTTTCTGCCCATTCCTGAAACTTTGTTCCAAGCCTTTTATCGCATCAAACTGGCAACGTCGCAGCCCTTTGTCGCTCAAAATTGGCAATCCGGCATAGTAGTCGTTGATTTTCAAAATATTGACAATCTCTTTAGGGGTATGAATGCGGTTTATTTCAATGTAATGGTCGTCATTTTTTGCATAATCGTAAAACAAGACCTTTTCTCCGTTAGAAAGGTAGACGATTCTTAATGGTTTTTCGTATGCCGCATAAAAGGGTGGCACATTGTTCACATACTTTTCAGCCTGAGCTTTCACTTCGTCACAATCCACATCAACCTCTGCCCTTTTTGCTTCAAGCACGCCAACTGCTTTACCATTGATAAACAAGAAATAATCCGCTTCAAGATGATGTTTAAGCAAGCCTTCTTTAATTGCAGCTGCCGTCAAATCAGGCGTATATTCCTCCCTGCTGACGACCTGCCAGCCAGCAGCCTCAAACATCTTGTCAATTTTGACTCTCGCTTTTTCTTCTGGTGTCATATTTGGGCAACAATATCCGTAGTTATTGTTTTTTACGGCAAAAATACAAAAAAGTGCATAATTCTGCACGAAAACTGCATTGAAATAGCAAAAACTGGTCATATAGCGAAAATTCCCGTTTTCTCGTTCTGCTTCATCTGTGAGAAATGGTATTCCTTTCAATTAACTCACACTACGCTCAACTATGTTTCGCTCGTATGAGGTTCCTGGGCACTTGTACTTCCAGCACGGTTGCTTTTCAGATTTAACATTCATATAATTTGCAATTTATTAATGCTTATCTTAGGTTTTCCACTATTTTTTATTTATATTTGCACTTTAAAATGTGAAAATTATGAAAATGAAATCCAGCTTTCTGTTCATCATTGTTATGATGTCTTATTTGTTTATGCGCGCTGACGAGGGTATGTGGCTGCCTTATTCCATTAACGGGCAGAGCCTTGCCGAGATGCAGCGGCTCGGCTGCAAACTTACCGCCGAGCAGATTTTTAGCTTTAACCAGCCAAGCCTTAAAGATGCGGTCGTGCAATTTGGCGGCGGCTGCACAGGCGAGCTGATTTCAGCCGAGGGGCTCCTGCTTACAAACCATCATTGCGGCCTCGGTCAGGTGCAGGCGCATTCTTCAGTCGAACATGATTATCTTCAAGAGGGCTTCTGGGCAAAAAACAAGGACGAAGAATTGCCAAATAAGGGTCTCAGCGTCTCATTTCTCTCTTATATTGAAGACGTTACAGCTACGGTACTCAAAGGCGTGAATGAAAATATGTCGGAAGCGGCACGTAATGAGCTGATTGCAAAGAATGCGAAAAAACTTATTAAGGAACGCTCAAAAGAGAAAAACGGTGAGGCGGAGATTGTTGAGTTCTACAAAGGGAACCAGTATATTTTGTTTGTTTATGAGGTTTATAATGACGTGCGTCTCGTAGCGTGTCCGCCTTGGGGAATCGGTAAGTTCGGCGCTGATACCGATAACTGGACATGGCCACGTCATAAAGGGGACTTCTGTATATTTCGTGTTTATACTGCCCCTGACGGCTCGCCAGCTGAGTATGCGAAAGAGAATGTGCCTATGAAATCCAAACATTTTCTTCCTATTTCTTTGAAGGGCGTTAAGGAAGGCGATTATGCTATGATTATGGGCTATCCGGGCTCAACAGACCGCTATTCTGCCTCAGGTGCTGTGAATAATGTGATTGAATATGAAGGGCCTGCTATTGTTGATTGCCGTACCACAAAATTGGCGCAGTACCGCAAGCACATGGATGCAGATCCCGAAGTTTTTATCAAATATGCATCAAAACAAGCTTCGGTCAGCAACTATTGGAAGTATTATATCGGACAGGTGAAACAGCTGAGCCGTAATAAGGTTTATGAGAAACGTGTGGAACTGGAGAAGGCGTTTGGCAAGTGGGTTGGCGAAAATGCCGAAAGAAAGGCGAAATACGGGGCTGTTCTTGGTGACTTGGCCGAGTATTGGGATTACCAGTCGAAGTTTAAAAAGGCGCTGATATATCACCGTGAGGCGGGCTGGCGTGGTGGCGAGGCAGTGGCTTTCGCTGTGCGTTTCTCAAAAATAAACAAGATGCTTGAAGATAAGGCTCCGCAGGCTGACGTGGCCGATCTGGCGGCAGGGTTGAAATCTGCGGCGCGCGGCTATTTCAAAGACTATGATATGGCTACTGACCGTGATGTTACAATCGCTTTGCTGAACCTGTTTTATAAGGATATTCCCGCCCACCAGCTCCCGCCGCTTGTGAAAAAAGTGGGGGATAAGAATGGCGGCGATTTTACAGCATTCGTTGACAAGGCTTTCGCCAAATCTGTTTTTGTTGACGAAAACAGGCTCGATAAGTGGCTTGATGCACCGAAACCTCTGTCAAAAGACCCGATTTTCGCTTTGATGTATGATATTGTCCAAAACTATCTGACAATCAGTGATGTGGCGGAACAGGTTGATGCTTCAAAGGCTGAAAGACTTTATATGCAAGGCTTGATGGAGATGGACAAGGATAAGAATTTCTATCCCGATGCCAATTTTACTATGCGGCTTACATACGGCAGCGTACAGAGTTGTGACCCAAGCGATGCCGTTGAATATGACTATGTGACCACCCTCGATGGCGTTATGGAGAAACACAAGCCCGGCGACTGGGAATTTAATGTGCCCGCTGATCTTATAAAACTTTGGGAGAAGAAAGATTACGGCCGCTACGCCGATAAGAACGGCAATCTGGTTGTGAACTTTATCACGACAAATGACATAACAGGAGGCAACTCCGGCAGCCCTGTCATTGATGCTGAAGGAAATCTTATCGGGTTGGCTTTCGATGGCAACTGGGAGGCTATGAGCGGCGACTTGTCGTTTGAGGACAAGGTGCAGCGCACAATTTGCATGGATGCCCGCTATCTTTTGTTTATTATCGACAAAATGGCGAATGCACAGAATATTATGAGCGAACTGAAGATTGTTGAATAGTTATCTGTAAAGGCCGATAATCGGATCTATATCAATATTTTCTCCTTTGATTGTGTATTGTGCCTTTTTATAAAAGGCGCTTCGTTCTGTTAATTTTGTTGAGATATATTGGTCCAATTCTTCGCGTGACATGTTGTGGGTCAGAGGGCGCGGCTTCTTCGAATGCCACAACCTGTCGGATAGAGAGACCGGGGACATCTCTATATATATGGAGGTCGATTTCTGGTTTATAATATCCATGTTGTCGAAAAAGCAAGGCGTGCCTCCGCCGGTTGCAATTACAACATTTTCAAAATCCAGTACTTCGAGCAGAATCTCGCGTTCGAGGCGGCGAAACAGCTCCTCTCCGAAATTTTTGAAGAAATTGAAAATAGTAAACCGGTACTTCTCCTCGAAATACCGGTCAGTATCAATGAATGAAAAACTAAGCCTATTTGCAATTTTTCTGCCAACAGTGCTTTTGCCGGCTCCTGAGAAGCCTACGAGCACTATGTTAGCTTTCGGGCTGTTCTGCGGGGACGACTGAAACGAATGATTTTCCACCGACAGTTTTTTTGAATTGGACAGTGCCGTCAACTAATGAGAAGAGTGTGTGGTCCTTGCCCATGCCGACATTGCGGCCAGGGTTGTGGACAGTGCCTCTTTGACGGATAATGATGTTGCCGGCTTTGGCAAATTGCCCGCCGAATATTTTGACGCCTAAACGTTTGCTTTCGGATTCACGACCGTTCTGTGAACTACCGACACCTTTTTTATGTGCCATATCTCGATCTTTTTATTTTATTTATACTCAGTGAATTAATAATTGGTTAGAAATTGATTTCGTCAATTTTGATTGAGGTCAGATACTGACGGTGACCATTCATTTTCTGATAACCTTTTCTTCTTTTTTTCTTGAAAACCAAAACTTTATCCCCTTTAAGATGGTTGAGGACTGTCGCTTTGACTGTTGCATTTTCAATTACCG
>JAGCRI010000147.1 GCA_017964755.1 Bacteroidales bacterium | reverse complement strand
GACATTTTCAAAAACGACATCTGCCAAGAGCTTAAATATACTGAATCTCAGCTTGTTATTGAACTAGCAAAAACAGAATTGCCAAAAGAAACAATGACTCATGACTGTCAGACAAACCTTCTGAACGCCATATACGGCTGTCCGAACGGACCGATTGCCATGAGCCATGCTCTTCCCGGACTTGTTGAAACATCGACAAACCTTGCTTCGGTAAAGATTATTGACGAAAAAATAGTAATAACCACGAGCCAGCGCAGTTCTGTAGCTTCACGCAAACAGGATGCGGCGGAGCGCGTTTCAGCAACCTTCTACATGATTGGTGCAGACGTTGAATCATCAGACGGCTACCCGGGCTGGACACCAAACCCGGATTCAGAAGTGCTGAAAATGCTTGTCAAGGCTTACGAAAAGTGCTTCAACAAACAACCGATCGTCAAAGCCATCCACGCTGGCCTTGAGTGCGGGCTCTTCGCTGAAAAATATCCCGACTTGGATATGGTCTCAATAGGCCCCACCCTTCGCGGTGTTCACTCCCCAGTGGAAAAATTGGAAATCAAAACCGTTAAAATGACGTGGGACTTAGTCGTAGAATTTTTAAAATCATTAAAATAAACATTGACAAACAATTAAGATGAGAACAGAGAAAATATTTTCAGGAAAGACTCTTGCCATTCTTTCCGGCGGCGGCGACACCCCCGCAATCAACTCAAGTATTGAAAGCGTAAGAAACAGGGCATCAATGCTCGGTTTTAAGGTATATGGCATTCTCCGCGGCTGGAAAGGGCTGCTTGGAGACGGTGACGTGGTTGACCTAACAAACATACCATACGACGGCATCTATGGCGGCACAGCACTGCTGTCGAGCCGCACGAACCCGTTCCCGAGCAAACGCAACCCCGAAGACCGTTCACAACAGATTTTACGCAACATTGAGAGATACAAAATTGATGTTTTGGTAACAATCGGCGGGGACGACACAAACGGCGCTGCAAAGAGAATGTACGAGAAGTACGGAATCCCTGTCATCGGCTTTCCCAAAACAATCGACAACGACCTGCGCACCCACACCATCCACCACTATAACGGGCAGGCCAACGAGGTGGTTTTGTGTCCGGGCTTCGCATCAGGCGCATGGGCCATCAAGAAAATGACAAGCCGTCTGCACACCACCAACGAATCGCACCAACGCATAATGGTGCTCGAAGTCATGGGGCGTGATGCCGGCTGGCTTACGGGGACTGCCATTTTCGGCGGCGCACAGGTCGCCCTCGTCCCTGAAGTGGAGATGACAAAAGAGCGCAAAGAGTTCTTCTTCGAGTTTGTGAAAGAGAAATATATGCGCTCTCCCAAACACAGCCTCATCATCGCCGTATCAGAAGGGGTAAGATGGTGGAATGACGAAAAACAGGAACTCGGCATGGTATATGCGAGTTCAGACCTTGACGAGTACGGACATCCGCGTTTCGGCGGCATCAGCGGCGTGATAGCCTCTGAAATATCCAAGCACACAGGCATTGAAGCACGCGGCCAGATTTCCGGCTACATTCCACGCTCCGGCAAATGCTACGAGTACGACCGCCGCCTCACCTCGACCCTCGCCGACAAAGTAACAGACCTGCTGCTCCGCGGCGACTATGGCAAAATGCCTGTCATGAAAGAGATTGTCCCTTACAACGAACTTGAAGAATTCCATACCACTTCTATCGATATGGGCAATGTCGGCAACTTTCCGCTGCCTGAGGCTTACTACAACGCCAACGAATTCTACTTTACAGACCAATATATTGACTTTCTCACAAACATCATCGGGGAGCCGTACAGAATGGAGTTCGACAATAAGTTCCCTGTTGTTATTCCTCAATAAAAGAACAATATGGATTTTAGAATAGGATTCGGATACGATTCTCACCGGTTCGGTGAGAATCGTCCTTTATTTTTGGGAGGTGTTGAAATCCCATACGAAAAAGGACTTGTGGCCCACTCTGACGGTGATGCGCTGATACATGCGCTCTGCGATGCATTGCTCGGCGCGGCATCACTTGATGACATAGGCACCCATTTTCCCGACACCGCCGCTGAATTTAAAAGCATTGACAGCAAAATCCTGCTTGAGAGAGTTATGTTTCTTATTGAACAGAAGGGATTTGCCGTCAACAATGCCGATATGACAATAGTTGCCGAAAAACCGAAAATGGCGCCGTACACCGACAGCCTGAAAAATGTATTGGCACGACTTTTGAAAATCAGCGAAGACAAAATCGCAATCAAGGCAAAAACAAACGAAGGCATGGGCTTCACAGGACAAGGCGAAGGGATTGCTACTTTTGCAGTGGTGACATTGATAAACAGTTCCACAAATTAGTATTAATAACACTGATTCATCAGGCTAAAGCTAATTTGATAGAAAAACTCAGACTGTTAAAAGAAATATTTTTTATTTTTGCAAATCAGTATAACAAAAAACGCCAATTATGAAAAGATTTTTTTTAGCGATCCTATGTTGCTTCAGTTTGACATTTATGGTTGCGCAGCCGCCACAGACAGCAATAACAGTACAATCGGCAGGCCATGAGCACTTTTGGCTCTACCTTAACAACGCTTTGCAGAACGAGCGTTCTGACGAGGTTGTGATAGTGAAAGACCTAACACCAAGCAATTACGATGTTACTATTGTTATGGATAACCGGCAAGAGACAACATTAAATACGCGGATACAGCTCCACACCGGTGTTAACTATTTTGAAGTTGCTTGTCCACCAGGCAACAACAATATAAGTTTCAGGTCGTCCGACAAAGATGTTGAGATGGCAGGGCAAGCTGTAAACGCTTTCGGCAACATGGTAGGACAAATGAATGTCATGTACGAGGCAGATGTACACCACATGAACAATGGTCCCCAACACGGACATGGGCACGGACACGGCGCCCATCATGCACAGCCACAGGCTCCAGCGCCGCCACATTCCCCACATCAATCACCTGCTGCTCACCAGCCGCCACATCAAACCCCGCCCCCACCTCCAACACCAATGCCATGCAATGACAATGATTTCAGGGAGATAAAAGATTTGATACGGAGTGAAACTTTTGAAGATTCAAAACTGACTGTCGCCAAGCAAGCAACTTTATCAGAACTTCTTACAGTTGACCAACTCGCTGAAATTGCCGCCCTTTTCACTTTTGAAGACACGAAACTCGAATACCTCAAATTCGCTTACGATTTCTGCTTCGACCGCAACAAATATTACAAACTCAACAAGGTTTTCACATATTCATCTTCAATTGACGAACTAAACGAATATATAAGAGGCCGATAAAGCATTATTCAAAACAGTGTTTATTTAGTCCGTGCAAAATACAACAACTGAACAATTGTAACACAAAAATCCATAAAAGAATAACACTTTTCTGAAACTATAAAAAAACGCCAATCTGATGATTGGCGTTTTTGTTAGGCACGAATAGCAAATTTCTTATCTGCACTCAACACCTGTTTTTGTCCCATTAGCCTCAACGACAGTGTTCATGTCTGAGCATTTTTTGATGTCGATACCGACTTTTGCGTAAGTATCCTGAACTTCTTTAAGGGACATGGTGGCGGTTACTTCGCCCGGATACGTTTTGCATGTGCATTTCTTGTTGCATGATGCAAATGTGCCGACAAGTGCAACACAAACTGCGATAACTAATACTTTTTTCATGGTAATAATTTTGATTGGTTTATATTTTGCAAATATAATATAATATTTAAAAATATCAACTTTTTCTCAATATTATCTTCCACTTTTCCTCCTATTGCACTCGCGGCACAACATCTGGCAGTTTTCTGAAATGGTCTTTCCTCCTTCGTGCCATGGAGTAATGTGGTCGGCCTCCATTTGCGAAAGCTCGAAATGCTCGCCACATTCGGCACAGATGCCGCCCTGCCGCTCGTAGGCCGCCAACTTCTGCGCATCGGTACACGCCCGTATGGACAGATACTTTTCCTTGCGGGTGAGAATATAGGGGTAGATGCCCGTCTTCTTTGACACATCATCATCTAAGATGAGACGATTTACTTCCTCATCAATCTTTTGACAATCAAACACTTCATCCTTAAATTGTTTGTATGGCATTCCCCAATCCACGCCCTTCATGATTTTCTTGCGCTCACGGTTGGGACGGAAGGAGGTCTCGATCCACGTGATGACGGCTTGGAAGAACTGCCACAGCGGGGCAGCGCTCGCATCGTGCTGATGGTTAGCCATATACCCTTCGATATTTCCAGCTGAAATCCACGAAATGGCTGTTTCGAGGTAGTCTTGGCGGATGGCGGAACCCGTGAGGTAATCGCTTCCTATGCGGGCTGCGGGACATCCATTCTTGCTGAAGTAACGCTTGGCATCGCTCACCCAACTGCCGGCATACACGGCATTCCGCAGTTCTTGATCGGTCAGCTCTTCACCCGCTATATTAATGGTTTTGAACCACTTGAGTTTTTCGCTGTCAGTGCCGCTGCAAATATAGACTTGCAGTTCGTATTTCAATATCTGTTCCTGTTCGTCAGGTTGCAAGTTGTGAAAATAGCGAGGCAGTGAGTCATGCTCCACTGTGAAGGCAAAGTCGCCGTTCACATATTGGCAGATACTGATGGTACGTTGCTGGCCGTCGATAATTTCGAAGGTGCCGTCGTCGCGCACGGCCCAGTACATCACGTTCAGAGGGAATCCCTGCGTGAGGGTGTCGATGACGGCGTCGCGCTGTTTCTCCTTATAGACAAATTCGCGCTGGTAAGGCGGGCGCACGTCGAGGCGGCCGCCGTAGGCGCGCACGCCGTTCTCGTTGTTGTCTTGGTAGCCCGCGGTCAGTTCGCGGACGGTGATTTTGTGTAATTTTATTTGCATTATATGGTTGGTTTATTGGTTATTAATTGATATGTTTATATTCCCATTTTGCCACATTATTTTCAATATATTTCGCTATCCGATTCATTTCATTCGTATCACGTATGATATGGTCATGAAACCGTGTTTGCCATGCGAATGGGATATTGTGTTTTCGGGCGAAACGTGTGACGGATTGTTTCATCCCGCCGATTACGGTTGACAATTTTCCCTGACGATTGCATATATCCTGCATGGTTGTATTTTTCCCGTTTGCAGAGACGCGCCATGGCACGTCTCTACAATATTTTTTCCCTGGCACGGTTCCACAATTTTCGCGCCATGGCACGTCACCACCATTTCCACACAATGGCACGATTCCATCATTTTCACACCACGACACGGTTCCATCATTTTCACACCATGGAACGTTTTCACCATTTTCGTCATCAATTACAACAATCAAATGCAAATGATTGGGCATTATCACATATAATGGGATTTCCGCATAATGATTGTGTGTTGATGTTGTTTGAATGACGGTATTCGTATATTTCCCAATTTCCGACAAATTCATTTGTCCGCCAGAAATTTCCCCAAAATAATGTTCCCTGCCGTGTGTGCAAATGGTCACAAAATACTTGCCGCCGTTGTAATCGTGCCATTGGGCTCTGGTTGAGGCTATGCGATACTTGTTCATGAATTTCTCTTCAGACATAGTGCAGTACATTTTTATTATCGCGGCAAAGATACTAATATTTTGTTAATATTTAAAATATTTTTGATTGTTTTTCATTTGCTATTGGCTGGTCGGGTTGTGGATGGGAATATGGTTTGGGTTGTTTTGTCTGTGGAGACGTGCCATGGCGCGTCTCCACAATTTTCACACCTTGGCAGATCTCCACAATATTCATAGCATAGTTCTGCAATTTTCACATCATAGCACATCTCTACAATATTTTACACACCACTGTACGCCCCCACAGGTTGACGACGACGAATCAAAATGCGATTATATAATTTATTGTTTTTCAATATGGTATAACATTCTAATCCTATCCATCGAGCCGAATTTGCAATACCTAATATCTCAAATTGTTCTGGATTGTATTTATCAAAAAATGTAATCGGGACTCCCATCACGCCATCGTAATCCATTGGAATTTCTGATGTTTTATTTACATTGATTATATCATAATTATCGTATGTGGGGTATTCTTCAGAATTATAACACTTGTACAAAATCAAATCTTCGTGACGTTCGTCGTAATCCAAATTCGTGAACCATCGAACACCTTTCACGCGTATGAATTTATTGCCTTTTGCATCTTGACGGCATCCTGCAGCGTTCAGCGGATAATCGTTGGGTACGCCAAATTCTCTGTCTCCACTATGGATGCTTGCTCCAAGCCAAAGCTGATTATTTTTAATGTATTGGAAAGTTTCTTTGTAAGAAACGGCATTTACATTCCCGATAATGAGAAACTTCTTCTCATACGTCATCAGTTGTGCGACATATTCGCGGAATAGTGAAAACGGAGGATTTGTCACTACTATATCAGCTTGTTTCAATAATTCAATACATTCCGCAGAACGGAAATCACCATCGCCATCAAAATAATGGATGCCAATTTCTTCTGGATCGGGGACGCGGTTGTCGTTTTTATCACCGAAATATTCCAACCAAATCGCACGTTCACTATCGTTCTGCGAAAAGAGATCGCGGTTCTGGTTCTTGTAGCAGGTGGTGATGAGCTTTTTCAGTCCCAACTGTTCAAAATTGTAGCTGAAATAGTGGAAGAAGTTACTCACGCGCGGGTCGTCGCAGTTGCACAGCACAGTTTTGCCTTTGAAATGATCTTTATAATGCTTTAATTCATTCTCAATATCAATGAGTTGTGTGTAAAACTCGTCTTTTTTCGCGTTCTTTGCCGCATTAAGATTTCGGTTGGCCATACGGATAATAGTTATCGCATTACCATTATCCGCAACGCAAAAAGAAAGGTGCTTTCCTTATTGCGCTACCAAGGCAACCCTGCAAGGAGACCTTCTACCGATAATAAGTACTCACACCTTTTGGGTATGAGCATAGCTTATTACACATCGGTATAAGGTTGCTTGCAATGGCAAACCTCACATATTATTTCTGTGTTTTATCTCCGTAAATCTTGCAGGGTTTTCGGTAAACGCGAAATAATAGCTAATGCTTTGGTTTATAATATGTTATTTATACTTTTTCTTTTATTCTTTATACTATTTTTAATTATTATTCATTACATATTTCAAAAGCCCATCCTGGCAAATTTTCAACGTAGCGCTTGATAATTTGGTCCAGCCACAACAATTAATATGGGTTTCCTATCTGATGGAACTACAGCCTTTTCCATATTTATCCTGGTAAATTTCGCTTATTTCATTAAAATACCTATCCATGGCCTCCTCATTTGTTCGGCGCGCCTCTTCCGCCACCTCATGCATGATATAAGCCAACATCTCGTCTGTCGGTTCCTCCGTGTCGGTCAGTCTGTATTGGTCAATTCCTCGCTCAGACATAGCTAATACTCTGTTTTACAATATTTTACTTGAACGCATTTTCGCAAAGGCCGTCGCCGCTGAGGAGGAGGCGGTCAGCGTAAGCGGGAACTTCGCGTCCCAAATATCTGTCAACATATATCTTGGCGAGGTATTGGCCGAGCATGAAACCGTGTCCCTGCAAACCTACAAGAAGTCCGTGACCGGGGTCGATGATGTAGCGAGGCTCTGTATAGTAGCCTGCCCAGAACGCTTGGAAACTGACAGCACCTAACTGCGGAATCCATTCGCGGAACATCTCAGAACAGATTTCAAGGACGTCTTGTGCGTTGTATTTCAGGTTCTTCCCCGCTTCGGCGGAGTCCGTTCCGGGAGAGGCACATCCGATAATCTGCCCCGTCTCTTTGAATTGCTGCCCGTAAACTGCCGAAAATCCTTTGTAGCGGCGGCGGTCGATGAGCATATCCAAACATTCTCCATCTTTACCCATCATAGGAAGTCGGCCTGTGATAAAGGCTTGGTGCTTAATAGGATACAAGCCTGTTTCAATGCCTAATTGCTTTGCAAACTTGGCAGCCTGATAGCCAAGAGCATTGACAAAATGGTCGCAGTGGTATTCCACAAACTCCTTTTCGTGAGTATAAACGAGAGCCATAAAGCCCTTTTCTGTGCGCTGAACTTCAACAAGGCGGCAGTCTTCGAGCAGAGTCCCGCCCTTTTCACAAGCCAAATGGCGGATATAGTCAATTACCAAGCCCGGAGTCGCCTGCCAGCAGTTGTTGGTGACGCAAGCCGCACTGTAAGTCTCCAAATTCGGGTTGAAGTATGGTGAAATCTCTTTCTGGAAATCTTTTCTGTCAACCATATAGCCGTCAGACCAGCCGAGAGAAGCCTCCAATGACTTGTATGTGGCCTCATCGTGCGCGAAACCGACATAGCGGATCGGATAGTAGCCAACATTAGTTTTACTCTGTAACTCTCTGAAAATGTCTTGGTTATGGTTTGCAATATCGGCAATTTCAGGGACTGAGAATGCCGGTCGTCCTCCGCCGATACAACGCCACGAGGAGCCGCGTTCAGCATTGCAGAGAACGGTCTTTTTGCCATTTTCCGAGAAATAGCGGAATAGCGCGCTTCCTGCGATACCGCCGCCGGCGACAAAGACCTCGCAATCGAAGCGTTTGGTGGCTTTGCCTATAGCAGAGACAAATTCAACTGGCTTTTCTTTCGGCTGCATATCATTGAGTGTAACTTGGTTAGAGAGCGGGCCGCGCGGAGTCGGGTCGCCGACAACTTCGATACCGTAGCCACGGAGCAACTGTTTCACACGCGGAACACAACGCTTGCCGCGGCAGGTGCCCATACCAATACGGGTTGTATGTTTC
This sequence comes from Bacteroidales bacterium, assembly GCA_017964755.1. Lineage (GTDB taxonomy): Bacteria > Bacteroidota > Bacteroidia > Bacteroidales > WCHB1-69 > RUG11942. The sequence continues at coordinate 22,759 of JAGCRI010000147.1, read as the reverse complement.
AGTTCGTCAACAGAAATCACTTTACGGTCGCCGATTATCGCCAAAATTTTGTCAATCTGAACATCTTCGCAATGGCAGATATAGGCAGGCTCTTTTTCTTTGTTTTGAAGCGGCTTCATCTCCACTTTCTCATCAAATTTCTCTTTCAAAATGAAACCTGTAACTTCTGTAAGTTTCTCACCTGTAATGTCAATGGCTTTCACTCGGGCGACATTCGTCTTGTTTTCATTAACCTTGATATGCTCAACAACGCCCTCACCAACTTTTTCACCGTTATCATTAATCAAAACAACTTCTGAATTAACGTCAACATGATATTCAATAGGCAAGAAAAGCCAGTTTTTCAGCAAGTTATAACCGAAAATAGCCAAGCCCGGACAATGCGACACGCACTCCATACAGCCCACACACTTATTATAGTCGATAACCGGAACTGAAGAAGTTGATGATTTTGTGATTGCCCCTTGCGGACAAGAGAACGAGCAGGGATTGCAGGCGAAACCGTAGAGGCAGTCGGCGATGACGAAGCCCTTTGCGTTCATTCTCTCTGCTGACGGTTTGTTTGGCGTCTGAAGCACGCGCACAGGATGCTGCTGGGCATCTATATATTCCTTTGAGACAGCGAGATAATCGTCATAATTGACACGTTTGCCCATTTGCATTGCTATTTCGAGAGCCACCTGTTTTCCGCGGAGCACCGCGCAAGTGCCTTCGCCAACACGCACCGCATCGCCCGCCCCGTGAACGTTTGCGCCAAAGACTTCACGGCCTTTCACAAGCAGTTGATTATCAGGGATTAATCCTGTGCAGATATTTATAACGTCAATGCCTTCAATAACTTTTTCAGTACCCGGAACCGGCGTGAAATTCTTACATTCGGCTATTACTGCACCAACGATTCCCGTATGGTTTTCGTTAGGAATTGCACGAAGAAGAACATGAGAAGTATAAATCGGGATCCCCAAGCGACGGACACGGTTTGCCTGAACGGGAAAGCCGCCCTCGTGGTCCATCGCCTCGACAATGGCAACAACCTTCGCTCCGGCCTGAGTAGCCTGATACGAAGTAAGATAGCCGATATTGCCTGCACCAATTGAAAGGATTCGTTTGCCGAGAAGTGTATGTTCCACATTCATCATCTTTTGAACCACAGCAGCAGTATATACACCCGGAAGGTCGTCATTTTCAAAAACCGGAGTGAACGGAACGGCGCCGGTAGCCACAACCAAAGACTCTGCATCAATATAACATATACTTCCGTCTTTCAGATTTTTGCATGCAACACGCTTACCTTCAAGCAAATCCCAAACCGTAGTATTGAGGAGAATGCCTGTATGGTCGTCACCGGCAAGGGTCTTAGCGATGTCGAAGCCGCGCATTCCGCCATAGACTTTCTCTTTTTCAAAGAAGAAAAACTGGTGGGTCTGCATATTGAACTGCCCGCCGACACGCCCGTTATTATCGACAACTATATTTGAAATTCCGAGTTTGTTCAGCATTTCGCGGCACGCCAGACCTGCTGGGCCGGCACCTACAATCACGACCTGTGTCTTATAAACTTTTCTTGTATCTTTTTTAGGTTCAGTTATTTGCGGAAAATAATCCTGTGGAATCTCCCTGACACTTTTCACACCGTCAACCGGAGTGATACAAATTCTCTTAATTTCACCGTCAACGAGCATCTGACATGCACCGCACTTGCCGATACCACATTCGAGGCTGCGTTCACGCCCGTCAATACTATGGCTATGTATCGGAAAACCAGCCTGATGCAGTGCAGCGGCAATCGTATATCCTTTATAGCCTTTTACTGTTTTGCCGTTAAACTCAAAAGTAACTTCTTCTGTTTTTGGAATATCCAGTATGGGATGTTCGTTAATCTTATACATATCTTTAATATTTTAAATCTTTGTTTATCAATATGTTATAATTTATTTTCAGTAATAAATTAAAGACGATAAATTTACATTTTTTATCATTACATATTCATCCGGAATAATTTTTTAGAAAAAAATCAATATTGATGCTTTTTCGTCAGTGTACAGAATTGCGAGTATTATTTTTTCCAAAAATTCTTCTATAAAAAAATCATTTCTATTATCGTTTTCTCTAATCCTTTGATATTCAATAAGAAAAAATTTAATACAACCCATTGCAGATTATTAAAAGTGTATTACTTTTGCGGTGTAATAGTACACTAATACAGAAATACAAGTAGAAACATTATGAGAGAAATTAAAAACATGAGTTTCGGCTACACAAAGAGCCGGCAAATTTTCAAAGATTTGAATCTTACACTTGCAAGCGGGCACATTTACGGTCTGTTGGGCAAGAACGGCGCGGGCAAGACAACGCTCCTGAAGCACATAACAGGCCTGCTCTTCCCGATGGAAGGAACGGTTACTGTTGACGGCAACGATGCGGCGGCGCGCTCCGCTGAAACGCTTGGCGATATTTACTTCCTTCAGGAGGAGATGTACACCCCGCATTTGAGAATCACGGATTTTGAAAAGGCGTACGCCCCGTTCTACGAACACTTCGACCATGACAAGTTCGGCGAATATCTTCAGGAATTTGAAGTGGAAAACGAGCGCGCATACATTGACAGATTATCGCACGGGCAGAAGAAAAAGGTGCTTATTGCTTTCGCGATAGCCTCAAACACAAAAATGCTGATAATGGACGAACCGACCAACGGCTTGGACATTCCGTCAAAGAGCGTTTTCCGCAAACTGATGGCAGCAGGCATTGACGACTCGCGGCTTGTCATTATCTCCACACATCAGGTGCGCGACCTGCACAGCCTTATTGACACCGCCACAATCTTGGAAAAAGGGAAAATAATCCTGAACGCAAGCGCAGCAGAAATAACAGACAGACTGCTCTTTGACGCCGACAATACAAAAAGTGACAGTGATGAAATCCTTTACGAGGAGGAGACTCCGCGCGGAATATATCAGGTGAAGAAAAACAGCAGGCACCTCGACTCGAACCTCGACCTTGAGCTGTTGTTCAACGCCGCAATAAGCAATAGAGAAGAGTTTTATAACATTTTCAAATAAAAAGCCATGAAAAAAAGAACAAACAAGATATTACTTATTACCGCAATCATTATCGCAACCGGCCTTGTAATAGGACTGACTCTGACAATTCAGATAACCTATAGACTTCATCCTGAATACTTTGAATTTGAGTCCAAATACCTTGAACCCGACTATTATTCAGAGCCGGACAGTGTAATATGGCTTCCTGAAAATGAGGATTCAGTTGAAATAATCACAACTGATACATTAATGGAAATAGAGGACATAGGAAACAATTTAAATTAGTAAAACATTAAAACAAAGATAATTATGAAAAATCTTGAAAAATTATTCAGACAATATTTCATAACATATTGGAAAAGGGACTTAACGTATTTTGGGGTAATTGCCGCATTGGCGCTTATAAGTGTCTGGTGGGGCAGCGGCTTCATGTCATCGGCGAAAGCGGTGGCGGGATTTCTCATGATATATTATGCAGCACGAAGTTTTATAGAGTTATCGCGAAGCAACAAGGCCATAAACTACATGATGATTCCAGCGAAGCCACACGAAAAAGTTACATCAAAACTGCTTCTCGCAAATGTCTATTTCGTTGCGGGCTGCCTTATTTCGCTGATAGCGGGCGGTGCAATGGGCTATCTCTTCCTATACATCTCAGAGCCAAGCAATAGTATCAGTTTCACACTCTTCGAAGACATTTTCAATACATACACTTCAAATCTAATAATCAACATATTTGCCTTTATATCAATATTTTTCTTCACATCAATATATTTCAAAGGAAAAAACATCGTGAAAACGGTGCTGATAATGGCTGGCTTGGGATTTTTAGGGTTCGCGATGAGTTTTTTGACAATTTACATCAATTTCAAAGCGATAACTCCGGCGCGAATGCTTTTTGCCGGCGCAAATCTCGGCGACATACACTATCCTGAAGAGTTGGTAAGCAAAGTAACTGAAATTGCGCACTACGCCATTAACATCGGCATAATGATATACTTCTACACGCTAAGTTATATCAGGTTCAAAGAAACGGAGGCATAATATGGGCATGGACTTCAACAACACACAGACACTCTGGATGCAGATAGTGGAGCGGGTATTCGAGCAGATACTGACGGGAAAGTTACAGGCGGGCGACAAAGCACTGTCGGTTAGAGAGTTAGCGGTTGCCTACGAAGTGAATCCAAACACGGTAATGCGCTCATACGAATACCTGCAAAGCAACGGGATTTTTGTAAACAAAAGGGGAATCGGCTTCTTTGTTGACGACAACGCCAAAGACAAAGTACTGGAAATCAGGAGAAAACGGTTTTTAGAAGAAGAAGTGCCGCTATTCATCAAAACGATGAAGATGTTAGGGATTGATTTTGAGGAGATAAAGGCGATGATGCAGGTAGAATAGAAGGGGAAGGGGAAGTTCGCAGGCAATTGGGATTTAACGAAGCCGACAGCCCCAATTCCGCCACGAAATGAAACTGCCTGCGGTGTGCGCAAAATCATCGTCACCGCCATAAACGACAGCCCTCTCATTAATAAGATCACCCGCGACTTTCGCAAAATTGTCAATCCCTTTGAAAAAATCATGGCGAAGAGTGGCTGAAGACTTTATTTCGTATGCATTCAGTTTTCCATTATCCTCTTCAATTATATCAACTTCGTTGCCATTGCTATCGCGCCAGAAATAGATATACGGCTCAATACCGCGGTTTGTGTATTTTTTCCGAAGTTCTGAAACAATAAGATTTTCAAAAATCTCACCACGCATATAATGTGTCTCCACCTGAACAACATCGCGGATACCGAGTAGCGAAGAAAGCAATCCTGTGTCACAAAAATACAATTTCGGTGATTTGACAATCCTCTTGTTAAAATTCTTATGGTAAGGCTGAAGCAGAAAAACGACTCCGCAGGTCTCCAAAACCGAGATCCACGCACGCAAAGTCGGCAGTGAGAGATCTGCTTCATTAGCAAAAGATGTGATATTGAACAGTTGCCCGACACGCCCCGCACACAGTCTGATAAACTTCATAAACTGCTGGCGGTTACCTATATTACGAAGCTGCCGCACATCTCTTTCTACATATGTGCGGATATAGCTTGGAAAATAGTCGGCTGGAGCAATCAATTTGTCGTAAATACGCGGATAGCCGCCTGTAAAGAGCATATCGTTCAATGTGACGGGAAGCGTTCCATTTCTCTTCAGTTCCTCAATGGAAAGGGGCGACATATCGAGAACAGCGGTACGACCTGCAAGACTCTGCGACACATTCTCCATCAAAAGGAAATTCTGTGAGCCTGAAAGCAGATACATTCCCGCCTCATTAACATTGTCAATATCAGTTTTGATATACGAGAAGAGTGCTGGAGCCAATTGAGCCTCATCAATAATAAGGTGTCTGCCGAAATTAAGAAGGAATCCGCGAGGATCATCTATTGCAAACTTCTGAATATCAATATCTTCCAACGAAACGTATGTATAATCCGGGAAGCAGTTTTTAAGCAATGTAGATTTACCGCTCTGCCGAACACCCGTAAGGCTCACCACAGGAAATTGCGCTGCCAACGAGATGATTTTTTCTTTAATTGTGCGTTCTATCATTTTTCCAATAATTTAATTATGCAAAATTACAAAAATAATTTTACGATTTACATAAATAAAAGAAGAATTTTATGCAAAATGTAAAATCGCATTTTACGATTTACATAAAAAAGGAAGTCCAAGCCCCCGCAGTCCTAACGGACTGCGGGCGGGGAAATGCGCAACATATTGAATAAGATTTTTTCATCTTGCGTAAAATTCAAAATTTATAATTTTATCAAAAAAATCACCGGAAAATATTTGGTTTTTCAAAAATATATGTATTTTTGCAGCGGAGTCAGAAATCATTTCTGGCTGTCGATTCTGCGGATTCGACGAAGGCGTGGGCCGATGAATAATCATTGGCCTTCCGTGTTTTTAAAGAACAGTGTTATTCTTTCCTCATCGCGTACCCATATTTCCTTGATGCGAACACCTGAAGCAATACGGTCTCGGATGGATTTACGCATAATACGTTCGGAAACAGAACATTTTTCAATAATAATTCGCTCTGATTGGGATAAGCCACGATGAAGCATATTACTGAAATTTGATTTAGGATTCTCACTGATAAAGCCCTCGTGTTCGTACCATACACCATCCACCAATAAATCCGGACATTTGCCATAGTAGGGAGTTCCGCGCAAAGAACCGAATATCTTGTTGTAAGCGGGATTCTTGTATGGCACGTCCAATTTTGGCGGCAAAACCACCTTTTTGCCTTGTCGGGCAAAGAAATTCGCACAACTCAATATGCGGCGAAAATCTTCCGTGCTGCGGTCAATGGCATTATACACAACCACCTCGCCTCCATTTGGTAAGGTTGAAATAACCTCTGTGGATATGTCAATATAGTGTCTGTCAGTGTTTTCTGTATTCAAAGCCGTCTTCTTAAGAGGCGACAAAAATACAAATTATTTTTAATTATTAATTAATTATAAAATTATCTGGTATAAAAGAAAAAATTTTTGCCCCTAATGATTGCTGGAAGAGGTCAGCACTCAAAATACTACCTTTTTCGTATCGTTTTTTTAAATATTTTTGCAACTGAAAATTTAATGTTTTCATTCTGTTCTGATAATCACTAAAAACAAAATACAAATTATGGAAACCATCAAACAGCAATTAGAGAAATTGGGTGTAATTAACCCGGAAAACATTTACTACAACTTGTCGTATGACGATTTGTACAAGCACGAAATCGACCCGAAATTGGAAGGCTTTGACAAAGCGTACATGACAAAAAGCGGAGCACTGTCAGTTGATACGGGAATTTTCACCGGTCGGTCGCCGAAAGACAAGTATATTGTTTATGACGATGAGACAAAGAACAACGTATGGTGGGCGGAAAAAGGGAAGAAAGGCTCTGATAACAAACCTATTACCCCAGAAATCTGGAATCATCTGAAGAAAATAAGCCAGAACCGTCTGAGCGGTAAAAATGTCTATGTGATGGATGGTTACTGCGGTGCGAATGAGAACTCACGCCTCAAAATCCGTTTTGTCACTGAAGTTGCGTGGCAAGCCCATTTCGTGAAAAACATGTTCATCCGCCCCACTGAGGAGGAACTCAAAGGATTTGAGCCTGACTTTGTCGTGCTCAACAGCTGCAAGGCCGTGAATCCGAATTGGAAAGAACAAGGTTTGAACAGCGAAGTTTACATTGCTTTCAATCTCACTGAAAGAATGGCACTTATAGGAGGTTCTTGGTATGGCGGTGAAATGAAGAAAGGCATTTTCTCAGTAATGAACTATTTCCTTCCTTTGAAAGGTATGGCAGCGATGCACTGCTCAGCAAACCAAGGCAAGAAAGGCGATACAGCTATCTTCTTCGGGCTTTCAGGCACTGGCAAAACCACGCTTTCCACCGACCCGAACCGCGCCCTCATCGGGGATGACGAACACGGCTGGGACGACAACGGCATTTTCAACTTCGAAGGCGGCTGCTATGCCAAGTGCATCGACCTCAGTGAGGAGAAGGAACCCGACATCTATCACGCCATCAAAAGAGACGCTCTTCTTGAAAACCTTGTCGTTGACGCAGAAGGCAACATCGATTTCAAGTCGGCGGCGAAGACGGAAAACACCCGTGTCTCCTACCCGATTTACCATATCAACAACATCGTGAAGCCGGTGTCGCGGGGCACACACCCAAGCAAGGTAATCTTCCTGTCAGCAGATGCTTTCGGCGTTCTGCCGCCAGTTTCAGTACTGACAAAAGAGCAGACAATGTACTATTTCTTAAGCGGTTACACAGCAAAATTGGCTGGCACGGAACGTGGCATTGTCACCCCTACCCCGACATTCTCATCATGCTTCGGAGCGGCATTCCTCACGCTGCACCCGACTGTATATGCAAATGTGCTTGCAAAAAAACTCGAAGAACACAACGCGACCGCATACCTCGTCAACACTGGTTGGATCGGCGGCGGCTACAATGTCGGAAAACGTATTTCTCTGAAAGACACAAGAACAATCATCTCAGCTATCCTCAATAACGAACTAGTGGATTGCGAGACCGAAATGGTGAAACCGTTCAACTTGTACATTCCGAAACATATTAACGACATAGATCCTAAGATTCTGAATCCTGAAAACAGTTGGGCAGACAAGGCTGCATACTCCGAAAATGCATGACAGTTGGCTGAAGCATTCATCAAGAATTTTGAGAACTTCACTGAAAACGCTGACGGTAAAGCACTTGTAGCATTCGGGCCGACACTTTAAGCTTCCTAAAGAGCATTTTTTACATTGATTCCAGCAGTTTTTTGGTCTTTTTCAAGCCAAAAAACTGCTTTTTTATCCTCTTGATTCTGCAAGCCTTTCGCATTATCTTTGTAAGAAAAAAGATGATGATGAAACGAATACTGCTACTACTGCAACTACTGACTGTACTCTCACCGGGTGGAGTAATTTCCCAGACAGACAAACAAAGCTCTATAAAAATAGGCTTTTATAATGTGGAAAACCTATTCGACCCCAAAGACGATTCGCTGAAAAATGACGATTCATTCACTCCAGAAGGTTTCAACCACTGGACTAACAAGAAGCTGAACCGCAAAATAAACAATATCGCCAAAGTCATTTTGGCTATGGGGTGTGGAGAGCCGCCGGCAATACTCGCAATGGCAGAAGTGGAAAACAGGAAAGTGCTGCTTAAACTATGCAAACAGTCGCCTCTTAAAAAATACGGTTACGACATTGTCCACTACGAATCGCCCGACAAGCGCGGCATTGACGTGGCTCTAATCTACCGCCCCGACATTATCAGAATAATACACAGCGAAGCGATTCCAATAAAATTCCCTTTTGACACTTTATCAAAGAACCGTGATATTCTGTTTGTTACGGCAAGACTTCCAAATGGAGACTCATTATATTTGTTTGTAAACCACTGGACATCACGCTACGGAGGTTTTGCGCCCACAATAATAAAAAGAAATTACTACGCAACTGTTGTAAAAAGAAGATGTGACTCTCTCCTTGCCGTAAATCAAGATGCAGCCATTATCATTGTCGGGGATTTCAACGACTACCCTACTGACGAAAGTATGCAAGATATCCTAAAGGTTAAAAATCCTGACGATGTCGGCGGCGGAGGGCTGTATAATCTTATGCTGCCTTTTCTGCATGAAGAAAACAGAGGGACACACAAACGCGAGGATTTCTGGGGCTGCCTTGACCAAATAATTGTTTCAAGTGCATTGTTAACCCCTGATTCCGCGTGTAATACAATCCATGTAAAAGACGGTAAAGCACATATTTTTTGCGCCGATTTCATGATAGAACCGGATGAAAAGTATGGCGGATTCAAGCTGATACGAACATTTTCAGGTCCGCGCTACATCGGGGGATATGCAGACCACCTGCCTGTTTATATTGACCTGAACATTGGACATCGTGAAAATATCAATCTCACTCCTCCCCGTAGCCCGTGATTTTGAACTCAGTCCTACGGTTTGCTGCGCGCCCCTCTTCAGTAGCGTTATCTGCAATAGGAACACTCTCACCGTAGCCCTTATACGTGAGTCTCCTTTTGTCAATTCCTTTTGAGACCAGATAGTCATACACTGTTTTGGCACGCTCCAACGACAATGTTTCATTATAGGCATCACTTCCCTGATTGTCAGTGTGCCCGCCAATTTCTATTCTGAGATTCTTGTTTGTCTTGAGATAAGAGACCAAATTATCCAACTCAACAAATGACTCTTTAACCAGTGTACTCTTATCAAAATCGAAAAAGATATTTTTCAGAATAAACGTAGCTCCTATTTCCGCCTTTTTAAGCATAATGTCCTTTTTAAAAGGCTCCAACTCAGAGTAAGAGCGTTCAAGCTGAAAGTTTTCGGAATAGAAAGGATAATGCGGATGGCTGACGTTCATGAGCACATTGCTTCCTGTAGGCACACAAGCAAGGAACTCGCCTGTAATAGGGTCGGAAGCTGTAGCTGTAACCGTCTGCTCTGTCCCCAAGTCGATGAGTTCGATTTGGGCTTGCAGCGGTGAGAGAGAGAAAGCGTCCGCGACCTTGCCTTTAATGTAAGTTACAGGGGTAGGACGGATTCGTTCATCAAGGGTGAAATAGTAGAGGTCCTGCCCTCCGAAGCCACCGTCCTTATCAGAGGAGAAGTAGCCTGTTGTCCCTGAAGCATTAATAACGATGTTAATCTCATCATTCGGGGTATTGATAGGATAACCCAAGTTAACTGGAGACTGCCATGCACCGTCATGTCCCATAATGGAATAAAAAATATCCTTACCACCCATTCCAACCTGACCGTCAGAGACAAAAAAGAGGGTGCGGCCGTCAGTATGTATGAACGGGGCAGTTTCATCGCCTTCAGTGTTGATAGACGGGCCAAGATTTTCGGGGACAGTGAACTTCCCTTCCTCAATCATCTCCGTTTTCCAAATGTCACTGCCGCCATAACCGCCAGGCCTGTTTGATGTGAAATATATGGTCTTGCCATCCGGTGATATAGAAGGCTGGGACTCCCAATATTTTGTATTGACAGGCGGCTCAAAATTTTTCGGACGCGACCAACGGTTACCGATACGTTCAGCCCAGTATAGGTCGCAGCTACCGTATCCTATGTCAGTGTTGCACAACGTGTAAAACAAATATCGGCCGTCAGGAGAAATACATTGGGCTCCCTCGTTATAACTTGAGTTAATAGGTGCGCCAAGTGCCTTTCGCGGCTGCCACTCACCATTGACCTTCAAACTTGAATAAAAATCTTCCTCTGTCTGGCAGAAATTGCATATTGTCCGCTCGTCTCTGGGGCGGCGCACCGTAAAGATGAACTCTTCCTCATCAGCCGTCAACGTTGGCAGATATTCATCCCATTCCGAATTGATATTTGCTCCAAGATTAACTGGTTCAAAACTCATCGGCTGCCGAACTGCTTTCATACCGAATTCACAGGTTTTCAATCCTTTATCCACATTTTTCGCCAATGTAACCTTATCAGGCGACTTTGCAAGAAATTCCTCATAATTCTTCTTTGCGGCAGCATAACGTCCACATTTGAGTTCTTCTTCCGCAGTGATAAAATAAAGGATAGGCTTAGGTGTTTTGAACAAATCTATAGCTCTGTTATAACAATCAGCAGCCTTATCCGCCTGCAGAGTCAGAGAAAAGACATCGCCCTGCAAAACGTATGCACGGGCGTAAGTGGTGTCAACGGCAAAAACCTTTTCCAAAACCGAAGAGGCCTTTTCATAATTCTGATTATTAATATATTCCATTGCCTTATCACACCATTTTTTCACTTTTTTATTCGTCTGTGAGAAGAGAGAGTGCGGCTGAAAAATAACCAGCATCAGCAGGAAAGCGTAAAAAAAGGCATATCTCTTTTTCAATTTTATCATATTTGGAAAATTTTCGGCAAACTTACAAAAAAAATGTATTTTTGCACCTATTTTTTTAAGAATAATAATTTTAAGACGAGATATAACGATTTTTAAAAGTTCAAGTAAAAGATGAAATCAATTAACGAAACGAACTTCGACGGAAAAAGAGTATTGGTCAGGGTTGATTACAATGTACCCTTGAATGACCAGTTTGAAGTTACTGATGCAACACGCATTGAAAGGACAATCAAAACAGTTAACAAAATCACAGAAGACGGAGGTATAGCCATTCTGATGTCGCACCTCGGCCGTCCGAAAGGCGAACCCAACGAGAAATTCTCCCTCCAGCACATTATCGGGAAGTGCTCGGATATTTTAGGGAAGCCTGTCACCTTTTTGGGCGATGTCTTAGACAGCGAGACAGAGTCAAAAATCAGCCATTTGAAGTCTGGAGAGATCGGGCTGCTTGAGAACCTCAGGTTTCATAAAGAAGAAGAGGCTGGGGACGTGGAATTTGCAAAGGCGATAGCCCGGTTAGGCGACACATACGTCAATGACGCGTTCGGGACAGCTCACCGCGAGCATGCTTCCACGGCCACGATAGCGCAATTCTTCAAAGGAAACTGCTATGCCGGATATCTCTTGTATGAAGAGGCTATGAACCTTGAAAAAGTGATGAGCCACCCCACAGAGCCGTTCCTTGCCATCATCGGCGGGTCGAAAGTCTCATCCAAACTTAACATCATCAACAATCTGCTTACCAAAGTCGATACGTTGATTGTGGCCGGCGGAATGAGCTATACATTCCTGCACGCAATGGGAGTCAATATCGGCAATTCGATATACGAGCCCGACATGGTTGAGACGGCACGCGGCATTATCCGCAAGGCGCATCTTCGCGGCGTTGACATTTTCTGCCCTATCGACAACATCTGTGCCGACAAGTTTTCGGAAGATGCCGACATCTTTGTAACAACGCAAAACCACATTCCAGACGGCTGGGAAGGCATGGACATCGGGCCGCGTACAATACGCAAGTTCGCCTCAATAATAAAAGGGGCCAAAACAATTCTTTGGAACGGGCCGGTCGGAGTGTTTGAAATGGAGAAATTCGGCAAGGGCACGCAGTCTATAGCATTATGTGTGGCGGTCGCGACTATGGCAGGTGCGTTCTCACTCATTGGCGGCGGTGACTCCATTGCAGCCATCAACAAATACAACCTCCAGAATTTTGTCTCCTACATCAGCACCGGCGGCGGCGCAATGCTCGAATATCTTGAAGGCAAGGAGCTGCCGGGAATCAAGGCCTTGAACGTTTACGAAAAATAGAATATGCCGACTTTATATCTGATACCCACACCGTTAGGGGAAAGGGATTTCACTGCCCTTTTCCCTGTTTTTAACGGTGAAATCATCAACGCTATAGATGCTTTTGTCGCTGAAAATCTCCGCGAAGCACGCCGCTTCCTGAAAAAAGCCGGTTATAAAAAAGATTTCGATGAAGTTGATTTCCAAGAGCTTAACGAGCATACTAAAGTTGTAAATTTCAAAGATTTTCTAAAACCCGCAGTTGAAGGCAAGGACATGGGACTGCTCTCTGATGCCGGCACGCCATGTGTTGCCGACCCCGGCAGCAAAATCGTGGCTGAAGCGCACCAATTGGGAATCAAGGTCGTGCCTCTTGTCGGGCCAAGTTCCATTATCCTCTCACTTATGTCTTCAGGATTAAACGGTCAGAATTTCGCTTTCAACGGTTATCTTCCTGTAGAACAGGACAAACGGGAAAGGCAGCTTGCTTTTTGCGAATCGCTGACGCTTAAAAACGGACAGACACAAATTTTCATAGAGACGCCATACAGAAACAATCATCTTATGGAATCAATAATGAAAGTATGCCAGCCTTCAACACGTGTATGCGTTGCCGTTGACGTGGCAACTGATACGGAGGAAATCCGCACACAAACGGTCGCGAAATGGAGAAAAACCACATTCAATTTTCACAAGCGGCCTGCAATCTTCTTGATAGGGAGATAGACAGATGACAAATTATGCCCCATTACTGCTGAAAGCTGCAATCATTTATCTTGTAGCGATAAACATATTTGCATTAGCCATGTTCGGCATCGACAAGCTGCGGGCTGTGCAGGGCAGGCTGCGAATACCTGAAGCAAGGCTTTTCGCCGTGGCGTTTGCGGGCGGCAGCGCGGGGGCTTTGACTGGCATGTTTGTATTCAGGCACAAAACAAAACATGCCAAATTCCGCATCGGGCTTCCATTGATATTAGCTCTGCAGCTTGCCGCAATCATTGCAGTTATATGGTTTACGAAGTGAAATTGAACCGGCTCCTAAAGTTTGACACAAAACAACACTTTCCCTCCTTTTCTTTTTTCTTCTTTTCAAAATTTTCCCGAAGTTAAACTTTCTCTTATTTTTCTAACGAAATTTTGAGTACCTTTGCCGTTTGCAAATATTGTTTTTGCAGTTAAACAAATTTGAAGATGACACTCATAACAGAATACACACTTTGGCTGATACCGCTCTGTTTGGCGGTGGGGGCAGGATTCGGCTTTTTGCTCTATTACAGGAACAAAAACCTTGAATTGGAGCGGCGTACCTCCGTATTGCTGGCAATCCTGCGCGGAACAGCTGTCGCTTTGATATGCTTTCTTTTACTTGCCCCTATGCTGAAAATGGTGCTTAAAAATGTGGAAAAGCCTATTGTAGTCGTGGCTGTCGATAACAGCGAATCCATAATTTCAACCAAAGATTCCATTTTTTACAGACAAAACTTTGCGGATGAAATAGAAAAACTGACAGAATCACTTGGCAACAAATACGAAATTGAGACATTCCTTGTCGGCGATGCGCCGGAAATGGTCGAGGACAAGGGGAAAATATCACTTGACTTTGATGAAAAATCCACAGACCTCGGCGCAATATTCGATGAACTCTCAAATTTCTATTCAGGGAAAAACATCGGTGCTGTGGTACTGTTTTCTGACGGTATATATAATTCAGGTTCAAACCCATACTATAAAGCTGAAAAAGTCAAATATCCAGTCTATACTGTCGGATTGGGCAACCCTGAACTTCAAACCGACCTGCTCATCGCCGGAATATCACATAACAGGCAGACTTTCAAAGGTAATTTCGCACCGGTGGAGATAAAAGTCATGGCTACAAAGTTAGCAGGCAAAAAAGCCACACTCACCGTTACAGACGCTGCAGGAAACACAATACACCAAAAACAGGTTCTTATAAGTGGTGCCCAACATTTCGAAACAGTGAAATTCCCAATCGAGACCAAGGAGAGCGGGATCCACAAATATAACGTGCAATTAGACGAGTTAGATGGCGAAGTAACATACAAGAACAACAGTTCCAGCTTTTTTATAGAGGTGATAGAATCTCGTGAGAAGATAGCAATAATATACGACTCCCCCCATCCTGACGTGAGCGCACTGAAACAGGCGTTGGACATTTCCGACAAGTACGAGGTCGAGGTTTTTGCCGCCGACAAGTTCAAAGGCTCTCCCGAAAGCTATTCGCTTATAGTTCTCCACCAGCTGCCTTCCGTCAGAAATTCTTCATCAAACCTGATAAGCCAGATTCAAAAAAACGGAATCTCCACCTTATATATTCTTGGAAAACAGACAAATCTCAACAACTTCAATTCTCTTCACACAGGACTGAGTATTGTGCAGAACAAAGACCTCACCAATGATGCAAGTCCGGCGTACAACGAGAATTTCGCCGCTTTCAATTTTTCAGATGAGGCAAAGGATATGCTAAGGAATTATCCCCCATTGCAAACATTTTTCGGCGATTATAAGACAAGTGTCTCAGGCAATGTGTTCCTATACCAAAAAATAGGAGCCGTCACGACAAACACACCGCTCATAATTTTCAACGAAGCCAACGGTGTACGCTCCGGCATAATCACCGGAACCGGCCTCTGGCAATGGCGAATGAACAATTACCTTTACAAGCAGAATCATGATGCGTTCAACGAACTTGTCAACAAAATCGTGCTCTATCTGTCGGTGAAAAATGACAAAAGCCAATTCAGGGTGGAGACGCGGCAGATGTTTGATGAGAATATGCCGGTGGAATTTTCAGCCGAACTTTACAACGACAGCTACGAACTTGTTACAGAGCCGGATGTCACGATGAAAATAACAGGTGATGACAAACAGTATGACGCACTCTTCTCAAAGCAGAACAACGGCTACTACCTCAACCTTGGTGAACTTCCGGCAGGCACCTACCAGTGGTCAGCTGAAACCAAAACGGGTTCAAAAACACACCGCAAAGCCGGCAACTTCATAGTGCGTGAAATAATGGTTGAGACTCAAAACCTCGTAGCTGACCACCAGCTGCTGAAAAACATCGCACAAACTACGGGCGGCACATTTTTCACCATAAACCAAATGCAAGATATTGAAAAAGCCATTAGAGAAAATGAGAATATAAAAAGCATTGCTTCATACGAAAAGAACTACTCTCTGCTGCTTAACTCATGGATATATTTCGCTATAATATTGTTGCTTTTCGCTGCGGAATGGTTTTTGAGGAAGTGGAATGGGGGGTATTAGGAGATAGGAGATAGGAGATAGGAGATAGGAGTTAGGAGTTAGGAATTAGAAAAAAGGAGGGATTATGAATTTGAGTGTTTATAAAAAATTTTTGAGGCACATTATTCTACTTTTTGCGGTGGCGGCGGTTTTGCCGTTGTCGGGGCAGCAGATTGCATTGCTGAAGTATCGCGGCGGCGGCGACTGGTACGCGAATCCGACTTCACTGAAGAATCTTATAGCATTCTGCAACAAAAATCTCGGAACCTCACTGAATGCCGCATACGCCACAGTGGAAGTCGGCAGCGCAGACCTGTTCCACTACCCTTTCGTGCACATGACAGGGCACGGCAACGTTGTCTTTTCTGACGATGAGGCACAGAATCTCCGCACCTATCTTATCTCAGGCGGCTTCCTACATATTGACGACAACTACGGTCTTGACCCATACGTCCGCAAACAGATGAAACTCGTCTTTCCTGAACTCGATTTTGTCGAGTTGCCGTACAATCATCCGATATATCATCAGACATACGACTTTCCAAACGGGCTGCCGAAAATCCACGAACACGACAACAAGCCGCCGCAAGGGTTCGGACTCATCTGGGAAGGCAGGCTCGTGTGCTTCTACAGCTATGAGTGCGACCTTGGAGACGGATGGGAAGACTATGAGGTACACAAAGATTCGGAAGCCACCCGTACCAAAGCGTTGAAAATGGGGGCGAATATCATACAATATGTTTTCACAAGATAAAAACAAAAAGTCAAAAATGAAAAGATATTTCTGTATCCTGCTATTAATCTTCGCCGTATGCGCTGGTTCTGCACAAAAAGAGAAACCGCGTATAGTGAGCGACAACGAGCGGCATGTGTCGAAAGTGTATGCCGAAGGACTCAAGGAATTCTATTCCCGCAACTTCACCGCCGCCGAAAATACTTTCAGAAATATTCTTGAAAAGAATCCGAAACATGATGCCTCCTATTTTATGTTAGGCAAAATAAAATCTGAACAAAGAGAATACACTGACGCCGCATATTATTTCAAACAAGCAGCCTCAATAGACAAAAACAACGAATGGTATCTGGTTGAGCTTGCCCAGATGTGCGACAAGGCTGGCAACTATTCGGAGTCAGCGGAACTTTGGAAACGCCTTTCCGAAATGAAACCCAATATAGAAGGATACCTCATTTCTGAAGCTGACGCCCTCGTTCATTTGGGACGCTACTCCGATGTTATTAAAGTTTACGACAAATTGGAAATCCTTATAGGATATAACGACGAACTCACTGAGACAAAGAAGAATATATGGCTTTATCTGAATAATGTGAAAAATGCCGCCGGAGAATACGACAAACTTATCGCTGAGTTTCCCGACAATGTGAAATATTATATCAGAGCTGGCGACATATACCTCGCCAACAAGCAATATTCCAAGGCATTCCCATATTACGAAAAGGCACGGGCTATTGCACCCAACAATCCCGAACTGCAGTTTGCCCTTGCCGAATACTACGATGCGACAGGCAACAGTGCCGAGAGCTGGAACTATATGATTAAGGTTATTAAAAATCCGGATTATCCTTTAGATGAGAAACTTCCGACCATTAAAAGCATATTCACCGAATACATATTGAACGGTGAGAGGTCAGGCATTAAAAAAAGCGAAATGTATGAAGTGGTTAATGCCCTCACTGACGCGCACCCCGAAGCAATTGAAGGATGGGCAAACCTCGCTTCCATGAAAATAATGGACAAAAAGTATGATGAGGCAAAGATCTACCTCGAAAAAGCCCTCGCAATAGACGATTCACGCTACACTGTCTGGGAAGATTATTTCTTTGTTTTGTCGCAATTGCGTGAAGATTCAAAAATCACAGATGAGGCGGATCGTGTGCTCGGGCTTTTCCCCGGAAATTCAATGCTGCAATATTCAATCGGCATGGCATACCTTAATACGGGAAATGCGAAGAAGGCCGCCGAAATTCTGAAGACCGCTGCCTCTTTCTCTTACGACACAATGCTTTCCGCAAAAATTTACTATATGCTCGGAAATGCATATATTGAACTCGGAAATAAGGATGAAGCTGTCGCAGCATGGAAAACAGCAAAAAGGAAAGGCTTGATTAACAATGATTTGAATGAGAAACTTAAAAAATATGAGTAATAGGCTGTCAATTTTTCATCTTTTTGCAATTATCCTGCTAATGACTGCGGGCTGCAGTTCCCCTACCAAAGAATATAGCCCGGCTCCACACCGCATTATCGACAGGGATACCATGGTGATGATTTTGGCGGAAAGCTATATTGCTGAAGGTGAGATTTTTTACGCTCCCGAAGACAGCGACAAACAAGCAATATGCAAACAACTCTATTCCAACATCTTTCAAAAATACGGAATCACAAAAGAGGAATACATAGAAAACAGCAACTACTATTTGAAGCAACCTGAGGAATCAGACTTTTTCATGAAAGATGTTATGAGCAAAGTGGAGGAACAGCGTCAGGCGTTAAACGAAATTGAACGATGAAAGCGGATGACGAATTATATATGCGTAGATGTATAGCATTGGCTAACAATGGATTGGGCAGTGTTTCGCCAAATCCATTAGTCGGGGCGGTGATTGTGGCTGACGGCAAAATTGCAGGTGAAGGGTGGCACAAAAAATACGGCGGCCCGCACGCTGAAATCAACGCTATCAACAGCCTTGCGGACAAGGAGGTGCTGAAACATTCAACAATGTACGTCAGTTTGGAGCCATGCTCACACTTCGGCAAAACGCCGCCATGCGCCAACGCACTCGTGAACTACGGAGTCAAACGGGTGGTAATCGGCAGCACCGACCCCAACCCAAAAGTTAATGGAAAAGGCATTGCAATACTTAAAGCGGCCGGCATTGAGGTTACTGTCGGTGTGCTGCAAAAAGAGTGCGATTTCCTGAACAGACGTTTCTTCACTTTCCACAATAAAAAAAGACCTTACATTATCCTGAAATGGGCTCAGACCAAGGACGGCTATATGGATGTTCTGCGCCCCGACCCGGAAAAAGAATACAACTATTGGATTACCAACGCCGAGTTGCGCACACTCTCCCACAAATGGCGCGGCGAAGAGGATGCGGTTTTAGTGGGATATAATACTTTTAAGAATGACAAACCTTTGCTAACCAACAGATTATATTCAGAAAAAAATCCCATCCCTGTCATTTTAAGCAGGGGAAATGTCAGAATCGGCAATGAAACATTTTCTTTTTCCCAAGAAAAAAATTCTTTGAATGAAGTTCTACACCTGCTTTATAATCAAAATATCCAATCTGTTATTGTTGAAGGTGGAAGAAAAACTCTCGACAGATTTTTAGAAGCTGATTTGTATGATGAAATAAGGATTCTTACAGGAGACAAAATATGGGGGCAGGGCGTTACGGCTCCGGCTGTACCGGTGCAACCCGACAAAGGATTTTCCGTTTCAGGTGATACTGTGAAATACATATTCCATAAAGATTGACAAAAACTTTTCAATAAGCTAATACACTATACATAAATGTTTTAAAAGAAATTGTTATGAAAACGACAAGATTGAGTGTAAACGTGAACAAGATTGCGACTTTGCGGAACGCACGCGGCGGCAACATGCCCGACCTGCTTCAAGTGGCGCGCGACTGCGAGCTGTTCGGAGCGGAAGGCATAACCGTGCACCCACGCCCTGACGAACGGCACATTCGTTACAAAGACGTCTATGACCTGAAAAAACTTGTCTCGACTGAGTTCAATATTGAAGGTTATCCTTCAGAGAAATTCATCAGTCTTGTGCTCGATGTTGTCCCCACACAGGTTACACTTGTCCCCGACCCGCCTGAGGCGCTCACTTCCAACGCAGGCTGGGACACTGTGGCACATAGCGCATTTCTTACAGATGTAATCGGTAAATTCCACGACAAGGGCATCCGCACTTCCATTTTTGTCAACCCTGACCCCGTAATGATAGAGCATTCCAAAGCTACCGGCACCGACCGTGTGGAACTTTACACCGAAGGCTACGCCTCCAACTACGTGAAGAATCCTGCGGAGGCAATCGCCAAATACCGCACCGCCGCCGAAAAGGCTGTTGAAATGGGTATCGGCTTGAATGCAGGGCACGACCTCTCTCTTGTCAATCTGAACTATTTTGCGAAAAACATACCGCAGCTATTGGAAGTCTCTATAGGTCACGCACTTATCTGCGATGCTCTCTATCTTGGACTTAAAGAGACCATTACTCGTTATCTTAAAGAACTTGAAATCTGATGAAACGCCTGCTGCCATTCCTTTTGATTTTTGTCCCTGCTGTTCTGTTCGCACAAGTTGACGAACCTGTGACGATAGAAGTCAACAGCACCGCTGTGGGAGCCTCCAATTCATTACCATACAGTGCAATAAACAAATATTTCAGGGGCGGAAAAATCAGCGCAGCGGAAAAGGAGAAATGGAGCAGCCGTATCAGAGCCAAGAACATGGCTTTCGCTGATGCGAGCGCGGGCATTGGTGCCGTTTGGCTCCTGAAACGCAAAAAAGAATTTGGCATTGGTGTAATATATAAGGCCCGTTTTTTTGCAGAAACAAGATTTTCAAAGGAGTTATGGAACACAATTTTGTACGGCAACAAACAATACGGCACCGAAAAAGTAGATTTGGGAAGCAATAATATAGAATACACCGCCTATCGTGATCTGGCTTTAAAATTTGTTACACCGAAATGGGATTTGGACGAACAAAGCAAAATGTGGTTGGATTTTAACGGCGGTTTCAGAATAGGAATAGCGCAGTTGGGCTTTTCAGTAAAGGATTTTACCATACACAATACAACAGAACTTTCTGAAAATCTTGACGTTCAGGCTGATTTTGATTTAAAGAATGCCGGTTCACGCTACCTGAATGGTCTTGGCGGTGCATTTGATGTAGGAGTGAACTTTGAAGGCGGCTTCGCTGACAGGAACCTATGGACTCTTAACATCGGCACAGCAAATTTAGGGTTTACCTATTGGAATTCAAAAAGTTATTCTCTTTCACGGAAACTTGACTTTTCATTTGACGGTTTTGAAACGAATATAGCCCAACTGTCAAACAGCATAAAAGGGAGTATTGACACAATGGTGAAGTTCGTTACCGACAGTGCGCAACGGGGAAGTTACGCCACTGCAACTCCGGCTTCAATCTACGCCTTTTCATCAGTCACATTCAAAAATTACGCTCCTGTCATTCTCGGCATTGAAGGCGGACTCTCATTCTCACTATTTTCAAACTTCATTTTCATAGCTTCAGTTGCGCCCTCCGTAGCAAAAGAGTGGGAGGATTCACATGGCGCACACAGTTTCAAATTCAAGCTGCCCATAAAATACTGCAACTACTCAGGCATAGGCTTGGGCGGAGGAATTGCATACAAATGCCAAATACCAAATGACGATATGACTATAGGGGTTAACATTGAGGGCGGCGTGCTCGGTTTCAGGTCGGCTGCAGCCTACGGAGCACTGACATTATCATTCTTTATACTATAGTGCCAAAACAGAAAATTCCCATATCGGAAAAACATATCTCATTTTTTACTATCTTTGCAAACTTTTTTAAAATCATATTAATAAAAAACAAAAAAAAATGAAATCAGTATCTATTAGCGGTTCTTTAAGAAAGAACGTAGGGAAAAGAGATGCAAAAGAAAACAGAGCAAACGGCTTGATTCCGTGTGTTGTTTACGGCGGCGAACAGCAGTATCAGTTCGTAGTTCCGGAAAACAGCTTCCGTAATCTTCTCTATACCCCTGAAGTAAAGTATGTTGAACTTGACATTGAAGGCAAAAAGATGAATGCCATCGTTCAAGCCACACAGTTCCACCCCATCACCGACAAGCTTCTGCACGTTGACTTTTTGGAAGTTGTTGAAGGCAAACCGATTACAATTTCTATTCCAATGTTGCTGAAAGGCACATCACCCGGTGTTCTCCGCGGCGGCAAGCTCGTCAAGAAAACAAGAAAACTGAAAGTCAAAGGTCTGTTGGAACACATTCCGGAAAACATCACTGTTGACATCTCCGGCCTTGACATCGACAACTCTTTGAAAGTGGCTGAAATTCCTGCTGAAAACATTCAGTTTGTTGAAAATCCCGCCAAAGTTGTCGTATCAGTTCTTTCAACACGTAACGTTGAAGAAGCCCCAACTGAAGAGGCATAATCTTCGATATAAGGTCTTGATGGCGTTGGTGCCATTAAGGTTAAAACAAAAAAATAGCGACTTCACAATGTGGTGTCGCTATTTTTATTGTCGCGTGCGCCAGATGGCTTGGTCACAAGTACTATTTCTTCTTCTCCATTTCCATCGTACATTTAGCTTCATCATTACGGCTTAGTTCAGGATATTCATAAGCCTCGTATTGCAATTTCATTTTACCAGAAGCATACATGAAAGATTTTTTTACCTCAATATTTAAAACAAATGACATTTTTTTTGTGTCACCTTCACCTTTCGCACTATACTCCATTATCAGTTCATCATTATTAATGGAGTATTCCAGTTCTGCCTCAGTATTTCCACAATCATCACAAGACTCCCAAATACACACCCCATTCTCTCTAAAGGTTATAGTACCGTCTTTCATACATCCCAAACCCGTTCCATCCATATCAGCCTTTGCTTTGGTCACTATCCATTTCCCTACAATTTTTTTCTCATACTTGT
>JAGCRI010000146.1 GCA_017964755.1 Bacteroidales bacterium | reverse complement strand
GAGCTTAGAACAGCGCCGAAAAGGGGCACGCTATCCGGACGATGCAGCAGGATTAGAGCTATTCAATCGAACGAGTGAGGACTATTTCCGCGCGGTTGTTGAACAAAATCAAAGCTGTGATGAACCTGCCGAAATGTTAATACCGTCTGTCGAAAGTTGGGCGGCTTATTTGGGAGTGAGCCGACAGAGCATATTCCGGTACAAACACGAACGTGGCGAAGAATGGACAAGAACGATTGAGTACTATATCAATTTGATTGGGGCGTGTAAGAGTGAAGCCGCTTCCCATGGTCGCTTGAATGCGGTTGTCTATATTTTTGATTGCGTTAATAATTCGCGCGGCGAATACGGCTATGTGTCCACGAATGAAATTAAACTTCAAGTTGAGCCGCCAAAAATCGACAACTTGCCTGATGTTAAAGAGCTTTCGGCGCGGCTTCCTGATCCAGTGCGGGTTGAGGATAAGAAGTTAGATGAATATTTAGAATGAGAGGATGGAAAAGATGGAAAAGAAAAGATTAACAAGAGATGATATTGATTTGATTGCTGACATTGTCAGCAGATATATGAGCAAGGAATGTCCGGAAGCGATAAAGGATGTCGACTATCCCGACATCCTGAGGGCAATTTCTACGGTGATGATTGCGGATGAATGTATCGAGGTATCAGGTTGTCGCGTTAAAGTTAATAGGTGTTGATATTGACTGTCGGATGCCAAATTTAAAAGACAGTTGATATATGAGCCCGATTTAGCCATTGTCGGGCTCTTTTTTGTGTCGGAATACAAGATAACTTGTTATAATTTCGCAAAACACGTCTTTCGCGAAACTATAACGCTGTTTTTCGCTGTTTTTTGCTGTTTTTTGGGGTATTTAATCGAAAAATGACGAAAAAACGGAAAACAAAAAACCATTGTGCAAATTGACGAATGCGGCTACAAACATTTAGAGGGGGATTTAATGCTTGATTCAGCAGCGGGCGTCCGGATCCGTAAGCTATACAGAAACGAAGTAAATGCTATTCAGCGGTAGAGGTAGGCGGTGAGCCCTGGGTGGGGGGTTTGTAACCGAAAAGCAGACGTTTAGGTTACCTTCAAAAGTTGCCCGCTGCTCTAAAAAGGCTCTCTGACCGCGTATAAGCGTTAAATAGGCGGGGTTATCGGTTAAGGGTGGAATTGTGCCAGTGAGGTTTAAACGTGGCTTGTTTGGACGTTAACGGCGAACGCTTTGTTCGCTGTTGACCTTAATTGGTTGGTGTGATAAAATTAACTTGATTACAATTATACAAACAAGAAAGGGGGTGAACACATGGCACGAACAAAAGAAGTAAGCACAAGCAAACCTGAGGAACGCGTGAGTGTGATTTTTAGGATGACGAAAGAGCAGAAAAAGGCACTCCGACAGATTGCGATAGCAAAAGAAACAACGATTCAGAACCTTTTTAACACTTATGCTGAAAAGCTGATAGCAAAGTATCAAACACCTTAAAAATGGTGTTCTTGATCCGCCAATCAGGAACACCAGGAACATGAACATTTATATAGCTGTAATGTGCGCGCGGTAGCAGTTTACCGTTTGTGCTTTTGCGTTCATGCGGTTGTATATGCAAGTATATATGTGTGAACGCTTGTTGTCAAGATTAAGGGAGTCGCATTTTGCGACGCCCTTCAAAAGAAAGGACTTGCATATCATGAAATTTTTTGGAAAAAGTGAGCTTCAGACCGCTATGTTTGAAGCTCGAGAAAATGAGCCGACAGAAAACGAAATAGGCACTGTTGAACGGATTTTGGATCTGCTTGACGATGCAGAAATTACCGATCCGGACGAAAGAACCACACTCGCCGTATTCGCCACGTTCAGACTTTTGAACAGGGGGGTGTAATATGGATAGATTGAATTTTGATACAACTACTTTAAACCAGCTTGCAATGCTTTCGGCACTTGAAAATGGATTGACGAAAGCAGAAACTAAAATGTTTAAAGAAATGCGTGCTTTGCTGAAAGCCGCCGATAAAGCAGATACTTCTTCGGTGCCGCAAAAAGAACGTGATAAATTTATCTTTGCGTATGCTATTAGAATTGCGGAGTTAAACGACAGATTGAATTAACGCTCTGAGCGGCTCCTGATGCCCTTATTCGGCGGGGTTTAAAGATACTCGATAATTTGCACGGTGAATTTAGAAAAGCCGCTATTTGAACGATTTAGAGAGCCACTGAGCCGATACAGTTAAATGTGTTGGTTTGTGGCTCTTTTTGGAATTATAAATGGCAAACAAAAAAATACAAATAAAAAAATGTTTATACGACGGCGACCCGCCGACAACGTTTGGAATGATTCCGACAGACCTTATTACCAATCCGGAATTTATCAAGTTGCCGTTTGCGGCGCGGTGTTTCTTTCTGACGCTTTTAATTTTCAAGGAAAGCCCTGAGCAAAGATCAGAATTAGAAAAAACAATGAAAATATATAACCAGTTGGGGCGGTTGCCGTTTGGCCGAAAGCTTTCAGAATTGGAAATTAAAGAAATGTCTTATCCGACGCGGCGGTCGCATATTCCAGAACCGGACAAGAATTTCTTCGTGTTCCCGGCGCGAGTAATGGAACAACACGGATTTAAGCGGGCGTACTGCTCTAAAATGTTTGCAGAGTTAGAATTGAGGGGATGGGTTGACATTATTACTCCTAAATCTGACCGCAAGCAAAAGTATTTTGGAACGCAAAAAATACCTTGCATATATCGGTTTTCGGGGCGGTGGAAAAAGCTAAAAAAAGAGCCAAAAGTTTAATTTTGCCGTTTACTATAGGAAACACAAAAGGGGGGTTTATGTTTACTATAGGAAACACAAAGGCATTTTTGAAAATCAAGAATCCAATAAAATCAAGGGTTAGTCTGACTAACTTGTGTTTACTATAGGAAACCTATATATGCATATATGGCCATAGGTGGCGGTTTGATTGAGTGTTGGCGTGTGGATAACTTTGTGTTGATAACTACTCGGGGGTGTATATGGCACTGATGGACCGAATGAGGATGTG
>JAGCRI010000145.1 GCA_017964755.1 Bacteroidales bacterium | reverse complement strand
TGCTGTCGTCACCAAAACATTATGCCTATCTTAAAATTGCCGAGGGCTGCAACCGCCAATGCTCATACTGCGCAATTCCTGCAATAAGAGGCAAATTCACCTCCAAACCCAAAGAGCTGATAATACGCGAAGCCCACATGCTGGCTGAAAACGGGGTGAAGGAACTCATGCTGATAGCGCAAGACCTCACCGACTACGGTGTTGACCTCTATAACCGTAAGGATCTTGAATCACTGCTCCGTGCTTTGGCGCAAGTTAACGGCATTGAATGGATAAGGCTCCACTATGCCTATCCGTTGGGATTCCCATACGAGATTCTTGACGTTATGAACGACTATTCAAATATATGCCGTTATCTTGACATTCCGCTCCAGCACATCAGCGACGACATTCTGAAGAGCATGAAACGCGGCAGCACAAAACAACAGACTTACAAACTTGTTGAGAATATCCGAAACAAAGTGCCGGGAATAGCTATCAGAACCACGCTTATTTCCGGCTATCCCATCGAAACGCGCGAACATCATAAGGAACTTGCTCAGTTTCTGAAAGATATGCGCTTTGAGCGGGTTGGTATTTTTGCATATTCGCAAGAAGAAAACACACCGGCTTATCCGCTCGGCGACCCGATTAAACAAGCAGAAAAGAACAGACGCGTTGAAGAACTCATGTCCATTCAGGAGAAAATCTCATCGGAACTCAATAACGCAAAGGTAGGCAGTGTCATGAAAGTCATAATTGATGAGGAGCTTGAAGACGGATACCTCGGCCGCACGGAATTCGACTCCCCAGAAGTTGACAATGAGGTTTTCATAGAAAAAACAGATAACGAAAAACTTGAAACAGGCAGCTTCTATCCTATCAGAATCACAGCAGCAGACGCATTCGAATTGATGGGGAAAAAAGTGTAGTATAGTGTATGGTAGGGATAATTTTTGCTATTGTCGGATACATATGGTTTGGCTCAATTTGGGCTGCGATTATCTGTTATTTTATCGGCAACTTCATAGCAGGTCTCTTCACTCCACCAGAGGAAAAACGACAAAGGCAATACCAAACTGTAAATCCTCAGACATACACCCACGATCTTCTGATTTTCACTGCCGCCGTAATGAAAGCTGACGGGCACCTATACAAGATAGAACTGAACTATGTCAAAGATTTTCTCTTACACAACCTTGGCCCGGAAAATGCAAGCTCAGCGCTTCACGATCTCAAGGACATACTACAGGAAGAATACGATTTGGAAAAGGTATGCCGCTCTTTCAGCAGAAGCACCAACTCAGCAGAACGGCTGCTGATGCTTCGCTTCCTGTTCGGGCTCGCCAACTCTGACGGCACAATCACAGACGATGAGCTCCGCACCATTAAATACATCTCCGACAACTGCGGCATCCCATACATGCACTATGAATCCGTAAAAGCGATGTATCTCGGCGGATATTATGGAGGATACAACCAAGGCGGCAGTTCTTCGCGGCAACGCTCTTCATCACAAAGGAGCAATTCCTCTTCGTACACTCTGGATAACGACTACAAGATTTTGGAGATAAATCCATCGGCAACAGATGATGAAGTCAAGAAAGCCTACCGGCGACTTGCCAAAGAGCATCATCCTGACAGGGTAGCCCACCTCGGCGAAGATATGCGAAAAGCCGCAGAAGAGAAATTTACGAAACTGAACCAAGCATACGAGCGCATCAAAGCGGCTCGTGGCATGAATTAAAATAATATCAAGATTATGAAAAAAATAAAATTTTTGTGCTTTATAGCACTTGCATTATTCAGCGCAGCCTGCTCACAGAAAAATGAAAACATCTGCACATTCAATGGTGTTCTCGAAAATCCTGAATTGGAAGGGAAAAAAGTTTACTTGTATGATTACGCTGACAAGACTCTCCTTGACTCTGCCGTTATTGAAAGCGGGCATTTCACTTTTGCCGATACAGTCAGCAGCGCAAAAATCGGTTTTGTGCAGACCGAACGCACCGAAACAGCACGCTATTACCTATACTATATAATGGAACCTGGCACAGTTTATGGTGACCTCGTCACCGATTCGCTTTCCGGAACACCACTCAATGACGCATATTACAAATATCAGTCTCAAAAATTTGAACTTGAAGCACAGATCATGGAAGCAGCCGAAACAGCAAGTCTTGCCACGCCGGAAGAAGCTGAAGCTGCAAACGCCAAATTCGACAGCATTTACACCCGGATTTTTGAAGAATATAAAAAATGCACAAGAGATTTTTTTGATAAGAACAAAGACAATATTCTCGGTGTATTAGCAGCTGAAAATCTCTTTCAAGTGGAGGAGGCATGCACCCTTGAAAAATTCAACGGTATTATAGCTAACGCCGCACCCATTGTCCGTGATTATCCGGCAATACAAAAATTAGTTGAACGTTTAGAAATCTTAGAGAATACAGCACCAGGAAAACATTATATAGACGTTGAAGTGCTTGATTCTGGGACAGGTGAAATTCAAAAACTAAGCAAATACATTGAAGGCAAGGTTGCACTTATCGACTTTTGGGCTTCATGGTGCGGACCATGCCGGAAAGCAATCCCGCACGTTGCAGAAATGTATTCCAAATACGGTTCCAAAGGTCTTACAGTAATCGGGCTGAATGTATGGGACACCCCCGAAAAGCAGGCAGAAATAATCAATTCTTTGAATATGAGCTGGATACAAATAGCTGATACCACGAGTGGCAGAAATGTAAGTAAGACCTACGGTGTTAACGAAATTCCTCAAATTATGCTCATTGGTGCAGATGGAATTATTGTAGCACGGAATCTTGATGAAAACACTATGGAAAAAGCTATTAAAGAGGCACTTGAAATAAAATAATTTTTCTTTGAAAAATAATTCAGTTACTATTTGAACAAATTAATCTAAAAAAACTTATATAGAAGCGATCATTAAAAATCAAATCATGAAAAAGAAAGTTGAATTTTGTTTGGTTTACAGGGACATGTGGCAGTCGTCTGGCAAATATGTTCCGAGAGTTGACCAGTTAAAGGAAATAGCGCCAGTGATTGTCAAAATGGGCTGTTTTTCGAGAGTTGAGACAAACGGCGGGGCATTCGAGCAGGTGAATCTGCTGTACGGAGAGAATCCTAACAAGGCTGTGCGTGAGTGGGTTAAGCCGTTTAATGAGGCTGGAATTAAGACGATGATGCTCGAACGCGCTCTCAACGGGCTCCGTATGTTTCCTGTCCCCGCAGATGTGCGCCGGCTTATGTTCAAGGTGAAAAAAGCACAGGGCGTTGATATTGCCCGCTCGTTCTGCGGTCTCAACGACCACCGCAACCTTGAACTGTCAGTAAAATACGCAAAGGAAGCGGGTATGATTTCACAGGCGGCGTTGAGTATCACTTATTCTCCAATACATACCGTTGAATATTATATGTCGGTGGTTGACATGTTGGTGGAATACGGTGCTGATGAAATCGGGCTGAAAGATATGGCAGGTGTTGGACGCCCTGTGATGTTGGGACAACTGGTAAAGTGCATAAAAGAGAAATATCCACATATTATCGTTCAATATCATGGTCATTCGGGACCAGGATTTTCAGTGGCTTCGATGCTTGAGGTTGTGAAGAACGGCTGTGATATTTTAGATGTGGCGATGGAGCCGCTTTCATGGGGAAAAGTTCACCCCGATGTCATTACCATTCAGGCGATGCTTAAAGATGCCGGTTACGATGTGCCGGAAATCGACATGAACGCCTATATGGAGGCGCGCGCGCTGACACAGAAGTTCATGGATGATTTTCTCGGTTATTTTATGGATCCCAAAAACAAGATAATGACCTCATTGCTTGTCGGCTGCGGTCTTCCGGGCGGCATGATGGGCTCGATGATGGCAGACCTTAAGGGTGCGCACAACGGAATCAATATGTTCTTGAAAAACAGCGGCAAGAAAGAATTGAGCGAAGACGAGTTGCTGGTACAGCTTTTCGATGAAGTCAGTTATGTGTGGCCTAAAGTCGGCAATCCGCCATTGGTGACACCATTCAGCCAATATGTGAAGAATATTTCGCTTATGAATATACTTCAGATGGCGCAGGGCAAACCACGCTTCAGCCAGATTGACAAAAACGCATGGGATATGATTCTTGGCAGAACAGGCAAACTTCCTGGCACTCTCGCACCTGAAATAGTGAAACTCGCAGAAGATAATAATTTTGAATTTTACACAGGAAATCCACAAGACAACTATCCTGACGAACTTCCGAAGTACCGTAAGGAAATGGAAGAATTGGGTTGGGAATTTGGCGAAGATGACGAAGAGCTGTTTGAATTTGCAATGCACGACAGACAGTATCGGGATTACAAATCGGGGGCGGCGAAGCAGAAATTTGAGGCTGAGTTTGAGAAGGTGAAGCAGGCGGCGGCGCAACCACAGGCAGCGGCGCCCGCACCTCAGGCACCTCTCTCCAAAACAGACGAACTGATGAAGAGATTCCCGAATGCGCATCCGGTTGTCGCGCCAGTCTCCGGACAACTTATATGGGAACTCTCCGTTGACGAGCCGTCAATGGCAAAACCTCTTGGGACAAAAATTGAAGAGGGTGATATAGTTTGCTTTATATCAGCATATTACGGACAAGAAGAAGTAAAATCCCTTTTCAGCGGAAAATTGTGTGCGGTTGCGGCGGAGCAGGGCGCAATCGTGAGAAAAGGCGATATTATTGCTTTGATTGAATAAATGTAATAAACGTCTGGTTGATGAAGAGGCTCAGAATATTTTTGTTTGCAGTGTTGCTGACTGTCGGTAACACTGTTTTTGCCACTCATCAGCGGGCGGGGGAGATCACTTTTGTTCATTTAAGCGGTTTAACTTACGAGTTCACAATAATAACATACACATACACTCCGAGTCCGGCCGACCGTCCAGAGCTGGAAATCTCGTGGGGGGACGGCTCCACCGAAGTGGTTGAGCGCACAAACAAGGTAAACCTTGCCAATGACATCAGCCGCAACACCTACATTGCCAAACACACATTCCCATCTTCAGGAAACTATTCCATTTCATTGGAGGACCCAAACCGAAATGCAGGAATTGTCAACATAAACAACTCTGTGAACATTCCGTTCTTCATTGAAACCACACTTCTCATAAATCCGTTCATAGGAGGGAACTCCTCGCCACAGCTGCTTAACCCGCCTATTGACAACGGGTGTACACACAAGCCATACTATCACAACCCCGGTGCCTACGACCCCGATGGCGACAGCTTGAGTTATGCGCTTGTTCCCTGCCGCGGTTTCGATGGCGAAAACATACCCGGCTACGCACTTCCACCTGCACCAAACGGGATAGCCATAGACCCTGTTACCGGCGACTTGTATTGGGATTCTCCTCAAATGCAGGGAGAATACAACATAGCCATACTCATCACAGAATGGAGAAAAGGTGTGCCCATCAGCACAGTTACACGCGACATGCAGATAACAATAGCCGCCTGCGACAACGAACCGCCTGAAATAATCACCATCACCGACACATGCGTAATAGCCGGCACCACGTTAGTCTTTGACGTAACCGCAACAGACGCCAATTCAACGCAAGTTACTCTTTCAGCGACAGGCGAACCGCTACAGACAACTGTCTCACCCGCACTCTTCCCGCTTCAGCACGACTCACCGCCGCTCGTAACCCAATTCATCTGGCACACACAATGCGCGCACGTCAGGAAACCACCGTATCAAGTAACATTCAAAGCCATTGACAACGGCCCGCAGGTTAATCTCGTCAATTTCAAGACGGTACGCATCACTGTTATAGCGCCCGCCCCCGAAAACGTAACCGCCACCCCTTCAGGCAATAACATCCACATTTCATGGTCACCGGACTATTGTTCTAATGTAAGCGGTTACAAAATTTACAAACGTGCCTCAAGTTACAATTTCGAACCTGATGAATGTGAAACAGGTCTGCCTGACTATGCCGGATACCAGCTTATCGGAACGACAAACAACCATAACGACACACTGTTCACTGACGACGGCTCTGTATTCCCGACCTTGCACGGACGCGAATATTGCTACAGGATAGTCGCAGTTTTTGCAAACGGAGCCGAAAGCATTGTTTCTGAAGAAGCCTGCACTTCAATTATCAATGACGCCCCGATGCTCACAAATGTTGACGTTGATATCACTGATTCTGAAAACGGACAGATATATCTGAAATGGCTTAACCCATCTGAATTGGATGTTTCTCAATATACGGATTTCAAATATATCGTTTTACATTCAACATCAGCACACCCGAACCAATTTGAACCGATTGATACGACTTATTCTTTACAAGACACCACATCAACCCATAAATATCTGAACACAAAAGAATTAACTCACTATTACAAAATTGAGTTATGGGGCAAGGCTGATGGCATTTACCAGTTTGTTGAAGTTTCGGACGCCGCTTCTTCCGTATTCATTGTAATTGAAAAACTTGACCGTGCCCTAATGCTAAATTGGAATGAAAACGTCCCTTGGATTAATAGCAGCTATACAATATACAGATATAATGAACTAAGCCACCAGTTTGATTCAATAGGTCATACTTCACTCCGATCTCAACTACATCAACCCGGACACTTCAGTGAAGGACTACCAGTTCCCTTACAAGTGGATGGGATTCAGGGGCCGCCTTTCCTACGGCTATGACAAGAAGTATGTGGCCGAGCTCACCTTCAATGAAATGGGTTCGGACCTCTATGCCAAGGGTCACAAGTGGGGCTTCTTCCCCGCGGCGGCAATCGGCTGGGTGGCTTCCAACGAGGACTTCCTCAAGGACAATGAGACAGTAACCTTCCTCAAGCTCAGGGCTTCGGCCGGTTACACCGGAAACGCCACCGTCGTTGGCTCCCAGCGCTATGCATATACCCAGAACTACAAGTACACGGAAAGCTATTACAAGGGTACAAACAACGCCCAGGCAGCTTCCATGATGGAAGATTCCGTAGCCGATCCGGACCGTACCTGGGAAAAGGAGCTTAAGACCAACATCGGCGTTGAGGCAACCCTTTGGAACAAGCTGGGAGTGAGCCTGGACGCCTTCCTGAACAAGAGGAGCCAGATTCTGGTGAGCCCCGCAGGAGAAGTTCCCG
>JAGCRI010000144.1 GCA_017964755.1 Bacteroidales bacterium | reverse complement strand
GATCGAAACAAGATAAAACTATTGCTTCTGGTGTGTCATCAATAATTAAATCAACACCGGTTGCATTTTCAATCGCCTTAATGTTTCTCCCTTCGCGACCAATAATATTACAATTAATGGGTTTGGTGTATGGGAACTGGAATCTTTATAGAGAAAATTTAAATTAAGTAAAGTAACATGCAAACGCCAAAAATAACAATTATCCTTCGCAAACGCCCGCAAATATGGAAAATAGCGGTGTATCTCTTATATTTCATCACATTTTTTGTTAGTCTGATATTATTCTTTTATGCATTATTTATTCTCACCCCCATCATAATGTTGCTGCTGGTCTTCTTCTGCTTTTTGCTATGTGATTCCATCTGTTGGCAATTGATGGGAAAAGAAATCATTGAAATTGATAAGAATGAGGTTCAAATCTATAAGCGAGGCCGCCTTATGCAGCAGAAACATGTTATCAGCGGACAGCTTCACTGCAGCTGCCAAAAGCATCCACACTCATTTTGGACATCTTTTGGATTGTTTTTTGGCACAAGGGGCGGGTGCATTAAGCTGACAGATAACAGTGGTGAGGAATTTTATTTCGGACAGTCTCTTAAGAAAGAAGAAGCGCATGCTCTCATTTATTTTATGGAAACATTTCAAGAAAATCCCGCACAAGAAATCCCCGACGTGTTAAAGAAATTCATCAAATAGAAGTAATTAAAAATGGATAATGATTCAATTACAAAATTAATTTTTCGCAAGCACCCGCAAATATGGAAAATAATCTTATTAATCGTATCTCTATTGTTTATCACAGCATTTATTGTATATGACATAATCATTATGACAGGCCTCTTTTTGATTATATCCATAGCAGTTTATTTTATTTTCTTTTTTTTGCTGACGGATGCTCTTTGTTGGCAGTTGGCAGGCAAAGAAATCATTGAAATTGGGAACAATGGCATTATATTTTATAAAAGTGGCCGCATTTTACAAAAGAGACATATTGTGAGTTTCAATAAAGACAAAATAATGTCAGTGATATATTCAAGGGCATTCTCTTATGAGAACGGAAAAATTCAGATAATTGATGACAATATGACTAAATTCCAAATTGGAGAAAGTCTTTCTCAAGAAGAGGCAGAATGTTTGATTTCCTATCTCAAGGAGTGCTATATAAAAACGTCTCAAGAAATCCCTGATTTATTAGAAAAATATAAAATTGGCATTTGGTGATAAGAATGAGTCAGACCCGCTCTCCAAGATAAAATTGGCGATATGTCCGAGCATAACTGAAAAAGCACTATTTTTGCACTATGGAAAAGATGTTTTATTCGGAACAGGGCGGATTTGATTTTGGAAGGGTGCCTGTGAATGATTTTTTTCAGGACACATTCACTATTGTGGCGTGCGTTGTCTTAGTGCTGATGGCTCTTTGTGCCACGTTTTATCGCAAAGAGCTGCGGCAGTTGGTGCAGGGGCTCTTCGCTTCGAGAATCAGCGCGCAGGTAATCAGAGACGGGGCTGTTTTACGCGAACGCATCATGCTGCTGCTCCTCCCGTGCATTGTTTTTGTGCAATCACTATTCCTATATTACATTATTTATAAGTATTGTCTTCCGGCAGATTTTCATATCTCTTCCTTGCTCGTCTTTTTTGTCTCGCTCGGGCTTTTTGTCTTGGATGTCGTCTTTAAGTCGCTCGCGTTCAGGTTTTTCTCTTTTATGTTCGATTATGACAAAAATGACAAGATGGAGTACCTCCTTCAAAAATTGTTCTATCTCACCGACATAACATTTCTGCTTTTTCCATTGCTGATAGCAGTAGTCTATTTGAATCTTCCTAAAATTCTCTGGGGCTACCTGCTGCTTTTCCTTGTTGTCTATTCCGCAATGTTTGTGAGGCTCTTTATGTTAAATCGTAAAAAAGGGAACTCGTTTCAATTTTTTTTGTATTTTTGCACCGTTGAAATTTTACCGTATATAATCGTGTTAAAAACGGCGTTATTACTAGGGAAATGAGATAATACCGATTTTACGAGAACAATTGCAAAAAGTGACATGAAAGTTAAAAATATACTGATTTCACAGACCCCTCCGGCCGATTTTGATAAAACCCCTTACGCAGATTTAAAGAGAAAATATAGTGTCAATTTTGACTTCTATAAGTTTTTTAAGATTGAGAGTGTCTCAACGCGTGAGTTCCGCGATACAAAAGTCAATATTCTGAACTATACGGCTGTGGTTTTTTCGAGCAAAAACACCATAGATCATTTTTTCAGCCTCGTCAAGGAGCTGCGTGTGGAAATCCCTGAGGCAATGAAATATTTCTGCACCACCGAATCGACAGCGCTTTATCTGCAAAAGTATATCGCGTTCAGGAAGCGCAAGATATTTTTTGCAAAAAACAGTTCCACGGAAGCTATTTTCGAGCTTTTTGCAAAGAACAAGGAGCTGAAGTACCTCATACCGTGCAGCACCGACAGCGTGGGCACACCTTATGATGAATTTTTCACCCAGAACGAAATCGAGTATTCGCAAGCCATTGTCTTCAAGACAGTTCCGGCCGACCTTAAAAAAGACATTGATATTTCAAAATATGATATGATAGTCTTTTTCAGTCCTTCCGGAATCCGCTCGTTGCGATACAACTTCCCCGATTTTGAGCAGGGCGACATTGCGTTCGGTGCGTTGGGGCATGCGGTGGAGGAGGCCATCAAGGCGGAGGGCTGGACAGTACATGCCGTTGCTCCCACCAAAGAGGCACCTTCCATTACAGCTGCGCTGGATATTTTCTTTAAAGACCATGCAACCAAAAGAAGATAGTTCCAACCATCCCTTTTCTTTCCCCAAAAAAGAGCGCATCTGCTCAAAGGCTATTCTCGACAGACTGATGCATAAACGGCAGGTGGTCTTCTTTTATCCGTTCAAGTGCTATTATGACCTCACGCCTTGCAGTGGCACAGACAGCAGGAACATTATGGCTGTGAGCGTCCCGAAGAAACGCCTTAAACATGCCGTTGACCGCAACCTCGTGAAACGCCGCACCCGTGAGGCTTACCGGCTTAACAAGCACATCATCGACACGCTTCCTGCCGAAACAGGAAAATATGCCTCAATGTTTTTTGTCTTTGTGGGCACAGAAGTGCTGCCGTTTAATTTTATCAATGATAAAATAATATCTGTTTTAAATCGTTTACTATCTGATAATATTGGTTAAAAATGAACAATCACATATTGAAAAGGGTTTTCTGTTGTTTTTTTGTGCTGCTGGCGTTGGCACCTTCGGCTGCAACAGCCCAGAATGATTTTGAAATCGCCAAGAATGTTGACATTTTTATCACTATACTGAAAGAACTTAACGCCAAGTATGCTGATGAGATTGTACCGGGTGATTTGACTAAAACAGCCATCGATGCGATGCTTGCGAAACTGGACCCCTATACGGTCTATTATCCTGAATCACAGTTGGAAGAGTACAAGCTGATGACGATGGGGCAGTATGGCGGCATCGGCGCGCTGATTCAGCAGCACGGCTCTGATGTTGTGATTTCAGAACCATACGAGGGGTGCCCGGCTCAAACGGCAGGACTTCGCTCAGGTGACAAGATTTTGAAAGTGAACGGACAGTCAACGCAAGGGAAAAGCTCATCTGATGTCAGCGACATCCTCAAAGGGCAGCCCGGTACGAAAATTTCACTTGAGGTGGCGCGCGTTGGCGAGAAAAAACCGGTGGTTATCAATGTTACCCGCAAGGAGATAAAGCTGCCAAATCTGCCTTATTACGGACTCGTTGGCGACAATGTCGGATATATAAAGCTCGACCAGTTCACCGAAAATGCCGGCAATGAAGTGAAAGACGCTTTCCTTAAGCTCAAAGAGCAGGGAATGAAAGATCTTATCCTCGACCTTCGCAATAACGGCGGCGGGCTGCTTAACGAGGCGGTCAACATTGTCAATATTTTTGTCGATCCGAATATCACAATTGCGGAGACAAAAGGCAAGGTGAAAGACCAGCAGTTCTCGCATAAGACACGCTATCCGGCTGTTGACAAGAACATACCTGTTGTGGTTCTGGTCAATGAGATGAGCGCCTCGGCTTCCGAAATCGTC
>JAGCRI010000143.1 GCA_017964755.1 Bacteroidales bacterium | reverse complement strand
TGCCCAGGATTTCCAATGCCAGATTTCAATCAACACTTCAAAGATTCCCGGCTCTAACAAGGAGAAATACAATACTTTGCAGCAGGCCTTGTATTCATTCGTGAATGACAGGAAATGGTGCCAGTATAATCTGAAAGCCAATGAGAGAATTGAATGCGCAATTCTGATTACCCTCGATGATGTTTCGGGTGATGTGATGAAAGGTACTATGACGTTGCAGCTCCAACGGCCTGTTTACGGAACTAACTATAAGAGTTCGATGCTTAATTTTCAGGATAAGGACATTAAGTTCACTTACGAAGAAGGACAGGCGTTGGAATATGCCGATAACTCTAATTTGTCGCAACTCACTTCACTGATAGCGTTTTATCTCAATCTATTTCTTGCCATTGATTTTGATTCGTTTTCGCAAAACGGCGGTGACGTCTATCTCAGCAAATGCCAGTCAATTGTCAGCTTGAATGCAAATGCTACGGAGCCCGGTTGGAAAGTTTATGAATCGGGACAGAAGAACCGCTATTGGCTTATGGAGAATCTTACAAACGGACAGTATAGCAAAATCCATGATTTTTATTATGCGTACCATAGGCTCGGTCTGGATGTGATGTCAGAGTCGCCTGATGCCGGGCGCGCTTCCATATTGGACGCATTGAAAATGCTCAATGATGTGAATAAGATTAAGACGAACCTTTATATTATCCAGCTGATTGTTTTGGCGAAATCGCAGGAGATTATCAATATCTTCAGCGAGGGCACTGCTACTGAAAAGACAACTGTCATAAATATTATGAAGCAGCTTGACCCTGCAAACCAGTCGAAATATGCTGCTATAAACAAGTAGTGCCTCGCCGTTTTTTAATTGTTTTATTCTATTGATACTTATGTGCTTATGAGTAAACACGTTAATTCTGCTTTTCTTTCGCTTTTGTATTCGATGCGGTTGCGCACATTGCCGCTTTCGTTGTCGGGGGTGTTGTTGGGGCTCTTTTTCGCTATCCGTGATGTGGCTTGCGGGGTGGGGGAGTGTATTTTTTTGTTGCTGACTGCGGTTTCGTTGCAGATACTCTCGAACTTGTCGAATGAGTTGGGCGATTTTTTGTCGGGGACAGATTGCGGTGAACGTAACGGACCGGCATACAGCCTGCAAAGCAATCAGCTGAGTGTCAATGTTATGCGTAAGGCAATCTTGATCACAGCAATAATATCTGTTTTTTGTGGAATGGCTATGATATGGTTCTCTTTCGGGACACTGCTTGCTGCGGAGCCGATAGCGTTGCTTTGTCTTGGCGCGGCTGCGATTTGGGCGGCGGTGCGTTATACATTAGGCAAAAATCCATACGGATACCGTGGCTTTGGAGATATTTTCGTCTTCATTTTCTTCGGCTTGGTGTCGGTTTGCGGCTCGTATTTCGTTTTGACTCACGAATTGCCACCATTGCTTTTGCTGCCTGCTTCTGCTGTTGGGCTTTTCAGCGTCGGTGTGCTGAATGTCAACAATTTGCGCGACATGGATTCCGACAGGGCGACACGTGTTACAATACCGTTGAAAATAGGCGGGAGGCAGGCGAAAATCTACCATTGTTGTCTCATTGCTGCGGGCTGGATATGTATGATTGTGTATGTCTTTATAACTCACACTTCATTGTGGAACTACCTTTTTATATTGACTTTGCCATTGTATATCAAACAGGTAGCTGGTGTTTGGACACGCACAGGAAGAGAACTTGATAAGATGTTGCCCTTGTTGGTTATGTCAACAATGTTTTTCTGCATATTGGCAGGGGTGGGGGTGTTGTTATGATACAAAGCCGTAAAATTATTTTTTATCCCAAAAATCCGCTTTGTCGATATTCAGCTTTTTAGGGTCAAAAACCGGTTCCATCCCATTGTCCTTTTGTTTTTCGTAATCATTAAGTACTCGTATCGCTTTGGGTGAAAGCAGGAGTATAGCGGTGATGTTTATCCATGCCATTGCACCAACGCCTATGTCCCCTATGTCCCACGCAGCTTTCGCTTCTTTGAGCGAACCGTAGAATACTGCTGCAATGATGCATAAACGGAGCACCCAGATACAGATGTGTTCCTTACGTCCTTTCCCAAAAAGATATACCACTCCTGTTTCGGCGTAGTAGTAATATGCCATAATTGTGGTGAATGCGAAAAACGCGAGGGCGACAGCAACCACAATGTTGCCGACAGCTGCCCCGGTCAGCGTCCCAATTGCGGTGGCGGTGTATGATACATCAGGCGCGCCCAAGTTGTATGCCGACTGCATCAGAACTTCGCCGCTTGCGCTGTCAATAACATTGTATGTTTTTGTTGCCAATATCATGACGGCGGTGGCGGTGCATACCAGCAGAGTGTCAACATATACTGAAAATGCCTGCACCAAGCCCTGCTTCACAGGGTGGGAGACTTTTGCGGCTCCAGCTACAATCGGCCCTGTGCCTTGACCTGCTTCGTTGGAGTATATTCCTCGCTTCACGCCCCACGCAATCGTGCTGCCGATTATGCCGCCGAATACTTCGTGTAGCCCGAACGCCCCACGTATCATCTCACTGAAAACTGACGGTACAACCGAAATGTTGCAGACAAGTATGATTAAGGATAGTACAATGTAGATTCCGGCCATAAACGGGGTTACAAGTTCCGCTACACGTGCAATGCGTTTCACCCCGCCGATGATAACCAAGCCAAGGATAAATGCGGTTATGCCTCCTATGAATGCCGGATGAATATTTATTGAATTGGAGAATGCTATGGCAATGCCGTTGCTTTGTACCGGAGGCAGAAGCAGTCCGCATGCGAAGGTGGAGCAGATTGCGAACACTACTGCCAGCCACTTGCAGCGGAGCCCCTTTTCGATGTAGTATGACGGGCCGCCGCGAAGTTGTCCGTTATGCTCCTCTTTGTATATTTGAGCTAAAGTGGCTTCGGCAAAAGCGGAGCCAGCACCCAGGAAAGCGATAATCCACATCCAGACGATAGCACCCGGACCGCCGTAGCCGATAGCCGTTGCCACGCCGACAATGTTGCCTGTTCCAACACGTCCCGACAAGGCCATGGCAAATGCCTGAAAAGAGGAGATTCCGGTTTTCTGCTTTTTGTCGGTTGAGAAAAGCAGCCGCGCCATTTCCCCGAACCGCCTCACTTGCACAAAACGCGTGCGCAGCGAAAAGTAAAGCCCTGCACCGAGGCAAAGGCACACTAACGGGGGACTCCACACCCAGCCTGATATTGTTGCAATTATTGTCTCAAAATTAGTGTTAAGAAGAAATCCCATTTGCTATTGTTTTGAAAAACAAAAATACAAAAGAAATCGGAATTATTCTTTTGCGGCTTGTAACACCTCACGCATTAATGTTTTTATGTAAATAATGCTTGTTTATGCAGAAATAATCTGCGTAATTTGGGCGAATGACAAAGTCTCAAATAGAAAAAACTGTAAACGCATAAGTCACCAAGTGATGATTCGGTCCACGATTTCCTGTTGTTCGGAGCTGCTTTTGCGTAGGTATATCCGTGTCGTTTCAATGCTTTCGTGCCCCATGAGGTCGGCTAAAAGAGATATGTCGTTGTATTTTTCCAAGAAATTCTTGGCGAAACGGTGTCTGAATGAATGAGGATAGACTACAGTGGGATTCAAACCATATTTTTGGGCGAAGTGCTTGAGTTGCATTGAGATGCCGCGGGTGGTAATCCGTTCATTGAATCGGTTAAGGAAAAGATAGCCAGATTCTCTGTGAATATCCGCTATCCATTTTTCGGTTTCCTCTCTCAAAAGCTTGGGAATGAATATCCGTCTGACTTTGCCGCCTTTGGAATACAAATCGAGGTAGCCAGCCCTGACGTGTTCGATTTTGATTTGAACCAATTCGCTTACTCTTACCCCCGTGGCCGCCAGAAAGCGGACAACAAAATACCATTCTATGTGCCCGTCTTTTTTTCAAGCTGCGTTTGAAAAAATTGTAATCCGCATTACTGATGACGTTTTCCAAGTATGTACGTTGTTGTTCTTTTACCGATTTCAAATGCAGTTTCGCTTTTCCAAGAAAAAGGAGGTACTTATTCAATGCCTGAATCCTCAGATTCACCGTTTTAGGCTTATATGATTCAATAAGGTAAGTTTTATATATCAGCAAGTTGCGTTTATTTATCTGTTTGAACTTCACAGTATAATCCCTAACGGTATAGATGTAGGAGTTGATAGTGTTTTCTGCCATGTTAGACTGGCGAAGGAATGATTCGAATTTTTCCAGCATTTTGAGAATGTTTAATGTTCAACAAGTCAGTTAGTATTTTATAAGTTTTATAATTGTTATTTTCTTATACAACGAAATTATTGTCATTTTATTATTATTTATTTGATTTTTATAAACTCCCTTATCGGAAGTTGGAAACCTCCGAAGCTCCTTTCGAGATCCCTGAAAGCTGGGAGTGGGTGAGACTATGTGAAATTTTTTCTATGCAGGCTGGCAAGAATATTTCGTCCCATGAAATATCAACATGTAAAACAGAAAAATACATTTATCCCTGTTATGGAGGAAATGG
>JAGCRI010000142.1 GCA_017964755.1 Bacteroidales bacterium | reverse complement strand
TTGTTGTCGTATGGGTTGTTAGGACCACCGGCATCATAAATTATTGCGTTGCACACCTGAAGGACCTGTTGCCCCGACTTGGGAACAAAGTATTCGTCCTGCCCATAAATGTCTGCGGTCGTTAGAAAAACTATTGACAGTATAAGGGAAATTATGAGCTTATATTTGGAATACCCTTTTGGTGTCGGCATTTAGTCTTTTTCGTTAGTTTCCTTACTTTGTTTAAATCTGCAAAGATAATAAAATAATGACTATTATTTGTGCTTTTTTGTTGCTTTTGTTCTTTTTTTTATTCTTGCATTCAAACATTCATTTGGAATATGTATCTTTGCAAATTAAAATAGATTTTAACGGTTAAAAATTAGTTATTATGAAAAGATTGTTTTTATCACTTTTTTTGTTGTCTTTTTTAGTGGCATCAATGGCGCAGAATCCTGTTCCCAATGCCGGTTTTGAGAGTTGGACTAACGGAAAGGCTGACGGTTGGAACAGCGCGTTTTCTATGACAGTTTACGTTTTCCCTATCAGCTATAGTGCAGGTGAGTCTTCGGAGGATGCTCATTCTGGTAATTATGCCATGTCATTGGCTACGCAAACTATCACTGTTGCCACAGAAAGTATAACCTTGCCAGGGATATGCCAACTTGGTAATTTTGAAACAGATAGCGTTCAGGCATATATTCTTGGAAATTTGGGGGACAGCGGTGCTGAGATAGATCCCGCACATTTCGTTTCAGGCGGCGTGCCTATCAATGCCGTGCCAAATAATGTGAAAGTCTGGGCTAAGTATCTCCCTGACGCAATGGCAAGTGATGCAATGCAGATTATTGTCCTCGCAACCAAACATACCGTAAGCGGAGATATCGTGATCGCCCGCGGCACATACAAAAGCATGACAATGCTCGACGAATATACTGAAATTCCAATACCACTCAATGTCGAGATTGCGGACGAAACGCCTGATTTCCTGAATATTATTTTCTCTTCTGCCAATTCTTATAACTGCGGACAATCAGAACTTCTTGTTGATGATATTACTGTTGAGCTTCCGTCAGGAGTCTGCAATATCAATGCACTTGATTGTTCTGTAACTCCTAATCCTTCAAGCGATTATATTAATGTAAGATTAGATAATAATGATGATTTTACATTTGAGTTGTATGATTTGAATGGGAAAAAAGTGCTTGAGGTTGCCAATTGCAGTAACGCTACCGCAGTTGATGTCAGAAACGTTTCAGCGGGAACGTATATCGCAAAAATAACACAGAAAAACAATATCGCTGCAAGAAAAATTGTGATAGAATAATGTCGGACTTCTGGCTTGCGCCTTTACACGGCATAACTGTTTACACATTCAGAAATTGTCTTTTCAGACATGCGCATGGGATTAAAACGGCGGTGACGCCGTTTTTTCCTATACAGGAGAAGACAAAGCTCAATGTGCGGAAGCATGCAGATTTTCGGATAGAGAATAATCTGTCTGATATTGAGATAATTCCGCAGCTTATTGGCAGTAATCCTGACCATTTTGTGGATACGGTCAATGCGCTGAATGCTGAGTTCGGATATACCCGTTTCAATTGGAATGTCGGCTGCCCGATGAAACAGATAGTGAGAAAGAGGCGCGGCTGCGGGCTGATGCCTTATCCGCAAATGGTTGATGATGTTGTGAATGCCGTAACGTCTAAAACTCCGTTTTCACTATCGGTGAAAATGCGTATTGGTTTGAACTCACCCTCGGAGTCTATTGTATTATTGGATCGATTGAATGCCTATCCTCTTGATTTTGTGGTGATTCACCCGCGACTTGGGGTGCAACAGTATGATGGGCTTCCTGATATGAAGGCGTTTTCAGAATGTCTGAATGCTACACGTCATAAGGTGATTTATAGCGGTGATATTCAGTCAGTTGATGACTTTATTGGGCTAAAAAAACTTTTTCCGCAAGTTTGGGCGTGGATGCTCGGTCGCGGCATTTTGGCTAATCCATTTCTTGCTGAACAGATTGAGCGGGCGGAAGCGGTTTTGCCGTTGCAGCCTTTGTCTGAACTTAAGGAAAGATTCGCCGCTTTCTATGCCGATTTGCTGGATAGCATGCTCGCGGTTTGCGGCGAACATCGTGTTATGGCTAATATGAAAGAATTGTGGCACTATTTCGCGCGGTTTTTCTCGCTAAGTGCCGGTGAATTGCAAAATTTGCTGCGTATAACGGATTTCAAAGAATTTGAAGATAAAACAAAACAGATATGCGAAAAATAAGGATAATATTGCT
The DNA here is from genome assembly GCA_017964755.1 of Bacteroidales bacterium. Taxonomy (GTDB): domain Bacteria; phylum Bacteroidota; class Bacteroidia; order Bacteroidales; family WCHB1-69; genus RUG11942. The sequence goes on along the minus strand of JAGCRI010000142.1, from coordinate 3,232 downwards.
CTTTGTCGTTGCTCTAATGGCAAGCGGCAGTGCTGCGGTTGCCGCCCCGCCGTCTGATTGGTCGCGGCTTGTGAAAGAAGCCTCATGGCTCCAATACGGTTTCCGTCTCGGTGTGAATATTTCGCTTGAGTCAAAATATTCTGAAACGGATAAACTTGACAAGCTGCTTTCAGCAGAATTTGGCGCATTCGCGCGGTTTGGGAAAATTGTTTACGGTGAAATCGGGTTCGGCTACATGTTCCACAAAGGCACATACGAAACCGCAATTCTGCCCGCTGCCGGGACAGAACGCGTTGAAAGCCGGTTCCTGCAAATTCCCATAAAAGCGGTTGCTTATCTTCCCGTAAGCAATAAAGTCGCTTTCCTGCCGAATTTCGGTGTGGCTTACCAGCCTCTTATACATGTTACAAAAAACAGTATCGGATACGACAAATCTTCAATAAATCCGCACTCATTCATATTTATGGCAGGGACAGGATTGAAGATTCATTTTGTGACGATAGATTTGGCGTACAAGAAAAACCTTACATCTTTTTTCAAGGACAGAAAATCTGCAAAGCCGTCTTTTTTCTCAATAATGTTAGGATTCCAATTTTAAGTTAATGCCAAATTGTTGATATAGATTATTTTACATTGAAAAAATTAAAAAAATCACAGAATTTATGTTTTTAATTGAAAAAAAGTGTATTTTTGCACCGCTTTTCAAGCAGGGGAGCATAGCTCAGCTGGTTTAGAGCACCTGCCTTACAAGCAGGGGGTCACAAGTTCGAATCTTGTTGTTCCCACAAGGAAAAAGCCACTTTGACGCAAGTGGCTTTTTTTGTTTCCCTTTTCTCACATTTTTATCACTAACTGAGCCTTTAGCTCTGTTTTATGCGGTGCGTCGATTTTTTCCAATCCGCTGCCAACACTCTCCTTGTTTGTGTAAAAAGTACGGGCAACACGCACCCAAATATCAAACCATTTGTACCCGTATTTAATCATCAGGAATCCTCGTATCCCGGTGTCAAAGTGAGGAGTTATTGTGAACGAATATAGCAGGTCGCTTTCGTAAGCGTAAATGCGCTCATCGTAGCTGTCTGTGTCAAAATATGCGAGCCGGGCTTTTATGCTTAGCCCTGCCTTTTCCAAATTTAAGTCGATGTCTTGCAAAAACAATACTCCGCTTTTCGTTTTTTTCGCTGTTTCGTACCTGTTGGCAATAAATCCGGTTTCTGTCTTGAATTTCAGGAAATTGTACGGGGTGTAAGTTAATGCAGCCTTGACACGGTGCCTGTGCCGTATTCCAATTTCGTTCAGATGTTCCCCACTTGTGTTGTATGCTTTGTGGCGGTAGTCATAACGCAGGCCGATTTTTAGGTGTTTTGCCGGTGAGATTTTAGCTTGGCAGATGAAATCGCAGTTTTTGGAGGGCGCGTCAATGCCATATTGTAGCCAGTTGTGCCTGTAGAAATCACCGCTCACCGATATCTCTGCTTTCCGCCCTAAAATAATGTCGGTGACAACATAGAGGCCGGTCTCGTTCTGGTTAGGAGAGTTTTCACCGAAAGCGTTGCTGTTTAGAGCTGTAAATTTTTTGTCGTAATATCTGAATATTGCTGACATTTTTACACACGGGTCAAAATTGAAGGTCGCCCCTTGTAGCAATCCGATTCTGAAATTTTTATCCGTCCCGATCTCACCATACAATAGGTGCTTTTTCAGAATAAGCTGGTAATCAATGCTTAAGTTGCTGCTACCCTTGCCGGAGAACTTGTATTTTTGGTATGTTTTTTCATTTGGTAATATTTCGTGAGAGAACTCGCTTCTTATACCTTGAACGCCTAATCTGAAAATCCGTCTGTTTATCTGGACATGGAATCCGTACAAGCGTTTCATGAGTGCGTTTTTTTTCTCAATTTCGTTTTCGGTTCTGTGGTAGCCTGTGTTGTTCAAAGAGCCTTCAAAAATCAGTTCATCTTCATTGGACTCTGATGGCGTGGTTTTCCCGTCATAGAAAGTGTGTGAGTAGAATATGGTGCCGTTGTATGAGGCGTTGCCTACTTCGATGGCGGCGCCGCGCAAAAATTCCCCTTCATTTATTGGCGTCACTGCCCGAATCCCTGTTGTGAATTTGCGGCAGCTGACCGCTCCGCCGCCTTTTGTTCCTGTAAGTCCGCTCCCTAATATGACCCCTTGACCGAAATTGAGCTTGTAGTCACCTATGACAACTTTTCTCAGTAGTCCGAGATTTTTGAATTCGAGGTGGAACGAATAGAAATCAAAGCCTTGTTTCTCTGCCCCACGGAAAAACTGTTCGCCCGCGTCTTTCTCCCCTGATATCCCGAATGTGAATATGTCGTTGCTTCTGAATGTGTATTTGAATGCGAGTCTGGCGGGGCTGCCAAGATACCCGTCTGTTTCTGTTTTGGCGTAGCCCTCCTGTTTTTCAAGAATCTGGCCGTACCGTAGTAGCAACTCGTGCCGCCCGTTCCTGAAAAAATGGGCAAACGGCTTTCGGCGTTTGGTTGGATTAGCTTTTATTATAGGAATAATTCTCTCCACCGTCTTCTTGTCAAATCCCTCTATTGCGTATAATTCGTATAAACTGACTAATTCACCATAAGTGTAAATATATTTCTGTAATTGATAATATTGATAATCAGTAAGTTGTAATTTTATTGCGGCGATTTGTGCCGATACGGAGTTTATGTTGCTTTGGCTTTTCCCTTCTACTAATAGTTCGCTTATCTCTTCCGAAAAATCAGTTTCGTCACCTACGGTTTCCAATTTTCCTTCAATAATGTATTCGAGATTATCTAAAACCTGTTCGTTGACAGCATCGTGCACCGTGTCGTTTTGTGCGTTAGTTTGGCAAATTGCCGCAGATACGACCATGGCAGTTGTGATAAATTTCCGTAAAGATGTCATCTCTTGTTCTTTTTTAATGGGAAATTTAATGTCAGACACGGTGTGATGCCGAGATTTGGTTTCCAAGTTACACCGGCGCCAAATTCGATATGGTTCCAGCAGAATTGTGTTCTTATTTCCGTTTCCGGGGTGGGGAAGGCTGCGTACATGCTGATTCGGAATATTCTTTGTGGTGAGTATGTGCCGCCGACCCCTATTCGGAGAGCCCCGCCAATTTCCTTTTCCGCAAATATGAAGACGAGTATTCCACGGCTTAATTCCTATCTCCTGTTCTTAACCAAGAGGCGGCCCCGGGAGCCGCCTGAAGGAAGCATTGCGATAT
>JAGCRI010000141.1 GCA_017964755.1 Bacteroidales bacterium | reverse complement strand
TTTGCAAGGAGTTCTTCCTGACGGGCCGGTTCCAAATTGTCCCAATTTTCCCAATCAGCGATAGCCTGTTTCACCTCTTCGGGCATCTGGCATTCAGGATTCTCTTTCTGGCAGCCTTCGCCTTCTGCGGGAGCGGCCTGTTCGTTTGGTTGGTTGCAGCAGGAAGCGAAAATAAAGCACAGCACACCTGCCAATAACATTAATTTTTTCATTTTTTTTGGTTTTAAATTATTAATAATTTGCTGCAAAAATAGAAAAAAAAGAAATTCAAAAAGCAAGAGTTGTCAATCTTTTTTGAAAGTGTCTTTTTTTGCGTAATGGGTAGGCTCATCCATCATAGGCATAAGCAGTTCTTCATTTTTTTTCGGGGTAAGCTTTTTCTTTGCAGGTTCCTGTGTGTAATATTTTTGTGAGCCCTGCTCTTCGGGAGCGATCAGTTCGGAAATTGTGTCGCTAAGTTCATTTTTTACAGTATCTGTGATAACTGCGACGTTGTTTCCCGTGCCATTGCCGCCGCCGTTCTCTTCCGGGGTGCGGGTTATATAAGATATTAGCCCGCCAATCCCTGCCAAAATAAGGATGGAGGCGGCTGCTATCCACTTTCTGTAACGGATTCCAAACGGGATAACTTTTGCTGCTTCTTCTGCGGAAGGTTCGGCAATGGCAGCCGCCAACCGGCGGTACTTCTCCAGCTCACGCCTGCAGCTGTCACAAGTCAGGAGGTGCTTCTGAAATGCAATCTCCTCAGCTTCAGTCATTCCGTTACTGAAATACCTTTCAATATCATCTTTATTATATTGGCACATTTCTGCTTTTTTTTGTCATTATTTCAATATATCTTGACTTCAGCACCGCCCGGAACCTTTCATACTCCTTACGCATGGAAATAACCTTTTTCTCCTTCTCACGCTCGGAACAGTCACTATAAAATTTGTCTGCAATTTCGGCGTATGAAAGGTTATTTATGCTTTTTTCCATCAATAACTTCACTTTTTCCTCATCTTTCCGCACTATTTTCTGATAAAGCGGATGGTTTTTGTTCAGCAGAATGACTGCAATTGCGCCTGCCACCTCATATTCATTTGTCGTATCCACGTCAACATCAGCAGCATCAAACTCACAATTATCATCATTTTCGTCCCCAATATTTTCCAAAACTGCAATTTCATCAATATATTCCCTGTTTTTCAACTCTTTTTTGTTCCCTCTGCAATATTCCAGAAATGAAATCTCGCAGGTTTTTGTCAAATATGCCCTTAACTGCACCGGCAAGTCGAATTTCAGAGTCCCTTCTTCCAGCTTTTTTATGAAAAATGTATAAGTTTCTTCCCAAAGAGCGCTTGACAAAAGACTTTCATCAAATGCAGAATTTTTCCTTTTTGTGACATTTTCCACACTTTTTTTTACAATACCTGCAAGAGCTTCTCTGAAATATTCATCGCCGGATTCAATTTGTGATATAAACTCCTGAAATCCTATAGGCAGAATTTTCAGGCATTCGTCATCAAAATATGACCATACAGCGGCGGCATTATTGAAGTTAGCCGAATCATTGGAAAAGGTGTTCCGGATAGTGCGGAACATCTCAAAAGTGAGATGCCACGCAATGGCATGGAGCAGCCCCAAATCTTTTTCCCAGTCAGAGAGCTCTTTAGCTTTTGAATTGTATTTCCGTTTGAGATCATGGTACAAAGTTGTGAAAAATGGGGTTTCAAACGCTGTTTTTTTCTGCTGTTCTATAAAAACTTCAAAACCGATTTCACGATAAAATGACGCAAGCACAGCATTCCTGAAATCATAAAACCCTGTTTCAGAGCCGTCATACGGAACTTTGCCGCTGATTATGGGAGCGAGAGAGTCCACTTCCCTAACGGCCCCAATATGCCTCAGGCTGAATCGCTCCTCTTCTTTGGTAATTATCTCTAATACAAGGTTTTGCATACGTCAATCATTTTTTTCTTTTTGTCTGGCAGATATGCATAAAAGCCCTAAATATGTCAGTATTCCGTTGACAATAAGCAACTCGAAGCCGAAAGTATAACCCCAAAACAGTTCTTTTGAATATGTAGACAGGAAGTAGCAGCAAACGGGAGCGAGAATGGCAATAAAAGGAATGAGCCAGCGGCGGTTAAGAGCAATTTCGCGTTTTGTGTATAGTCCGAAAGTGAAGAGTCCGAGTATAGGTCCGTATGTATAACTTGCTATTGTAAAGATAATTCTTATAAGTGCGTCGTTGTGGTAATTGGAGAAAATAATGATGATAGCCAGAAAGACCATTGCGACTGCAATGTGAATCATACGGCGGAGTATCATCTGCTTATGCTCATCTTTTACGTAGTTTTCAATTCTGATTATGTCATAGCAAATAGAAGTTGTCAGGGCGGTGAGAGTGCCGTCAGCGCTTGAATAGCCTGCGGAAATCAGGCCGATGACAAAAACTATTGCGGCAAAAGGTCCCAAATAGTTGAAAGCGATTTCAGGATAAATTCTGTCAGTCGGCATATCGGTGAGGCAAATTCCTTTTGAGTTGGCATAAACGAGCAGGAGCCCACCTAAAAGCAGGAAGAGCACGTTTACACATACCAAAATGCCCGTAAATGAGAAAATGTTGTATTGGGCTTGCCGCAAATTCTTGCAAGTCAGGTTTTTCTGCATCATATCCTGATCCAAACCGGTCATAACAATAGTTATAAACATACCGCTCAGAATCTGTTTCAGAAAATAATTTGCCTTATGCCAGTCGGTTTCAAAGACTTTTGTGTAACCCTGCGCCTCCATTGTCTGCCAAATTTCGCCAGGTCCCATTTTTAAATCCCTGAAAATCACTATTATAGTGATAACTAATGCGGTAAGCAGGAATGTGGTTTGTAGTGTGTCTGTCCATACAACTGTTTTGATTCCGCCTCTGAATGTATAAAGCAGGATAATAATTATCATAATGGAGGCGGTAACCCACGAAGGGATGTCCCACGCATCGAAAATGAAAATTTGCAAAACGTAAATCACGAGGTACATTCGCAGTGCCGAGCCCAAAAGCCGTGATAGAATGAAAAGTGCAGATCCGGTTTTATGAGCTTCGTTGCCGAACCGTTGTCCCAAATATTCGTAGATTGATGTCAGCTGAAGTTTGTAGTAGAGAGGCAGAAGTATGTATGCGATAGTGAGATAGCCGAGTATATAACCGAGAACGATTCCGAAATATGTGAACTGCGTGGTTTTGACATCGCCCGGTACTGACATAAAAGTGACGCCCGACAAAGAAGCCCCGATCATTCCATAAGCCACCACAAACCATGGTGACTGCCTGTTGCCCGTGAAATAGGTTTTGTTAGTGGCTTTTTTTGATGTAAGCCACATTATCACAAACAGAAGAAGTGTGTATAATACGAAAAACGAAAAGATTAAAGTCCTCATTTCCATGATCCAGCAGTTTAGTAAGAAAATCCGATGTCGATACCTTTAATTTTGCGATAAAGTGAAGTTGCCTGATTGTCGGTCATGCCCGAAACATAGTCCACCACGCCCCAGATGCGTGCCGCCTCCGTATCACCGTCCTTGTTGTAGGCGGCCGGCAGCAAACGGACGCTCTTCTTGTCGAAAACCTCACGTTTTTCTTTCGGCAGTATAATTGAAGGGATAAGGTGCGACAAAAGCTCGTACATCACATTGTAGCCGGCGTTCTCAATCTCAACAACCCTTATGTGGTTATAGACGTTAGCTACTGAAAAGCTGACAATTTCTGACAGTTCAGGTGTGTGCTCTGAAATCATGTCGAAAAGTGAGGTGGCAAAAGTGCCGTCAAGAATCTCTTCAAAATGGGCGACATAAATTTCAGCGGCGTGTTTTATTAGTCCGCCAATAGCCTTTGAACGAAGATATGCAATCTGTTTATCCTTGTCATACAATGAGTTAAGCCTCTGTTCGACAATATGCAAGTCATCAACTGCAAGATTGGCAACAAGGTTTTTGAGCAGGTCGCGGCAGGTTTGGTGCTCAATGATTCCCAAACTGTGGGCGTCCTCCAAATCCATCAGGTTATAACATATATCATCAGCGGCTTCAACAAGCCAGACAAACGGATGGCGCAGGTACGCAAGCGGTGAGTCATTTTCCCGAATCATGCATGTTTCTGCTGCAATTTCGGAAAATATTTCCTTGTCAGGCTGGAAAAAACCGAATTTTTTACGATGAATGAATTTTTTGTTTCTTGCGACAGATTCGCATGGATATTTTGCTATAGCACAAAGAGTTGCGTAAGTCAGTCTCAGTCCGTCCGTGTTTTGTCCGCTATGGTTGCCTGCCACGAGTCGTATGGCGTTGGCGTTCCCTTCAAAATGCACGAGATCCTGCCAGCCGGCTTCAGTAAAAAAGGTTTTAAGCTCTTCATTTTTGCGGAAGAAGGCAGATATGGCGTCTTCTCCAGCGTGTCCGAAAGCAGGATTGCCAATATCGTGGCACAACGCTGCAGCTGCAAGCACGTTATACAGGTCATGCTCATAAAAATCCATGCTCTCCGGAGTAAGGTCAGCCGCATATTTGTCGCACAGCGCCCTCCCGATAATCGCCCCCAACGACCTGCCGACTGATGATACTTCCAAGGAGTGGGTGAGTCTGTTATGGACGAGCACGCCGTCAGGCAACGGGAAAACTTGGGTTTTGTCCTGAAGTTTCCTGAAGTCTGGCGAGAAGATTATCCTGTCGTAATCGCGCTGATAGTCGCGGCGCCGCTCAATGCTGGTTGGCATCGCAATTCCTGCACGCTTGTTTGAAAATATTTTGTTTATGTCAGAAAGTGGCATTTATCTCTTTAAAAAGTGCGTTTGACTATTCTTTTCTTAAAATTTGCAAAGTTGCACAAAAATACAACTTTTTAAATTAAAAAATCTTGTAATTTTGCATTTCATCGTCAAATAATAGATAAAAATAAAAATTATGGTTAAAAGAACTATTTTTCTCGTAATTTCGCTAATTGCAACAATTTTTAATGTTTCCGCACAGCCAGACCCATACGGTGGATATTATAACTCCGCCCTCGGCAAAAAAGGAGACGAACTGAAATCAGCTCTTTATGACATTATAAAAGACAACAAATTCATTGATTATGATGAACTTTGGACTTATTTCACCCTTACCGACAATAAAGGTGATGACATTGTATGGGACATCTATTCGGACATCCCTGGCGGAGAGCCGCCATACACTTTCCCTTTTTCTGTAAAACAGTGTGGCAGCGGCCTCAACTACAGCAAGGAAGGCGACTGTTACAACCGAGAGCATAGTGTTCCAAACAGCTGGTTCGGTGGCAATTCGATGAAACCTTACCATATCTATTCCGACCTTTGTCACCTTTACCCTACTGACGGCTATGTGAACAACAAACGGAACAATATGCCTTACGGAACTGTCGATAATGCCACTTGGACATCACAAAATGGCTCAAAAATCGGCAAAAACAGCTATTCTTCAGACTATTCCGGAAAAGTTTTCGAGCCGATTGACGCTTTTAAAGGCGATCTCGCAAGAACATATTTCTATATGTCGTTGAGATACAAGGACTATAATTTCAGTCAGGACACCGTCTCAGTTTTCACGTTCTCCACATTAAAGCCGTGGGCGTTGAATCTGTTCCGCGATTGGAATAAATTTGACGAGGTTAGTGATAAGGAACGTGACAGGAACAACGCAATCCAAATGGTGCAAAACAACCGCAATCCTTTCATTGATTTCCCGCAACTCGCTGAATATCTGTGGGGCGATTCCACAGATTATGTGTTTGAACCATATATTGCAACCTCTATAAATGACTATAAATCAACAACTTCTTATTATGTTTTCCCGAATCCTGCAAACGAGAGGTTTTCAATTTCAAATGCTGATATGCTTATCGAAAAAGTTGCTGTTTTTAATGAAGTCGGACAACTGATTTTAACTACAGAAAATACAAACTCTCCAATTATCAGTTTTGAAACAAAAGATTTAAGAGCAGGAATTTATTTTATAAGAATAACTGACATAAAACATACTGAAACACTGAAAATTATAATACAATAGCCATGTCTGTTTTCCGACTTACAAAAAAATTCTCATTTGAAATGGCGCATGCTCTGC
>JAGCRI010000140.1 GCA_017964755.1 Bacteroidales bacterium | reverse complement strand
GTACCGGTACCCTAAAGTCATATCAATCGTACTTGCAGATTTCAAAATCAAAGAGCTTCGCAACAGCGATGACTTTATTCTCCATGTGATGCTCAAAGATGACAAAAACAACATTTTTTTGGACAAGATGTCGTTCCTTTTGATAGATTTGAGTAAATTTGCACGCATAAAACAGTTTGTGCAGTTTGCAGACGACAAGGAGAAGTGGTGCTACGCGATAAAGAACATGTGGCAGATGAGGGAGGCGGACATACCGAAGCAATACGGGGTATTCCACGAACTGTTTGAGGAATGTAACATTTCAAAACTGAACGCCATGGAAAAACAGGACTATGAGAAGAGTGTGCTGGAGTATGAGGACGTGAAAGACGCGATGAAATACCACCGCAAATTGGGAATGGATGAAGGCTTCGAGAAAGGATTAGAGAAAGGCAGGGAAGAAGCTATTCTACAAACTGCACGCAATTTACTGAAGCTTGGCATTTCCATTTCAGATGTCGTGAAAGCCACAGGATTGTCTGAAGAACAGATAGCAGCGTTGCAATCTTGATTTCCGATACATTGCGGCATTTGCTGCGAATTTTTCCCCGCACACCTACGGCGTGCGACATTAACGACAACGTCCAACGTAGATGTAGGGTTGCCGTATTATGACAGATGTTTGTAGGGCTGTCATATTATGGCAGCCCTACTTCGTGCGTGCGACCTCTCCGATGTCTTGGCTATTGTATATGATTGTCTCCTAAGCATTTTGTTCCAAAGGGACATCACATTAATACCCCCCCCTTCGTATCAATCGAAAAAAATATGTAATTTCGCAGTCTGTTGCAGATACAATTCATCTGTTGGCTGTTTTATGGAATAAGATTATGAAAGTTTTTGTGCGGAGAATGATAGGCGTGGCGGCGTTGCTGTCTGTGGCAGCGGTAGTTGTACCGAAATTTGTCTTTACCAATGGCGACAAATTGGCTTATAATCTCGATCACTGGGCGCTGGTTCCCGCCTCACTTCTCGCAGCAACATATTGTCTTATGCTATGCTTTGGTAATAGAGAATCTGAAGAGCCTGAAGAGGATATGCAAGTGGTTAGCAAAATCACAGGTAGAATAAATGCCGTAGAATTTATTTTATTATGTGTTGTAGTTTTTTTCTATGCCATTTTTGAAGGGGACCACAAAGTTTACGAAGACAATAAATATGTGATGTACGGATATGTGGTGTATGATGACGAATACGGTGGTTTTATAACCCCACATAATTATACGTTGTATAAAAGGAATGGAATAATAAACGAATATGAACAATGTATTGGCTTATGGCAACCGGCACGACTCTGCTTTCACGATGTGGATTTCACCATATACGAACAATTTGATCTGATAAGAGAAGAGGCTGATGTTTCTGAATACGGGAGCGACAGCCTATTTCACGTTACAAATTATTACCGTCTGAGTGATGGGTATGCATACGACCAAAGCCAAAATGACTCGCTAATTGCTTTGACGGGCGGGCAATGAGGTTTTCAAACTTTAACTATCTCAATTCCAATTTCTTAACTCTTATCTCATTCTTTGTTTCCACTACAATAAAATAGATACCTCGAGGCATATTTTTCAATGATGAAAATGTGTACTCGTGCGTTTCGGGCTGCGCCTGCCGCACCGTCTGACCTAATGAATTGACAATTCTCACACACTTCACCTGCTCAGATGAGACGATATGGCAAATATCGCCCGCGGGATTGGGATATATTTCCAAATCAAAAGCTGGATTATCCTTCACAGGGTTTTCAGGGCACCAAATTGGCTCGAAAGTTACAAGTCCCAAATTGTCCTGATCGTTATAGTGGTAAATTACCTCTTCCGCAAACTCCGCAGAATTGCCGCCCCAGCAGTTGCCGATTGCACTTATCGGTGAATAGGCGTTGTTGTATAGTGCATAGACGGTGCCGCCATTCTCATTGTCATACAGCGAGTTATAGCCAAAATCATCAAGAGTTCCCATATCAACATTATGGTAATAGATAGCAGTAACGCCCCAAAGATTGCCGGAGATAACGTTGCGGCGGAGTTTGGCGGCGCAAGTTGTATCGTATCCATAAATGCTGACGCCGCTGCCCCCGTTCATGGGATTGGTTTCCAAATTATTGTCAATAAACATATTATCTTCAAGAAGAGCGTATATGTTTTTGCCGTTTTGGGTATAGCCGTACCTGTTATTTTCGATACGGTTTCCGCGAAGCACGACATTTGTCCGGCTCACATTCATAAGATCTGCAATTGCAACTCCGCCAGACATTGAAGAACATCCGTCAATCACATTATCAATAATGAAAACCGTATCAGATTCCGAGCCTGGCCCAAGATTGATCTGAGGCTGGTTCACATTATCCAAAACATTGTGGTAGAAGATGTTATCCTTAATAAACGGCGCGCCAGTAACATTTGCCCCTGAGTTTATCGCAGCAAGTCTGTTATCGTGGAAATAGCAGCCTTGAATCACGGGATTACAATACATATATTTTATTACTTGTGAGGTGAAGTTTCTGAATTCGCAACTGTCAATCAGCACTTCGGTCTTATCAATTAAAATATTCTGACCGTTTTCAAAGATAATCTTCGAAAATGTTGATCTTTGTGCTTCATCGAAACGCCACTCGAAAGTTGCCGCGGAGTCATTCTCAGCCAAGCCACTGACAATCAGTTTGTTTTGTCGGGGTTCGCAGACCACGGAGCCGTGAATGGTTACCACAATATTGCCATTAATCACAAGCGTTTGCAAAGCGGCATCCAGCAACAGCGTGTCTTTCTGCGAAATTGTCAGGTCTTGGTATAGGTTTGCAATATCAGAAGAGACAACCACGCTTCCCGAAGTGTCGGCGGCCAAGTCGCTGAAAGTGTAAGATTTACCCATGCCCGGAGTTATTATTTGGGCGAATGAGATGTTGAAAAATAGGAGGATGGTGATAAATGGGATTTTTTTCATAAAAATAGGAATTAGGAGTTTGGAGATAGGAAATAGAAGTTAGATGAAGATTTCGAGGATTTTGGATTTTTCTTCAGTGACGAGTGTCATTTCTGTCATATCGGCGGGTTTTAGGATGACTTCCCCTTGCGTGATGGTTTCATATTCGCCTTCATACACACAATGGACTTTCCCCTCCAAGCAGACATATATCACAAAGGAATCAATTGCCGCATAGACTTTTTCCATCGGGTGGTCAAATTCAAGTATATTGATGTTGAAAAAAGAGGATCTGAGCAGCGGTGCCGACTCGTTAAGTTTCTGTGTTACTTGAAGTTTACAGTTATCCTGCTTGTCGAAGCGGAGTGCTTCGTTTGCAAGTTCGGTGTGCAGTTCGCGGCTATTGCCGTTGGAGTCCCTGCGGTTCCAGTCGAAAATGCGGTACGTTATGTCTGATGACTGCTGTATTTCGCAGAGAAGCACGCCTTTGCCGATACTGTGTACCGTTCCCGCAGGAATGAAAAAAGTGTCTCCTTTCTTCACTGGATAAAAATTCAGCAGACATTCAACGGTGCCGGCTTTAACCGCTTCTGTGTACATTTCCATGTCAACGCCCTCTTTGAAACCGACATATAGGCCTGCTCCCTCATCAGCGTCCACAACGTGCCACAATTCAGTTTTCCCGCGCGGGAAGCCGCGCTTCTTTGCCAACTTGTCGTCAGGGTGAACCTGCACCGACAAATCATCAGCGGCGTCAATCCATTTCACCAAAAGCGGGAACTCGTTGCCGTAACTGTCGAACACACCTTCCCCCACAAGGTCGCCCATATAGATTTCCACGAGTTCGTCAAGTCCGTTGCCGGCGAGATAGCCGTTTGTAACTTCTGAGACGTTACCCGGCATAGTCGAAAGTTCCCAACTCTCGCCGCAGTTGCCAAGCGGAGAGAAATCCTTATGAAGGGCGGTCTTCATTTTGCGACCGCCCCAAATTTTATCTTTGAAGATAGGCTTGAATTTCAGAGGATAAAGCATAGCCTGAAATTATCTCACGATACGGGTTCCGCAGGCCGGATTATCAAGTTGCCCCGCCTCGGTGATGATACACTCTTTACCGCCACTCTCCACGAAATAGATGGCGGCGCGCACCTTCGGAGCCATAGAGCCTTCTGTGAAATGCCCTTCCTGCAAATATTGTTTTGCCTCAGCAACGGTAATCACGTCAAGAGCCTTTTCATTAGGTTTCTTGAAGTTAAGATAGACTTTTGGCACATCAGTCAGGATGTAAAACTCATCAGCACCGATATTTACGGCTGCGAGAGCGGAGGCGAGGTCTTTGTCGATAACCGCTTCCACGCCGGCGATGAGGCCGTTCTCCTTTTCAATAATCGGGATCCCGCCGCCACCGACTGTAACAACGATATTGCCATCCAAGGCGAGTTTTTTCACGATGTCGATATTCTGTATGCGGAGCGGCTGCGGCGAAGCCACCACCTTACGCCAGCCGTTGCCCTTCGGGTCTTCTTTGAATACGGAACCAGTCTTTGCTGCATACTCGTCAGCTTTCTCTTTCGTATAATATGGGCCAACCGGCTTTGTCGGATTTTGGAATTTACTATCATTCTTATCCACAACAACTTGCGTAACGATAGTTACGATATTGCGGTTGATTTTCTCTTGAGCGAATACATTTCTGAACCCTTGTTCAATAAGAAATCCTATAGAACCTTGTGTTTCTGAAACGCAAAAATCCATCGGCATGGCTTGCAGACCAAAAACTTGACTACCAGCTTCGTGCTGGAGCATCACGTTGCCGACCTGAGGCCCGTTGCCGTGACCTATCACGATATTGTACCCCTGTTTCACCAGTGCCACCAACGACTGGCAGGTTTCGGTAACATTCTTAATCTGTTCTTCGTAAGTCCCTTTCTGGCCGCTGCGTAACAACGCATTGCCGCCAAATGCTATAACTGCTAATTTTGCCATAGTAAAAAAGTTAGTATTTAATTTTAAATTATTAATTTTCAATTATTAATAAGACCTTTGCCGCTTTTGTTAAGTTTGCCATCCTGTTTCAGATCATCCATAATTCGGTCGAGCATACCGTTGATGAAGCCGCCGCTCTTTTCAGAACTGTACCAGCGCGCAAGTTCTATGTACTCATTTATAGTAACTTTTATAGGAATCTCAGGGAATTCCATAAGTTCGCAGATGGCCATTTTCATAAGTATCATATCCATCTGGGCGACACGCTCAAGCTCCCAGTTCTGAAGACGCATATCAATCATGTGCGAATACTCTTCATCATGAACCACTGTTTTCGTGAACAGGTCTTGTGCGAATTTCCTGTCAGCATCGTCTGCGGATTTTACATACAGCGGCGTGATTTTGTTGTTATCTCCTGATATCTCTTTAAAACCATCAAGATTCTTGTAAAACATAAGCATCGCCTCATTGAAATCATCAAACCAATTCGCGTTTTTCTCCTCAAAAAACCAGTGGAGCAATTCATTCGGGGCAAAAACATTTTCCACAACGAAAAGCAAGAAAGCCTTGTCCTCCTTATAACTTCTCTCAGGATTATTCATATAGTCATTAAATTCCTGAGTTTGAGATATTTGCCTATACAAAGCAGCAATGAGTTCATTATGGTCGTTCCAAAATATTTTTCTTTCTTTCCATAATATATTCAGTGCCCTATTGTTTTCAATGCCCTCTATGACAGCGTTATCCACAAATTTCGTATTCGGGTTAAGGTCTTCCTCTGTAGGGAAGTTCTTCTTTTTGCGTTCCTCAATTTTTTTCAGACAATAAGACTTTATTTCTGGAAAAATAGAAAAGAAGTAAAGGAAAAGGTTGTAACAGCTATCAATGGTAGTGGCAAGTTTCTGTGCTCCCTCAGCCACATCTTCCAATGGGTTCATTTCGTGGGCGAATATGGCCTGCATCACTTTCGTTCTCAAATAACGTCTGCTTATCATAGAATTATGAATTTTGAACGGCAAAGATACGGAAAAATAATGAGAATATTCAACCAGTAAGCTCTTTCACCTCAAAAATCAATCCTGCACACATCTCACAGAAATGAACTGGCGGCTTTGACACCTCTTTTTCTTCAGCTTTGTCTCTCCTTTTGTCCAAACGTATGCCGTTCCCGCTTCGGAGGTAGCGAAAAAGGCAGTTTCACCGAACTGACAATAAATGCACGTCTGTCCCAAATGATGTCCCACACTGTAGTAACCGCCTGCTTTCACCGAGAAATCGCTTGCGGACACGTTACCGCCTAAAGAACTGTTAAGTGTCTCCCATTCGTCGCAACTTGGCAAATGCCACCCTTGCGGACATATTCCTTGCACTCCACTTGGCGTTGCCGATGAAGAAGTGTCGCCATCCATTATGGCATTGGGAGAATATAATAGTCCGTATGAAGGGAGAGAATCATTGGGTACAAATTCGCTCTGCCTATAGGTGTACTCGTCTTCTGTGGGGGCACGTATTGTTCTCCCATCACTGAACTTTTTGCAGCGCAGGTTCTCACGAAGCCAGCACTGTCCACCAATTTGAACTGTGTTGTACATATTTCCTTCGCTATCCCTGACAAAACGGGTGGCACAGAGATTTGGAAGAAGTGCTGTTGTTACAACAGTGTCAGGTCCATATACAATACCGCCTGTGGTAAAAACGTATGGACGTACGTGGTATGTGCTACCGGAGATGAGCCCACTGAGCCGGCAGCTGAAAGTATCACCTGCAGCTTCACAGACGATGCGCTTATCGCTGTATGTCGGAAGACTGCCTATACTATAACAGATACCTTTCTGGATGCCCGGCCATTTCTGCCACACCTCCTCCCCTTTCACAATCAAAGCATTTGCGGTTATCCCCCCTATACTTGTTATACGCACGCTCGTCCCGCCTAAGAGCGAATCCTTGGTGAGATAGTTGCTTTCCGACACATATTTTAATATTGTGTCGCGTATTGACGGCAAACCTGTGAGGTCGCTGTATTTTCCGCTGAAACTGTCGGCCGATTTTTCCGCATAAAGCGCGTATGGCACACTGGTGATAGACTGCTTGTTATTTAATGTGTAATTAGTCCCGCCGTTAGGGTCAATGTCTGTTTCAATGAAATGCTCTCCCCCAGTCCAAGTTATGTTCGCCCAGTTTCCGCTTACCTTGGTGCCTGTTCCTATGTTGATAGTAACCAAACCTTGCGTATTGGTCGTGACACTATGCCTTTCCGAATACAAAAGATAATTTGAATTACCTATCTTCCTGATGATTTTCGCTAAGATTGTTATATTTTTTGAGGCAAGCATACGCCCATTCGCATCACGTATAACTGCTTGATAACAAATCTTTTGTGGGGGTTGAGCATTACAAATTCGCACCGCTGCCGCTAAAACGAGTATTACAATAATAAGTTTAAGTAGTGTCGTTCTCATTTTTATCATCTTTAATTTTTTGCAAAGATAATAAAAATAATTTTAAATTAACAATACTTTATTAAAAATATTTTTAAAAATTAAAATTGAAAATAGATAAAAGGTTGCAAATCGGCCGTAATAAACTGATAAGCAATGAAAACGGCGACAAGGGTCATAATCAATTGCAGCCAGACAGGTGCCATGGCAAAAGAGAGACGGTAGCGGCGTTTCAGCTTGTCGGGAAGCCAATGTATAATCATTCCGAAGATGAAAAGGCAGAAGACAAACCAATAGTTTCCTATGATTTGCGGAATAACCGACACGTTCCAACTGCTACCTATCCTCCCGACCATTTCTTTGGCGGTATTCCACGCTGTCGCATTGGCTTCTGCGGCATCGAGATTTGAGCCTGACCTAAAGAAAAGTCGCGTGAAAGTAATGAAAATGAATGTCATAAGGATTGCCCAACCTCGGCTTAGCCATTCAATGGGGCGGTTTTTAAATATTGCGGAATATAGAGTATCAACCAATGTACCGAAGAAAAATATACCGCTCCATACAATGCCTATGACAAAAGCAGGATGAGGGAAAAAGTGGTTTAAGGCAATAAACATGTCAAAGACCACGAGCGAAATTATAGACCTCCAAATTTTTGAGACGTTACGCCACATTTTATATGCGAGAATACCGATACCATTGAGGCCGCCCCATATCATGAAATTCCAGCTCGCCCCATGCCACAAGCCACCCAAAAGCATCGTGTCCATCATATTGATATTTGTGGTGATAGGCTTTCGGCTGCGCGGCACCAAAACAGCTACAACCCCCAAAATCACTGCAACAGCGGCAACAGCTCCGGCAACCCAAAGGCTTCCGGAAAGGAATATTGCAATTACAGCGATTGCTATGATTAGAAAATATGAGCCGAATGTGCCGTTGCGGTTGCCTCCCAGCGGAATGTAAAGGTAATCTTTCAGCCACGTGGAAAGAGAGACGTGCCACCGCTTCCAGAAATTGCCCGGATTGGTAGCTTTGTATGGCGAATTGAAGTTCAACGGCAAATAGAAACCCATCAGCATCGCCACCCCGATAGCAATGTCTGTGTATCCTGAAAAGTCAGCATAGACCTGAAGCGAGTAGAGAAAAAGAGCCGAAAGATTCTCAAACGGAGTGAAGAGTCCCGGATTATTGAAAACGCGGTCAACAAAATTGACGGCAAGATAATCGCTCAAGATAATTTTTTTCAGAAGTCCGTTCAATATCCAAAAAAGAGCTATGCCGAACTGCCTACGCGACAGAAAATACTTATTGTAGAGCTGCGGCACAAACTGGTTTGCACGGACAATCGGCCCCGCCACCAACTGCGGGAAAAATGTGGTGTAAAAACCAAAATCAAGTATATTGGCTACAGGTTTTACCTTATCTCTTTTAACATCAACAAGATAACTTATATTTTGAAAAGTATAGAAAGATATTCCGACCGGCAGAAGGATTTTACCGGCGTCAAAATAGTTTTTGCCCGTAAGCTCATTTGTCCATAAAGCAAGATAGTTCACAACCTCGTACTGACTGTGAACCAACGAGTTATAAACATCAGTGAAAAAATATGCATACTTGAAATAGCAGAGGACCCCAAGATTGATTATCACGCCTGTCACAAGCCAGAATTTTTTTGCTCCCTCAGCTTCGGATTTTGCAATTCTTTTTCCAATAAAGAAACCATATATTATTGAAAACAACAAAATTAGCACAAACAATCCTGAAGTTTTGTAATAGAAAAAAAGACTTGCAAAGCAGAGAAAACTGTTACGGAGCAGTCTTTTGTTTTTCACGAGCGCGAATATTGCGAAAATAATGGCGAAGAACGCCCAGAAATAGAATTGCGTGAAAAGCAGAGGATATTTCGCGTCAAATGAGAATATGTTTGTGAAGAAGATTTTCAGATTTTCAGGATTCATTTTTCAATGTGATTACACTTTCAATTTCACCTTTATATAGTTTTGTCGTAATGATTTGTTTTTCTGCCAATTCAGCTGCATCGGTTACTGCATGGCCGTTAAAGTATGTTATGGAAAATCCGCGCTTGAGCACGTTTTCGGGATGAAGCAAAACAATCTGCTTTTCCAAAACAGACAGTTTCTCCTTTTGTTTTTCAATCAGGTTTTGAGAGAGAAATAGCAGTTGTTTTTTATTGATTTCGTAATTATCTTTTTGAATATCAACAAGTTGTTTTGACAATAGTTTCAACTGTCTCGAAGAAGTCACTAATTTTTCATGCTGTCTTTCAATTGTTTGTTTAGAAAGTAGCTTCAGTTGTTTTGAAAAAGAGTCTATTTTATCGTTTTGGCGCATAATACTCTGGCTGCCCATAACTTTCAACACCCTTGAATACTTTTCCAAAAGCTGATGGTGGGCAGTGCAGGTACGGTTAACATAGTCGAGGCATCGGTCCTGCAAATCTTGCACTTTCAACGCAAAATCGTGGAACTGCTGAATCAGGAAGTAGGCAACTTCAGTAGGGGTGATTTTATTGGCAAATGCTACGAGCTCTGTCACAGTCTCGTTTGTGGAATGGCCTATTCCGGAAATGACCGGCAGTGGGAATGTGGCCACGCGCCGCGCAAGTTCGTAATTGTCGTAACAACTGAGCCCGATATCGCCGCCACCGCCACGGATAATAACCACACAATCGAAAAGGTCAAGCTGCCGCTCAATCTGCGACAGCTTGTCGGTTATCGTCATTATCGCCCTTTCGCCCTGCAGCACCGCCGGGAACAAAGTGGTTTCGAAACGGTAGTTCCAGTTGTTGTTTTCAAGTGTTACAATAAAATCGTTGTAACCTTTACTCGTCTGGACCGAAATGACGGCTATCCTTTTAGGAACTAACGGCAATTGTTTCTTCTTGTTTTCATCAAAAACATTCTCCTTTTTCAGGCGGTCGATAACCTCTTTCTTGTTTTTTGCCATTTCTCCCAGCGTAAAAGATGGCTCTATGTCCTGAATGTAAAGGGAAAGACCATATTGCGGGCTGAACTCTATTGTGGCGAGGCACAAAATGCTGATACCGTCCTTCAGCGGCTCCCCTACTATGCTACTGAAACGCTCATTGATAAGACGGTAGTTGCCAGCCCAGATTATACCGCGCATCTGCGCTGTTATCTGTCCGTTCTCTTTCTCAGCAAGCTCTGGGAAGCAATGTCCTGTCTGCGGATAATGGTTTAGCTTTATAACCTCGGCCTGTATATAATATGTCTGGTTATATGTTTTTGAAATCACAGACTTCAGGCTGTTGCAAATCTCTGACAAAGTGAAGATTGGCTTATCATTAAAGCGTTTTCGTTCTGCAGCGGGCATCTCTTAATTTGTAACTTGTTTTTGGAATCCCAAATGTCCGGTAATTGGGCCATATACCAGCTCATCTTCAATTTTAGAATCTCCGGCGTTTTGTAGCTTGAGCCTCTTGCGCGTAACATTGCGCGACGAGAATATACCGTAGGCTGTGCCGTCTTCTGTTTTCATATTGGTAAAATTGGCGCGATCCTGCACAATGCTGTTATTACTCGGAGTATTGACATCCATATATGTCATCAGGTCTTCAGCTGCCGCCCACACCTCAAGGTCAATACACCTGTACCGGTATGCGGTGTCCAAATCATTTTCAGGAACGCCTTTTGCATATCTGATTATATTAGGATCTGCTTTCAGATTGCTTGCAATCACAGTGAAAAAGTTGTTTAAAGCACATTTGACTTCAATTACAGACGAGTTTCCGGTATTCCTTGTGCGCATAACACGCCACGAAATCAAACCGTCAGGAGTAATTGTATCACCAGTGTTCTTATCTATTTCTATGTATCTGAATTTTAAGTAAATATCGTAAGCAGTAGCATTTTCAGCCTTTCTGAATTTCAAAGTGGGAGTACTATTGCTTATAAGAAAATAGGCTATGTCATAAACAGGAGATACGATATTGAAATCTTTCACCAATGGTGTTTCAGCAGTTATTACCTTCCCCCTATTACTTACAATTTTCAGCTTATAGGTCGCTTCCGGATTCAGTTTGTCATTATTATAATAGACAACTTGAGGATTATATGCGAAAATACCGCTGTCTTTCGGCACATCGTAAGTCATTGTATAAGGCATAACCTTAGTCAGATGTCCGTTAACATACTCTTCAACAGATACGGTAATATCATTGTAATATGAAATATTATCGAGTTTTCCGGCTTCAATGATAGCGTTGTCTTGTGTAAGAAAAGCCTTATAAACTTTTACGTAATGTGTCGCTTCATTCGGATTCAGCAAACAGTATGCAACCGTGATATCCTTGTAAGGTGCGTTCTGGTCGAATTTCGGAGTGCACGCGGCAAGGAATAACGATACGGCGGCTATAATCAGAAGTTTTAACTTGCGCATTGTGATTATAAGATTAACATTGCATCGCCGTATGTGAGGAAGCGGTATTTCTCTGCCACCGCCTCTTTATATGCTTTCATTACAAATTCGTATCCACCGAAAGCGGCTGTGAGCATAAGCATGGAGCTCTGTGAAGGATGGAAATTCGTAACCATTGCATTAGCAATCTGGAACTGGTAAGGCGGGAATATGAATTTGTTTGTCCAGCCTGTGTACTGCTTGACGTGCCCGTTGGTATAGACGGAGGATTCAAGGGCTTTCATTGTTGTTGTCCCGACTCCGACAACGCGATGTTTCGCATCTTTTGTGGCATTAATTAAACGGGTTGTATCCTCCGGAATCTCCATATATTCCGAATCCATTTTATGCTTGACAAGGTCTTCAACATCAATATCCCTAAAATTGCCAAGTCCTGCATGCAGTGTAATATTAGCGAACTCTATTCCCTTGAGCTCCAAGCGTTTGATGGTTTCGCGGCTGAAGTGGAAGCCGGCAGCCGGTGCCACGACGGCGCCTTCCCTTGAAGCGTATATTGTCTGGTAATCCTTTTCGTCTTCAGGCTCAATGTCGCGATACTTCAGAATATCATCAGGGACCGGAGTATTACCGAGCTGTTTGAGTTTTGCGCGAAACTCCTCGTGTGTCCCGTCAAAAAGGAAACGCAGAGTTCTGCCGCGTGAAGTGGTATTGTCGATGACTTCTGCCACAAGACTGTCATTGTCTTCACCAAAATAGAGTTTGTTGCCTATACGGATTTTGCGGGCAGGGTCAACAAGCACGTCCCAAAGACGGCTTTCAGCCTCCAGCTCGCGCAGCAGAGTTACCTTGATGCTGGCACCGGTCTTCTCCTTCTCGCCAAACAGCAGCGCAGGAAACACCTTTGTATTGTTAAGCACGAAAAGGTCGCCCTCGTCAAAGTATTCGAGAATATCTTTGAAAAGCTTATGCTCAATGGTCTGAGTTTTTCGGTTCAAAACCATCATGCGAGCCTCGTCACGGTCTTCCAATGGATGGAGGGCTATCAGCTCGTGCGGCAGAGAATACTTAAATTGTGATAATTTCATTGCTGTTTTTCAATATGTTATGGTATATTTTTCGCGGTTGCAAAGATACATTATTTTATTGCAAATGTCAAGAAAAAAATGATGGCTGTTTTTCCATTTTTTTCAATAAAAAATAGATTAACCCACCGGATTTTAAAAAAAATAATATAATTTTGTAGATTGTAAATATCGTTAAAATATATAATAAACAATTTCAATTCCATACCGTTTCACTTTGCTTATATAGTTTTTTAAATCCCAATAACATATTATGAAAAAATTATTATTATTTCTTTTTGTAATTGTAAATTGCATTGCTATTGCCCAACCGCCATTAAAAATGACTTATCAGGTCGTTGTACGTGACGCAAACAACGAACTTGTTGTAAACCAGCCGGTCGGGGTTCAGGTTACTATAGTTGAAGATAATCCTAACGGCCCCATGGTTTACAGGGAGACTCATACTGTTGTCACAAATGCCAATGCCTTGGCAACTCTTATAATCGGAATGGGAGTACACCCTTATCCTTATACGCTTGACGGTGTGAAATGGGGTGAACACGACCACTACCTGCAAATTGATATAGATCCGACAGGCGGTATAAACTACACGATAACAGGGACACAACAGCTCTTGAGTGTTCCATACGCTTTTTACTCAAATCAGGCGAAATATGTTGATACAGCACTTCATGCAATTAATGCAATCTACTCTGATTCAACATATTACGCATACAATTCACTATACTCACATTATACTGATTCTGCTTGGGCTGCCATATCTGCCGGATATGCCAATTATTCTGACACGTCAGGCTACGCAGCAGATGCCTATCATTCAATATACGCAGATACTGCTTTATTCCTGATGAATGCACAAAATTCAGACACTTCAAAGTTCGCATGGCATTCCGATACTTCAAATTATGCATATAATGCCGGAAACGCAACCAACGCCGTGAACGCAACTTATTCTGACACTGCGCTTTACTCATACAACGCAAATACCGCAAACAGCGCGACAAACGCAACCAATGCCGTGAACGCAACTTACTCCGACACCGCGCTTTACTCATACAACGCAAACACTGCAAACAGCGCGACAAATGCAACCAATGCCGTGAACGCAACTTACTCCGACACTGCACTTTACTCATACAACGCAAACACCGCGAACAGCGCGACAAACGCAACCAACGCCGTGAACGCAACTTACTCCGACACTGCGCTTTACGCCACACACGCATTGTATTCTGATTCTTCTGATTACAATCATCTTGCCAATCGGCCGACAGGTACGAATAAAGGCGACATGTTATATTGGGAGACCTCAGACAACAGCTGGCATGTTACGCCTGCCGGAAATATGGGGGAGATTTTGCAAATGGACACAAGCAATGTCCCGACTTGGAATACGGTAGCGGGAGTCTCATATAATCTTCCTACAGTAGTAACAAATGGAATAAGCAATTTCACAGGCGATGAAGCGACTGCCAACGGTCAGGTTACATACGATGGCGGAACGCCTTTTGTAGTAAGCGGTTTCTGCTGGTCAACAAACGCAAATCCGACAATTTCAGACAGCTATTCCATGGATGGAATCGGGACAACAAGTTTCTCACATCTGATAACGGGCTTGAATTTGGGAACGACATATCATGTGCGGGCTTTTGCGATGAATAACGGTGGTATTGCATACGGCTCGGATGTGTCATTCACCACGTGGGACTACCCCACTGTCGTCACAAATTCCACTGTCACAACCATCAGCGCCACCACTGCCTATTGCGGCGGCACGGTCACATCTGACGGCGGCAACTACGTTAACCAGCGCGGTATATGCTACAGCAGCTGGAACAGCACCCCCGACATTTTCAACAACGATGGCATGACATACGACGGCAGCGGCACCGGTGCTTTTTCAAGTTTCATGAACGGTTTGCAGCAAGGCGTAACGTACTATGTATGTGCATACGCCACCAATGACATCGGGACCGTTTATGGGAACACCATAACATTCACGACATTGCGCACGCCTGTACTAACCACAAATTCGGTCACAGACATCGACACCATGAGCGCTGTATCAGGCGGAAACATTACAAGTGACGGCGGCGACCCCGTGACAGGGCGCGGCATTGTATGGAACACCGGCGGCTACCCAACTATAACCAACTACCTCGGCATAACATATAATGGTACAGGTATTGGCTCTTTCACCGACACGATGAAGAACCTTACACCAGGGCAGACATATTATGTCAGGGCATACGCAACAAACGGAATCGGGACAAATTACGGACAACAATATTCATTCAAGGC
>JAGCRI010000139.1 GCA_017964755.1 Bacteroidales bacterium | reverse complement strand
TATTGAATTTCTAAAACATAACTTATGGCAAAGAAAATTTTAATTGCGACCGGCGGCGGGGATTGTCCGGGACTGAATGCTGTAATAAGAGGTATTGTGAAACGTGCTGAGCAGGAAGGCGGCTGGGAGGTTTACGGAAGCATTGAGTCTTTCAACGGAATATTGAAAGATGTTGTTGAAATAGAGAAACTTGATTCACAGAAAGTGGCCGGAATACATGTGAAAGGCGGCACGATTATCAAAACGACAAATAAGGGTGGCCCATTCTACTTTCCGGTTAAGGACGATAATGGCAAATGGCATTTTGAGGACAGGTCAGAACTGATGAAGAAGCGCCTTGAGAATATGGGCTTTGATGCTGTGATTAATATTGGCGGAGACGGTTCCCAAAGGATATCGTTAGACTTGTGCAAGATGGGTATCAACGTGGTGGGGGTGCCGAAAACCATAGACAACGACCTTGCGTGTACAGATGTGACTTTCGGCTTCCAGACAGCTGTGCAGACGGCAACTGAGGCTTTCGACAAACTTGTTACAACAGCCTCGAGCCACAACCGTATATTCATAATGGAGGTAATGGGGCGCGATGCAGGGTGGATTTCGCTGTACACTGCACTTGCCGGCGGCGCTGATGTATGTATCATCCCAGAAATCCCTTATGACCCGAAGAAACTCGTCGATAAGATAAATTCAAGGTTCATAAACAATTCAGGATTCTGTAATATTGTCATTGCTGAAGGTGCAAAAGCCCTTGACGGTGAAGTTACCGGAAGTGCTCCGACTGCCGCAGGCGACCAGCATATCAAACTTGGCGGAGTGGGGTGGAAGCTGAAGCATGAATTGGAACAGTTGGGTATTGACCACGACATCAGGGTGATGGTGTTAGGGCATTTGCAGCGCGGCGGCATTCCAGTGGCTTACGACCGCATTTTGGCTACACAGTTCGGTGTCAAGGCCTTTGAGCTCGTAAAAGAGGGCAAATTCGGCTATATGGTTACTTATTATCATCACGACATTCATTGCGTTCCTTTGGAAAAGGCTCTTGAAAAGCCGAAACTCGTTGTCCCTGAGACGAATTATCTCGTCAAAGCAGCCAAAGGCATAGGAATCGTTTTCGGAGATTAGTTTTTATGGAAGGAATTGTCATAAAATCTACCGGCAGCTGGTATGACGTTTATCAGAATGATACAACAGTCGTGAAGTGCAGGCTTCGCGGGCAATTCCGTATAAAAGGCATTAAAAACACAAATCCTGTTGTGGTCGGCGACAGGGTGGATTTCATCTTGGAGGAGGATGGCAACGGGCAGATAGTTGATATAGCCCCGCGAAAGAACTACATCGAGCGAAAGGCCACAAATTTGTCAAAAATCAACCATCTTATTGCTTCAAATATTGATCAGGTTTTCCTTGTCGTCACGCTGAAACAACCGCGTACGTCACTTGGCTTTATTGACCGTTTCCTTATGGCAGCCGAAGGATTCAGAATACCTGTCTGTCTCATTTTCAACAAGATGGACATATATTCTGCTGATGAGGTGGCTGTTGTTCATGAACTTGAGGACCTATATGCTAAAGTCGGTTATGAATGTTTGGAATATTCTGTTCAAAAACCTTTAAATCAGGATTTATTGAAAGAAAAAATGAAAAACCGGGTTTCGCTGTTCAGCGGGCATTCAGGGGTCGGCAAATCGGCTATTGTCAATACTGTTGAACCTTCGCTTAATTTGAGGATAGGCGAGATTTCGGCGGCGCATCAGAAAGGGAAGCATACTACCACTTTCGCACAGATGTTTCCGCTTGCTAACGGCGGTTTCATTGTTGATACGCCAGGAATTAAGGAGTTCGGCCTGATTCAATATTCGAAGGAGGAAATACGCGACTATTTTCCTGAAATAAGGAAATATAACAACGCCTGCCGCTTTGACAACTGCACACATACTCACGAGCCGGGGTGTAAAGTTATAGAGGCTGTGGAAAATGGTGAGATCGCATTGAGTAGATACAATAATTATACTGCGATACTTAACGATGATGATCTGAAAATTGAGGATTGGAAATTGAAATAATATAAGATATTACAAAAAAATGGGAGAGAATTCTGGGAAAAAACTCTATTACTACGTTGAAAACGGCAGGCAGTTAGGACCATACTCTTATCATGAACTTGTTGATTTGCCTATCCGCCAAGACACACTCGTGTGGTGCAATGGCATGTCGGATTGGACTTTGGCAGGTGATGTTGGAGAATTGGACTTCCTGTTTCAGACAACACCGCCGCCGATACCTGAAGACGGAAGCAATAAATATTCCTCAAAAAAGGTTCAGGACCGCTTGTCGCGTAATGTCATCAAAAACCGGCGGCTGATGGCGATTGTGCTCTCTTCTTTTGCCTTTATTGTGTTAGTGTCCCTATTCTCCATAATCTACATTTTGAAAACTGATACTCCTAATCCGCCAATGCCGGAAGCCAATTCTTATAACAGTGATTCAACACTTGTGACAACTCCTCTTATACTGAACACTTCCACTGCAAAGCCGGTGGTTACTCTCCATGCCGCCACAAAGGTAAATTCCACATCCGCGGTCGTCAGCGCAAGAATCATTCAAGGTACATCAAGTATTAGCAGCGAGACAGTTGAGTATGCTGAGGCAGAACAGAAATCAAAGAAACTGAAATTCTGGACACAGGCTTTGGTGAGAGAAAAGGGCAGGGGAATAGGATATTTGGGCAATCTCAAGCCAAAGACAAAATACAAATACCGTGTCCGTGTCAAATCAAACGCAGGGACTGTGGTTACAGATTGGCAGACGTTCACCACTTTGCCGAAAGCCGTTGACATTGTTTACAACTTGAGTGAACACAACCGCGGTTTTTTCGATTGGATAAAGGCGTGCAATATAAGCGGAAAGAACAGGCGTCTGGTCGAGGCGTGCGACTATACAAATAATATAGTGAGAAACAGGGCTGTGCATATTGCCGGTAGCACACCTGGCTCGCTCAATATAGGACAGTTGTGCGATTTGTTCGATTATTGTATTAGCAATTGGAGTTACGTCAATGATGCGCAAAAAGGTGAAGCTATAGAGTTGGCTTCCAATACATTGCAAAACGGACTGAATGGTGATTGCGATGATTTTGCAGTACTTATGGCTTCAATGGTGATGGCTGTGGGCGGTGAAGCCCGTATCAGTTATGTATATAAAGGCAATCATGGGCATGCCTTTGCGGAAGTTAACATTGGCAGCACTGATGTCAAGGACGTTGAAAGTTATGTGTCAACACGTTATTCAAGAATATACAAAGGTAACACATGGTACCGCACAGATGACTATGGCAACCATTGGCTTAACTTGGACTGGTGGGAGC
>JAGCRI010000138.1 GCA_017964755.1 Bacteroidales bacterium | reverse complement strand
CCGCTAGTGAAGACAACCTTCATAGCGGCTTCACGGCTCCGCAGCTCGCGCCACTCTTCAACCGTAACTATCTTGTTTTCAATTTTCTGCAGCAGGTTCATCTTTAACTTCATTTTTTGATTTGGCCTTCATCATTGAAGCCGCGACAAGCGCCACAGTACCTACAAGCAAGACCATAAATGTCTGCACTCCCCAAGCCACCATACCGACCGCAAGGCCTGCATTATATTCAAAACCGTAAAACACGAGCGTGCCCGCAACAATCCACCAGTAAGCGCCAATTCCGCCGGGGCCTATCAGGAAGCCGATATTCCCCATGGCAAAGATTGTATATATCATAACAATACTTATACCTGATAGAAAATCAAATGCCTGACAGCAGAAATAACATTCAAGGAAGTAGAGCACCCATATAGTTGCTGTGTAAAAAACAAACAGCATAGGGCTGTTCAGATCCTTGATAGAGACAAGCCCCTGCCACAACCCGACAAAAAAATTCTTTAATTTGACGAAAAAAGGAATCTTTCCCCATTTGTGACGTGTGGCACGTGCTATTACAAAAAATAGTATTATAACGAACAGCATGACATACAATTTATAATTATATAGCATACCTGTGAAAACACCATTAAGTTTTTCTCCCAAAGTCAGGCCTGTTGCAGCATCAACTTTCATTGTAGAAAGAATACCTGTATTGATGACTATGGCAATAAAGACAGTCAGAACGAGAATCATGAAGTCGATAGCCCTTTCCGTCACCACGGTGCCGAGAGTTTTCTGGAATGGCACCCGCTCAAACTGCTGAAGGCAGGTGCAGCGGAGCACTTCGCCGAGGCGTGGGAAGGCAAGGTTGCTGATATAGCAGACCATCACCGACACGAATGACATACTGCGACGCACGTTATAGCCAAGCGGCTGGAGCAGCTGCCGTGTACGCAATGCCCTGATATAATGCGACAACACGCCGGCAACAAAAGAAGCAAGAAGCCAAAGCCACGAATATCCCCGCGCCGCCTGCCACGCACTATCCTTCAACCCCACCCAGTCGTCATGGCTTAAATCCTTTATTGACAAATATATAAACAGGATTCCAATTCCAAAAAACAGTATAAACTTGATTATCTTCTTTATAACTCCCGAAACTGTCATTCTTTCCTTTTCCATTAGTTATCTAATTAGTTATTAGTATATTAGAAATATATAAAACCTATTTTCAAGCCCACAAAATGATAGAGCATATTTTGTGAGCGGTTAGTATTCAGTGAAGCATAATGCGTTTCGCCCGGAACGTCAACACTGTACAAAATACGGCTTTGCTGAAGCTTGTAATGGGCAAGCAGCAAAATGGAAAAATTGTCTTTCATCTTTATTCTCAGACCTATGCCTGATTCAGCCTGCAGGCCTGGAGTAGCCCCGTGTATCACTTTGGTAATTTTCTCCGGCTGCGAGGTGACATACCATTTGAAAGCATAACCGACATTCGCATACCAATATGGGGCGAAATCCTTATCAAGCATATTTACACTGATATTGGCAAAGATAGGGATAAAAGCCGTACGTTTCCAGACATCGACACCGGCACCGACACCTGTGGTGACGTATGGATTAAACTGATATGCAAGAAGCTGCTGCACACTTACCACAA
Source organism: Bacteroidales bacterium (assembly GCA_017964755.1). GTDB lineage: Bacteria > Bacteroidota > Bacteroidia > Bacteroidales > WCHB1-69 > RUG11942. The sequence goes on along the minus strand of JAGCRI010000138.1, from coordinate 6,069 downwards.
AATTCTTGTTATTAGGCAGGCTGCGCTTTCCCTCATCCTTAGCAAACACCAAATTGCCCACGCCGCCAAGCAGTCCGGCGGAAGTGGCAAATACAAAATGGCTCTCATCTTTCTTCTTATAAGCACGCTGCGCCGAAACTCTCTGTGGAAGTATAAAAGCCGCTATAAGAATTGACAATACAAAAAACTTCTTCATAACCATATTTTATTATCAACTATTTTTCACAACGTTAAAACAGATAAACATATTATAAGTTCATTAATTCTGCTGCGGTACGCCGTGCCGAAGCCGACACCGCGCTGCCGCTTATCATCTTAGCTATTTCAGTCTCGCGCTCCGTATCATCCAACAACCGTATTTGAGTGTAAGTCATACCGTTCTCCACAGTTTTATATACAAAATAATGAAGTTTCGCCTTTGCAGCTATCTGAGGCAAATGAGTGATAACGAGCAACTGCCTCTGCGAAGCAAGTTCTTCCATTACTTTAGCTGTCTTGGCCGCCACTTCGCCTGAGATACCTGTATCTATCTCATCAAAAATGACAGTAGGAAGGTATGAATTTGTAGTGATGACAGACTTTATTGCAAGCATCACGCGTGAAATCTCACCACCGGAAGCCGCCTTTTCAATTTCTGTAAGGGCAGTGCCCTTATTTGCCGAAAAAAGGAAAGCCACCTCGTCAATTCCGTCCGGCTTCAAGTTTCCAATATCCGGCTCGACCTTCACCTCCATCTTCGCATCAGGCATTCCCAAAAGCTGGAGTTTGTCCACAAGTTCTTCCGATAACTTTGCCGCCACCTTGCTGCGGCTCTCTGAGAGCTGTTTCCCCATGCGCTCAGCCGAATCTCTCAACCGTGCGCACTCAACGCGTAATTTCTCCATCCTCTCACTGTTATCAGTATATGCATCCAGTTTTGCGCGAGTCGTCTCCAACTTCTCCAAAAGCTGCCGTTCATCATCCACCCTGTATTTCTGCTCAAGCGAATTTATCACATCCAGCCTCTCCTGCAGTCGTACAAGTTCATCCGGACTAACTTCAACAGAATCCTCCATTTTAGAAAACTCAAATGCGAGGTCTTTCAATTCAATCACAACTGAGTCAAGGCGGTCGGCAAACTCACGCAGGCGCGGGTCAAAGCCGGCGACGTCAATGCAGCCGTTCATCACCTCTCTCACGCGACCGACCACACCGCCTTCATCATCGGAAAACGCCTGCGCGCCATCATACAATTTTTGTTTAATAGTTTGCGCATTTGAAAGGAAAGCTATTTTTGACTCCAGCTCATCTTGCTCACCCACTGAAATGCGTGCCGCCTCAAGTTCGGCGAGCGTGTATTCAAGGAACCCGCGCTCCTCAAGTCCGCGCTGCTGCTGCAACGCGAGATTATGATACTCAAGTTCTGCTGCAATAGACTCGCTATAAGCTTGTTTGTATTCCGATAAGAGTTTGCTGTTTTTAGCGTATGCGTCAAGGACTTTCATCCGGAAAGAAGAGTCGCCAAGCAGCAGGTTGTTGTGTTGTGAGTGAATGTCAACGAGTTTTGAAGCAAGTTCTTTCAATACCGTAAGCACAACGGGCGTGTCGTTGACAAACGCCCTCGACTTTCCCCGTTCGGTAATCTCGCGCCTCACGATAGTATTGTCGTTATAATCAATATCACACTGTTCGAAGAAATCTTCAAGGCCAAGTCCCTTTATATCGAACACAGCCTCCACAATACACTTTTTTGATTTGTCGAAGAGCACGGAAGTATCTGCGCGATTGCCCAAAATGAGCGACAACGCCCCAAGCAGTATCGACTTGCCGGCGCCAGTCTCACCTGTTATGACTGTAAAACCCGTATCAAAAGAGACGTGCAGCGAACGTATCAGCGCGTAGTTGCTTATTTGAAGTTCAAGTAGCATATTTTAGTATCAAAAACTGTATTCAACAATTATTCAATAGCTTCCAATTCATCAAGAGGCTCATCCATAGGTACTGAGACCGAGAACGAGAAATTGGCCTTACCCTTTCCAGATGACATCTCGCCTGTCGGCAGAATTTCGACATTTGCTGCAGGAATACCCTGAACCTCAAAATATTGCAGCAGCATCTGGTTCCTTCTTTCTACTGATTTGAGAATAGCTTCATTAATTGCAGCCGTGTCAGATGTGGCAAGTATTGTCGCAAACAATTTTTCATTCTCATTCAAATCAATAGACTGTTTTATCGACAATTTCATCTCAGACTTTTCTTTCAGAATCTCACTCATCGCATTCAGCTTATCGTAATTTTCAGATGAAATGCTTCTGTCGGTCAGGTTCATCTGAATATCATTGAAAACATCATCTTTGCCGTTAAACATGCTTGCAAGAAAATCGGTTGGGGCTGTAACTACTTTCAGAAGGAAATTCCCTATTGTCTTCCAAATAATCTTTCTCAATGAGAAGTCAGGGTCAGACACATTGCCTTTCACAGGCAGCGACATCGCGATTTTGCCCTTTCTGTCAGTGAGAATATAGAGAGCTGCTTTCAACGGTATCTTATATTCGGGCTTAATCTCTTTGTTTTTATTTTCCACCTTGCAGTTGAAAATGTCTATGGTATTTTTGCTGTCAAGGTTGCTGTTCTTTATCAAGGTGCGGCTTGCGAATGTCAAGATACCGGAAGCCACAGGATAGGCGGTATAATGCAGGCAGTACGGGGAGATGTCGGCCATTTTGAAATTCTGCAACTTAAGGAAGATTTTGTGATTCTCATAACCGTTGAGTGTACCCTCCCAGTTTGCGAGGAGCTCGCCGCCGCTGCCGACCACCGCTTTCAGTTTCGCTTTGAATACATCATTAAGCGTTACGCCTGTGGCATTCATTGAAATTGATGTTACAGGAAATTCAAATTTCTGCTCTAAAGTGTTGTCATAAACAATAAAAGAGCTATTGTCTATTCTCAACGTATTTATTTTCAAATCCATAGGATTGCTTTGGGACTCATTTTCCGAAGTTGCTTCCACAGATTCATCAGCACTAATATTCTCTGTTTCTGCTTTTTCCTCACTATTTCCCTCACTATTGTTACTGAACAGCCTTGAAAAAGTATTTCCATCTTCATATAGTGAACAATTAATTTCAGCCCTATCAAAAGCAATTTCATCAAAATAGAGTTGATTTTCCTTTATATCAATCTTATCAACATTAACTGAAAGATTACCAAGTTTCAAAAGTTTCTCATTTTCAGATGTATTGATATTCAAGTCAGCAAGAGAGAGGTTGCCATTAGCCACAATTTCGAGAATATGGTTCAGATTTCCGTTGATAGTCATCTGCGTTGACAATTCACCCGTAACATCGCCCACGTTCATCATACTTTTCAGATAAGGCTGGAAAGCACTGATTGCCAATCTGTTAATATCAATATTCAGCTTATATGAATTATCATCCATTCCGTAAAGCATCTGAAAAGCAATGTCGCCGCCATTTGCAAGTTTGAACGCGACACCGATATCACTGCTTTTACCGCCGAAATAGAGGCGTGGGATATTGACCGAGAAATCGCGCAGATCGAAAATACTTTTGCGCACAAGGTCTTGATAAACGACCGAACCTTTGGAAATTGAGATTTTACGCAAATCAACGACCCAGCCGCTTGACGTGGTATCCTCGTCATCCTCGTCATCAGAATAAAATTCAATAATGTCAGTGAAATTGAAAACACTGTCCATCTGCCAAACGGAAACACGCGGATTGTCCAATGCTATCTTATTAAGTCTCACTTCTTTAGCAAGAAGTTTAAACAGATTTATACGCACATCCAAAGCATCAAAAGAGAGCATCACATCTTTATCATTCTCCTCCAGAGCCTTCAACCCTTCAATTTTAAGTTTCCCAATAAAGATATTCATGCGGAGTTTGTCCAAAGTAACCGTACGATGGCAGAGTTCCTTGCTGTGTTTCTCAATATATGAGTGCGCCACTGGGGGTGCAATAATGTTTATAAGAATCAGCAACAACAAGATACTCAATATTATAATCAACGGTATCTTAACTCCTTTTTTCAATAACCAAGCTGGAATCTTCATAATGTTTCTTTTAATATATATAAAATGCAAAGTTACCTAAAAAATCATTATGTTGTGCAGAAATTGTAATTTTCAGCAAATACCAGACCTTTTATTAACTTTTATTAACAATTTTATTTTATTGATAATCAAATAAATAAATAAATTAAGAAAAACAAATGGCAAGACTATAATATAAAAGATTATTTTTGCAAGTTTTAAAAATGAAAAAAAGGATTGTTCAGAAAAAATTTTGGAAATGAAGAAAATATACGTTCTGTGTTTCACAATTTTATTGGGAATATTCCAATACGCACAAAGTCAGACATATCAGCTGCCAAACGGCGGTTTTGAAAATTGGGAAGGCTCCGGCTCGAGTGTTGAGCCAGTTGGCTGGAGTTCTTTTATGACAGCCTCCGGCTCGCTTTCATCATTCGGGAAACAGCAGGTATGCTCATCGTCAGACGTACACACAGGATCTCCGGGAAGCAAGAGTGTGAAAATTTACAGTAACAGCATTTTAGGTGTGATTGCAAACGGGATGATAACTACCGGACAAATGAACATGGGGAGCAGCACACCGTCAGACCCCTCAAATCACGCCATAACGCACCGTTCACAGTCGGCATTCAACCAACCGTTCCATGGCTATCCCGACTCAATAAGGTTCTGGTCGAAATTTGTATGCCAAAGTTCTTCGCAATACGCACGCGTTCACGCGATTATCCATGACGACTACGATTACGTTGACCCCGAATCATACGATGGCAACGCTCCGTCACACGTTGTGGGCAAGGCATTATGCGAATTTACACGAGGCACGCAAGGATGGACAAAACAGACATACGCGTTCAACTACTCTTATCCGGCAAACACGGCAAAATACATTCTAATAACAGCTACCACGAACAAAGTCGCGGGCTCAGGCGACGAAAATGACGCACTTTACTTGGACGACATTGAGTTTATCTACATAACCACACTCTCCGACCTTCAGGTGGCAGGAGTTTCCGTCGCAGGCTTCGACCCGAACACGAGTGACTACTACGTTACCGTGAGCTCAACAAAGCCGGCCGACAGAGTTGTTTCAGCGGTAACAACATCAACACACGCATACACCAAAATCACTCAAGCCACGATGAACGACACCACGGCAACGGTTACAGTTTACAACGGTAATGCCTCAAACGTTTACCGCATACATTTCTACTTTGACGTTGTGAGCACACCAATCCCATCAATCTTCGTGTCGGAACTCGGCAACGACGATACGGGGGACGGCAGCAGCAGCGCCCCATTCCAGACACTCGGCTGGGCAATAATGAGCGCCGGCGACACCACAAGCATAAAGGTCGCCTCAGGCAACTACAATGAAAGCATGATACTTGAACTCAGAAGCAACATGACAATCGAAGGCGGCTACGACGCTGTGACATGGACCAAGGATTCTCAGCCGACAAACATCACTGTTGACGCTGTAGAATTCATCAACAACGACTATGGAAACAAAATAGGGTTCCGCTCCATAAATGACACCAACTGGACACTTAAAGACATCAATTTGAATGTCGCCTCAGCAACGACAAGCGAAAGGTCGGCGAGCGACAAAGGGGCCACTGTTTACGGGCTCTACATAAGCGGCAAATCAACAGGCAACAGCCTTATAAACTGCAACATCAAAGCCGGAAACGGCGGTGACGGAGCGAACGGCAGCAACGGAGCCAGCGACAATAGCTGCAATAACGGCGGAAACGGCGAAAGCGGCGGCATGTCGGAATGGACAAATGATGGTGCGGCAGGCAGCGGCGGCAGCGCAGTAGGCAGCGGCGTACGCGCGGGCGGCGCGGGCGGCACAGGCGGCATAGGCGGCATAAGCGATGACGGCAAAGAGAAAGGCGGAAACGGCAGTTCAGGCAACCGCGGCGGTGTCAACAACGGCGGAAACGGCGGAAACGGCGGAAACGGCGGGGCTGCGAAGAACACCGGCGTCAAAGGCAGCGACGGCAGCAAAGGCGCAGACGGTGTCACAATTT
>JAGCRI010000014.1 GCA_017964755.1 Bacteroidales bacterium | reverse complement strand
TCGTCGTCATCATCATCGATGATTTCGGTGCGTTCAACGGCATCGTACTCATCCTCATTTTCTTCAGAGTAATTCTCCTTGTCCATTTTTCTCTCTTCGAGACCTTCGGCGATAGCATCGCAAACAGCCTTAACGATAATAGAGATGGATTTTGAAGCGTCATCATTTGCCGGAATCGGGAAGTCGATGAGGTTCGGGTTTGAGTTGGTATCAACGATAGCGAAAGTGGTGATACTGAGTCTGCGCGCTTCGGCGACAGCGATATGTTCTTTCAGAATATCAACCACGAAGACAGCGGCCGGGAGACGTGTAAGGTCGGAAATTGAACCGAGGTTCTTCTCCAACTTTGCTCTTTCGCGGTGAAGCTGCAGCTGTTCGCGTTTTGACAGGGTTTTGAACTGGTCGCCTTCAATCAGACGGTCGAGGTTCGACATTTTCTTGACAGCCTTGCGGATTGTGAAGAAGTTGGTGAGCATACCGCCAGGCCAACGTTCTGTAACGTAAGGCATTCCTACGTTTTTAACGAGTTCTGTAACTGTTTCTTTCGCTTGTTTTTTAGTGGCGACAAACAAGATCTTGCGGCCTGATTTCGCTATCTGGCGTGCGGCTGCGCAAGCCTCGTCCAATTTTGTTATCGTTTTGTGGAGGTCAATGATGTGAATACCGTTCTTCTCCATGAAGATGTACTGCGCCATTGCCGGGTTCCATTTTCTTCTCAAGTGTCCGAAGTGACAACCTGCTTCTAATAATTGGTTAAAATCTACGTTTGACATTTTGTTTTTTTTAATTGTTTACTTTCTTTAAAACAATCTCCAAGTAGTTCTTAGAAGAAGTCTTGAAGATTTCGATACTAAACTTAAATATAGTGTAATGTTGTGATAAACATTAACGTTTGCTGAATTGGAATCTCTTACGTGCTTTCGGCTGACCGGGTTTTTTACGCTCGACCATACGCGGGTCTCTACGGAGAAGTCCTTTCGCCTTGAGTGTCTGGCGGAGTTCCGGATTGACCTCAACGAGCACTCTGGCGATACTCAGACGAAGAGCTTCAGCCTGACCTGAGATGCCACCGCCCTTGATGTTGGCTTTGATGTCATATTGTCCTTCCACGCCTGCAATTGCAAGAGCCTGGGTAACAACATACTGCATTGTAGCCAAAGGAAAATATTCTTTATAATCGCGGCCGTTCACCGTGATATTGCCGCTGCCCTTCTGCATATAGACTCTTGAGACGGCGGTCTTTCTTCTACCGATTTTATTGATTACTTCCATGATGGTTATTTGATTTCGTTAATGTTGATTAATTTGGGTTGCTGGCCTTCATGCGGATGGTTAGGTCCTGCATAGACATACAAGTGGCGGTAAATGGCGTCACCCAATTTGTTTTTCGGGAGCATTCCCCTGATTGCATGCTCCAATACACCGATAGGTTTTTTCTTGAGCATTTCTTTCGGAGTAATGAACCTTTGTCCGCCAGGATATGTCGTGTGATGGACATACTCTTTGTCTGTCAGTTTCTTACCAGTGAATCTGACTTTGTCAGCATTAATGATGATGACGTTGTCACCGCAGTCGAAATGCGGAGTGTAACAGGTCTTTGTCTTGCCGCGCAAAATGCGTGCCGCAACTGTGGCGAGACGGCCTACCACCTGATTTTCAGCGTCAATGACGACCCATTCTTTCTTAACGATTTTTTCGTTTGCCGAAATGGTTTTGTAACTTACTGCATTCATTTTTTTCTTTTTTTCTGTGAGCCTGATGTTCACCCATCCGACTCGGTTTCTATTTTTTTTACCTTTTTAAAGATAATAATCGGTCTATTTTTAAGCCTGCAAAAATACAATTTTTTTTGATACAAAAATTATAAAAAACAACTTGTTGATAAAGTTAAAAAAAAATTGCCTGAAATGCTCATTATTTCTAAAAATAATAATATTTTTGCACGGTTCATTTCATACATTTAAAACCTTAAAAAATCACGATAAAATGAAGGAAGAAATGGCAATCGTGTCAGGCAGAGCAAGCCGACAATTGGCGGAAAGCATTTCCAATTACCTGCACATCCCATTGACAAAAACCACAGTCGAACAATTCAAGGATGGTGAGATTCAGGCGAATTATGACGAGACAATACGCGGCAAAAACGTCTTTATTGTTCAGTCAACCTTTGCGCCGGCCGAAAACATCATCGAACTCCTTATGCTCATTGACGCCGCCAAACGCGCTTCAGCAAACAAAATCATCGCTGTAATCCCCTATTTCGGATATGCACGGCAAGACAGGAAAGACAAGTCGCGCACCTCTATCGGCGCAAAAGTGATGGCCAACACCCTCACCGCCGCCGGCGTTGACCGCCTCATAACCATTGACCTGCACGCCGACCAGATTCAGGGCTTCTTCGAATTCCCTGTCGATCACCTTTATGCCTCCAACGTTCTTCTCCCATACATTCTTAACATGAAACTGCCCAATATCTGTATTGTCTCGCCCGACACCGGCGGCACAAAACGGGCAGTAACATACGCAAAATGGCTCGGCTGCGATTTCGCAATAGGCTACAAGCAGCGCGCCAAAGCCAATGAAGTGGAAAGCCTTCAGATTATTGGCGACGTGGCTGGCAAAGATGTTATTCTTATTGACGACATTATCGACACTGGCGGCACTATCTGCAAAGCCGCTGCACGTATCAAAGAACTCGGCGCAACCAGCATTATGGCAATGTGCACTCACCCTGTATTTTCTGCAGACGCAATGGAGAAACTCCAAAACTCAGTCCTCGACAAGGTGGTGGTAACCGATACAATCCCTCTCAAAAAACAACTGCCGAAATTCGAGGTTATCTCTGTCGCATACCTGTTCGCCGAGGTTATAAAGAGTGTCATGGAACACACTTCCATATCGTCTCACTTCGAGATGGTTCAGAAAGTGCTTGAACATGAGATGGCAGAAAAGATGAAATAAGCCATGACAGAAGATATAGGTAAAAAACTGACAACTCCTAAAGGCAAATTCGCTCTCGAAAAGCATATAAAAGAGGCTTTTGAAAATTCCGATGATGGGAAAAGCGGGATTTCAGACGCCTGCGCTGCCGTAGTCGCCCAAGAAGGCTCTGCGTCAAAAAAACTCTTTTCTTCCAAACTATTCCTTGAAAATATACATTTCGACCTTACATATTTTCCGCTGAAACATCTCGGATACAAAATGGCTGCGATTGCAGTTTCCGACATATTGGCGATGAACGGCACCCCGACAGGATTAGGCATGTCGCTCGGCGTGTCGAACCGGTTTTCGCTTGAGGCTCTTGAAGAGCTCATGGGCGGCGTGCGCATTTTCTGCAAACTCCACAAAGTCAAACTCCTGCAATTTGAAGTCAACACCTCATTGCTTGGATTAGCCGCCTCGGTGTCCGCTTTCGGTGAAGTCATGCCCGATAAAATGCTTGCCCGCAAAGGTGCAAAGGAAAACGACCTGATTTGCGTCAGCGGCGACCTTGCAAGCGCATACACAGGTCTCATTCTGCTTGAGCGGGAAAAGAAAGCCTTTGAAGCCGACCCGAACACACAGCCTGATCTGGACAATTACCATTATGTCCTCGAACGTTACCTGAAGCCTGAGCCGCGCACTGATATCATTCAGGCATTAGCCGAAAACAATGTCATGCCATCTTCAATGACCGTGGTGGCAAACGGGCTGGCAGCGGCGGCACTTCATATCTGCAACGCCTCCCATGTGGGCTGCGACCTTTACGAAGGGAAACTCCCTATTGACCTGCTCACTTTCCAGACACTCAAAGAACTCGACATTGTGGCGACAACAATAGCCTTGAACGGAGGCGAAGACTACGAGCTGCTCTTCACAATAGCCCAAAAGGATTATGATTCAATTCAAAAAATAAAGGATGTCTCTATTGTAGGATATGTAAAAGATTATGCCTCAGGGTGTAACCTCGTCACCAATGATGACAAGCTGATACCGCTCACCGCACAGGAGTTTGCGGAATAAAGCGAAAACACAATTCATCTTTTCAAAATTCCTCATATTTTTATTCTGCATAAAAATTATGTCCTTGGACATTTTTTTTTAACTTTGCATTTCATATTTTTATAATGAATATTGCTAAAAAAAGGATAACACTTCTGTTCTGCACTCTTCTGCTGTGCACCGTTTCGGTTGTTGGCAGACCACGCCCGATGAAAGACACACTGACGGCAAAACATATTGAGTTTGTGGAAAACAAAGGGCAGTGGCATCCTAATGTGCTTTTCAAGGCACGATTCAATGCAGGGGCTATGTTTGCCGAAGCAAACTGCATAACCTTTGTCACCATGAGCACACAACAGCTTTCGGATTTCTACAAGGCCAAAACCGACCCGTCAATCCACCACTCCGGTATGATAGACGCCGCAGCATACAAAGTCCATTTTTGCGGAGCATCTCATGCTAAATTAACTGGAAACGATGCTGCCATTTCATACAACAATTATTATATAGGAAACGATGCCTCAAAATGGGCTTCAAACGTAAAAAAGTACCATTCAATTGTTTACAACAATATATATGATGGAATTTCTTTAAAATTCTATCAAGAGGGGAATCATTTGAAATATGAATTTCAGATTGGGCCAAACAAATCAACGGATATTATAAAACTCAGATATGAAGGTGTTAATAATATTTCTGTCAAAGATGGGAATCTGATAGTTACGACCAGCGTATCGCAAATCACAGAGCTTAAACCTTTTGCATATCAGGTAAACAATAATGGCGACACCATTGAGGTAGGCTGCCGATACAAGGTGGCGGACAAGGAAGTATCTTACGAATTGGGTGAATATGACAAAAATCTCACTCTGATAATAGACCCTGTTCTTATATTCTCATCATATTCGGGTTCAACGGCCGACAACTGGGGGTATTCCGCCACATTCGACAGAAGCGGCAACCTCTATTCCGGCGGCAATGTTTTCGCAATAGGCTACCCCACAACTACCGGAGCGTATCAGATTAACTACGGCGGCGGCAGCTGCGACATAGCCATCTCTAAATTTGACGCCAACGGCTCATATCTGCACTTCTCAACATACCTCGGCGGCAGTTCCACCGACATTCCGCACAGCCTCATCGTTAATGAAAATGACGAACTCTATGTGCTTGGATCTTCAGGCTCAACCAACTTTCCCACAACGCAAGGCGCATTCGACAGCTCTTTTCACGGCGGGTCTTACTATCTGCTGACCAATGTGTTATCATATAACAACGGCTCTGACATTGTCATATCAAAATTCAACAGCACTGGCACTTCATTGCTCGGCTCAACATACCTCGGCGGCAGTGGCAATGATGGGCTGAACACTCCGGCAGGACTGAAAAAGAATTATGCTGATGAAGTCAGAGGTGAAATCATTATTGACGAAAACAGTAATGTATATGTAGTCAGTTCCACCCAATCATCAGACTTTCCGACCACACAAGGGGCGTTCTCCCCAACTTTCAACGGCGGGCTGCAAGACGGCTGTGTCGTAAAAATGAACCATAACCTCACAAACCTGATCTGGAGCACATACCTCGGCGGCAGTGGCAACGATGCCGCTTACAGCATTGTCTTGGCCGCCAACAAAAGCCTTTACGTCTGCGGCGGGACTAATTCAGCCGACCTTGCTGTATCCAACAATGCTGTACAAGGGAACTACGCCGGCGGCTCCACTGACGGCTATATAGCCCACATCAGCGAAAACGGCGATGCGGTGCCGCATTGCACTTACCTCGGACAGTCAGGATACGACCAGACATACCTTATCAAAAACGACAGATACGACAACCCGCACGTCTTCGGGCAGACAGACGCCGCCGGAACCGTGTGGGTGAAAAATGCGGGCTGGTATATCAACAACGGCGGACAATTTCTCACAAAAGTCACCCCTACCCTCGACTCGGTCATCTGGTCAACGGCATTCGGCCGTGGCAACGCAGGCATTGACATCTCCCCCACCGCCCTGTTAGTCGACCTTTGCAATAACATATATATGTCCGGCTGGGGAAGCCCTGTAACCAACAGCGGCCTCGGCGGCACTGCAGGACTGCCTCTGACCGCAGACGCTTTCCAGAACACGACAGACAACAACGACTACTATTTTATATGTATCAGCGATGACGCCTCTTCACTGGTTTACGCCTCATACTTCGGCAGCCCCAACGCCCGCGAGCACGTTGACGGCGGCACAAGCCGCTTCGACAACAAGGGGCGGATATATCAGGCAGTGTGCGCAGGGTGCGGCGGCTACGATGACTTCCCGACCACGACCGGGGCATGGTCTGAGGATAACGGCAGTTCAAACTGCAATATCGGAGTCATAAAGTTCGACTTCAACTTACCTGCAGTAATAGCCGATTTTAATATTCCCAACACGGTCTGCGCCCCTATAGACCTTGCTTTCAACAACACATCCCAAAGCATCAGCCAGAACACAAACTACTATTGGGACTTTGGGGACGGCACCTCTTCAACCCTGCAGTTCCCTACTCATCACTATTCCCAATCAGGGATTTACACCATTAAGTTAGTGGTTCAGGATTACGGCAGTTGCAATTTTTCGGACACGGCGACAAAACAGCTCGTGGTTTTAGCCAATTCTAATACAACTCTAAGTTCAGCCACTATCTGCAACGGCGGCTTCGTCCAAATCGGCATTCCGCCGGGCGGTGAAGGTGTCTCCTACCAGTGGACGCCTTCTTCCGCCCTCAGCAATCCTGCTATTTCAAATCCTGTCGCGACACCCAATGCCACCACAACCTATTATCTTTACATCTCAAACGGTATTTGCATCGACACCCTCGCACAAACCGTTTATGTCGAAAACCTTGCCGTCTCGCTTCCCGACACGCTGCACGCCTGCGCTGGCGAACCGGTTACCCTCACACCTTCTGTTTCAGGAAACGGCAAAAATTACTATTGGTATAACAGCCCCCCTTTCACACAAAATATCAATCCAAACACTTCGCAAGCCTCTTATAATGCTGTAACTAACCAATCCACAATGTATTATGTAAAAGTCACAAACGACTTCTGCGAGGCGTGGGACAGTATTCTTGTAGCAGTAAAACCGTTCTCAGTGACACCGCCGCAACCTTACGTTGTCTGCTACGGCGACACCGCCACAATCTCTGTGAATGTTTCCCCTTCAGGAACTTATTCTTACCAATGGCTTCCAACATCTTCAATAGTCGGCAGCTCGCAAGTGGCTTCACCTGTTGTGCGGACATTTTCGGGGGAAACATATACAGTAACTGTAACTGACGAATATGGCTGCACCCGCACCGCTCAAGTTGACGTTGTCATAAAGAAACTGGACTCACAGGAACAGATAAAGGCCGTGTCGTGCTTCGGCGGCAGCGACGGGGCAATATCCATAACGCCGTCTGGCGGTACGGCACCATACTTTTACAATTGGTCTAACGGTTCCGCTGTGGCTCAAATGAACAATCTGTCTGCAGGCTCTTACTCTGTGATAATAACAGACGCATCAGGCTGCCGCACCCTCGACACGTTCAATATTTCACAGCCGCAGCAAATCACCGTCAACTTAGTCAGTTCCTCACCCGTTGAGTGCGACCAGATTTGCGACGGCGCGTTGGCAGTGTCGGCGGCGGGAGGGACAGGAACGCTGCACTATATCTGGCTTCACGGACAAAACGACAGTATCGCCACACAGCTCTGCGCCGGCATCTATTCGGTGAATGTGGTTGACGGGAACGGCTGCAGCCTCACCGAATCATTCTCCCTTGAAGACAATTCAGGCAATTCCGTCAATGCCACGACAGATTCATTGCACTGCCCGCACGGCTGTGACGCCGCCATTGGCTTGGAGCTCGATTTTCATGGCGACAACTATTCTTTAGCATGGGATAATGGGGAAACAGAGGATTACATAGACAGCTTATGTGCCGGAGTCTATCACGCTCATATAGAAGTTGCTTCAGGATGCCGCTACGACCTGTATATTCCGGTTTCTGAAATTCCGGAGCTCGCCTTCGCAAATGTATTTTCACAGGCTCCTGCATGCAACGGCGACACTGACGGTGTACTGACACTGACGGCCATGGGGGGAACGCCTCCATACAAGTTTGCTGTGAACGGCGACAGCTGCAGCGGCATAGCAGAAGGTCTTGCCGCCGGGAATTACAGCATTACGGTTATAGATGCCAATGGCTGCGTTCACGACACCAGTGTTGTTCTATCACAACCTGATCCGCTTATCGCAGGTGTAACCGTCTCGTCTCCCCCGTGCCCAGAAGTTTGCAATGCAATCGCATATATACATGCCGAGGGTGGCAATGCCCCATACCATTACCATTGGGGCGACAACTCTTATCAGCAGACCCAAGACAATCTTTGTGTGGGCGATTATTCCGTAAAAATAACAGATATGCGAAACTGCGAAGTAACAGTCGCTTTTTCCATAAAAGACTCTTCTCTGTTTCCTGGCGAAGTTTCGGCATGGGCGAGTGCCGACACCGTGTATGACGGCGACCACATTGACTTGCACGCCACAGAATGGCCGGATTTCACATATCACTGGCAGCCAGCGGGGCAGGTAACAAACGCCAACTCTGCCAACGCCTCCGCCAACCCCGTGACACCAACAACATATATCGTTACTGTCAGCGACCAATATGGCTGCAAAAAAAGCGATAGCGTATTTGTCTATGTGATTGAAGTTTTGTGTGAAGAGCCTTATATTTTTGTCCCCAACGCCTTCTCACCAAATCATGATGGGAAAAATGACATTCTGTATGTGCGCGGAGATTTTATCGACACATTCATATTCAGAATATATAACCGCTGGGGCGAACTGCTGTTTGAAACCACTGACATTAACAGCGGCTGGGACGGCACATTCAAAGGAAAAGATTGCAGCACAGGCGTTTACGATTATTATTTGGAAGTGCAATGTTTGGGTTACAAAAAGTTCTTCAAGAAAGGGAATGTAACATTGCTGCGGTAACGGGGAATTTCGTGGAGACGTTGTAGTTTTGCCTAATGGGAAGCCGGAAATTTCACAATAAAACTTTCATACAACAAAACTAATGTTTTTGAGTTAACCTGCTGACCGAAATTTTGGGGGCATTATAGCAATTATGCCAATTCGATGCTATTGTCTTCTTTGATACGCTTGATGGTGGCAAGCGCATGGTAATATATGTTATGGTCGCGGAGGAACTGTCCGCCTGTGGCAAAGCCTTTTTCCACCAGAAAGCCCATGGCCACAATCTGCGCTCCTGATTGTCGGCATAAGTGAATGACGCTACCCGAAGCATGGCCATCAGCAAGAAAATCGTCAATAAACAATATTCTGTCGTCCGCAGTCAGGAAACGGCGGTCGATGCAGACTGTGGTATTGTCACTGCGTGTGAACGACCACACCCATGATTGCCAAGTCTCATCCAGATTACTGGCTATTTTCTTTTTGATAAAGACTACCGGCAGTTTCATCAGATAGCCAGTCATGATAGCCGGCGCAATGCCAGAAGCTTCGATAGTCACAATTTTGTTGACGCCTTTGTCTTTAAAGATGCGCGCGAACTCTTCGGCGCAATGCATCATCAGTTGCGGGTCAAGCTGATGGTTCAGGAAACTGCTCACCTGCACAATGTTGCCCTCCGCTTTAGCTCTGCCATCACGAAGTATCCTTTGTTTTAATTCTTCCATATCTTTTTGAAAAAAAGAGGATTTGTTTATTCCAAAATATCGGCAAAGATACAAAAAAACCTTAACCAAAACTTTCTGCCGAAATCAATATTAAGGCGACTTCTGATTTTCTCCTCTGACAGAAGATTGTTCAAGCGGGATCTGCATAAAAACAGCAGTTGAAAATTATTGAACTGCTTTTTCAAAAGTTCAATTTTTGTGTTGAAAGGCGTGGCCGGATTCAATATATTGGTTTGTACTTGTTAATTATATGGAATTTCTCATTATTGTATGAGAATTCCCATATTGCAGGTATGATGGAATCATCGATTATTTCGTCAAATTGATTGTTGGAGACGTACCCTATGACCGTGCAGTAATCATTAGAACTTCTGATAAATGGTATGTGTGGTGACAAATTTCCGTCATTATAAACATATACTTGCACTAATCTGTTATTAAGCAAAATATATTGTTGTGGGCTTTGAATCATATACTCGTAGTCTGTAAAGATGCTATCATTGCTGAAATGTGATATTCCTGCACGGAACTCGCATAAATAGGTGCTATCATGGATAATTATAGATAATTGATATGTTATGGAATCACCATAGTATGGATACCCTTTTTCCTCTTCTATAAAATCATAGAATATTTCTTCCAATTGTAATGATTTAGGATAAAATATCTTTGCTTTCATTTCACTTTGACCACAAAGAAGAAAATTGGGTAATATCAATAAAATGCAAAAAAATAATCTTTTCATTTTTAGTTTACTTTGGGTATATGGTAAACTCATTTAAAATAATTGCATCGTGCCGCGGGGAAGAAAAATTCGTATGGTCTATTCTGTCGCATTTATGATTTGGTGTGTTTATAAGCGTTTTATTGTCATTTTGATTGGATTCTATGCCACCCCCTATTTTCAGCAATTCCAGAATTATGAAGCATATAATAATACTCTTTCTTTGTTAGCGGTCCCACTACACATTCCTGCAAGGGCTTTTCTTTGTCCAAAATCCAATATGTCAGGGTATCTTTATGCAACACTGTAGCCAGAATCCATCGTGAATTGTACGTAACATCACGTACATAGGAACAATCCATAGAATCTGACCTCCAATAGTCATAAGACGGGATCATGATTTCTCCGCTTGCTATATTAGCCGCCCTCTTGTCTTGATTATTATAAATAATGATTCTGTCCTTGGAAGCATCTCCTTCCAAAACATAAAAACCGTCTCCCAAATCCAGAACCCCAAAGAGCCATCCGCACGCGCATATTAGAATAGCCGCTATGAGGATTATAAAATGGATCCTTTTAATTATGATTAAGTTCCCCTTGCACATAATAATACACTTTAAATCCATGCCAACCTCACCGGATTCCCCGCACAATAAGTATAAGGAGACAAATTCGGGTACTTGTCAACCAACGGATCAACGCTTATCCAAATGGAGAGGTCGGAGTTGTAGTACCGTGCCGCGGGGTAGGAAATAGTAAAGAGTTGAGGCATAGGCGAAAAGGGAAATATTAGTGGTGGCGATAACTTTTTATCATAGAAATAACAAACATAATGAATAAAGTAATTAGTAGAATTTCACTCAGCACAATCATGAAAAATATTTTGATACAAAAATCCGACATTTCGCACAGACTTTGCGGCGGATTGTTCACATCATAAATCCATCTATCCAAGTTAAAATACGTTATGGGATTAGTGATACAGCTTGTATCTATCTGTATCTCAGTTGAATTATGAAAATCATTAAAGTCAGCAATATCATAATACCTTATTCCTTGGTCGCTTATTACTTCTGTTACTAGTACGTGGTCGTTGAAACCATATGCGCAAATAGAATCAACCGTGACAGTCCCGCTTTTCTTGCCTTTGTACAAGAAAAATTGCATATCGTCTATTATGAAAAAGCCCCAGAAAGGATAGTCAACCCCATATAAATGAGCATTTATTCTGCCAATAGGACGAAGACATTGAGCTATATAATCATATTTGTCCAAACTGTTAAAACCATAGTAATACAATTCGTTATCAATTTTCTGAAAAATTTTATAATTTTTCAAGCACGTGTCCACGCCCATACACATCATAAAAAAAATAACCGATGAGCAAATAATGTAAAAACACCTATTCCTTTTATTCATATACTATAGTGTCCCCCATCCTTTGGACAGTTATTTTCGTTTTGAATATAATTCCTTTTCTATGAAGAGGCAGCCCCTTCTATTTGAAAAGTCAATCTGTTTTTTCTCATCGGCAAAAATACACTTTT
>JAGCRI010000137.1 GCA_017964755.1 Bacteroidales bacterium | reverse complement strand
TGTTCTCAACAACTTCCACGCGTTTTGCCTCAAGGTTTTTGTCGCTGTCAACATGTGTTCTGTCGATGCCTGCGAAAACAGCGCAACCGAAAATATTGTTACGCAAGGTATTTGAAGTACCAGGAATCATACGATAGCCGTAACCCATATCGCCGAGGTCTTTCAGACGTGTCCAGACAAACATTACAGTATTGTTTTCAAATGTGATAGGCACGATACTGCTCTTGTCGGCTCCGCGCACATCGAGGGTAGCCATACGGACATTGACGAATATGCAGTTGTCAATGGTAAGTGAGCCGCCTCTGAGCATTCCAACAACTCCGTAGTTAGGGCAGTTGATGAAGGCGCAGTTTTTGACGACCACATTCACATTGTTAATCACACCGTGATCACCGGCCAGGAAAATCATAGCTGTCTCGGTTGTATGGCACTCTTCTTTAAGGTCTGCGCCACCGACACCTGCTGTGCCTATTGGCTGCATTCTCGCACTTGCAACACCTTTTGGCTGACCTTCACCTTTGGGGTTATATGCAATTGAATTGCCTCTATCCATAATAAGACCGTCAATAAGAACTGTCTCACCCGGGGCGACCACAGCCTTAATCTGAATAGTACCATTGCCGCTCGCTGAACCGTTTGAAGCACAAGTCGGCTGTACCATAGTCTTATATTTCAACACATTACGTGTTTTAAAATCGCTGCTGTAACCACCAATAATGCTAACCGGTTTTGTAATAACGATGTTACCGCTGTTGAGGAGTCCGTAGTAGTTACCTTCAGCGACAAGAATAGTAGAACCGGCTTCGGCAATATCAAGAGCCTTCTGGATGTTTTTTAGCGGAGCATCCTTGCTTCCGTCGTTACGGTTGCTTCCTGTGGTGCCGCTCACGTAGTAGGTCTGGCCTTTTGAAGAACTTTTCGATGACTTTCCCGAATTGTTATTCGAGTTGGGTTTCGCATTGTTTTTCGAATCATTCTTCATATCGTTTTTCGCTTTGTCAGCGGCTTCGTTAACTGCCTTCTTAGTTTCGGTTTTAACCGCATTCTTAGCAGCATTTTTCAAATTGTTAAACTGTGCGTTTGCAGAAAAAATCACACAAACACAAAAGGCAAATAAAAAAAGTTTTTTCATCATAATATGTTTTTTAAGTTTTTAATGGCAAAATTTTCAATCTATATTGGCTTGTTCTTTAGAGATTCTTATATCCTTGACATTCAGCTGGAGAGTGGTACTGTTGTTCCATGTGTTCTCCTCCACATGATAGAGGATGTCAAAGTCTTTTTTTGCAGCGATGTCCTCAAAATATTCCTTAAGGTTGAAGGCTATTGCATCAATCGGCTGTGAAGCGCGGTTGCGGTACAGGACACGCATTTTTATATGTTTCTCCCCTACTATCTTCCCCATGCCCTCTTCCACAACATTCTTTGAGAGGAACACCGGCGCAAGGTTGCCGGGGCCGAACGGGGCGAACCGTTTCAAATTCTTCACAAAGTCTGTCGTTATCTCCGACAAGTCGAGCTCCATATCAACATTGATTTCCGGAATAAACGACTCGGCATTGAGGTGCTCGCTCACATACTCTTCGAAACGTTGGATGAAAAGTTCCAAGTTCTCCTCCTTGAGCGACAGCCCTGCTGCATATTTGTGTCCGCCGAAATGCTCCAAAAGATCAGCGCAGTCGTTAATCCCATCATATATATTGAACTCTTTTATGGAGCGTGCCGAACCCGTGATGAGTCCGTCAGATGAGCGCGTCATAACTATTGTGGGGCGGTAGAACTTCTCCACAAGGCGGGAAGCCACAATACCGATGATACCCTTGTTCCAGTTGGGGTTATATACTACAATGCTCTTTCTGTTCTGATACTCGTGAGAATCCTGCACCATCACAATGGCTTCGTGGGTCGCTTTCTGGTCAAGGTCGCGGCGGACATCGTTCTGGGTATTGATATTTTTCCCGATGTCATTAGACTTGTCCTCGTCATCGCAGATAAGCAGGCGGACGGATTCCCTGCCGGTTTTCATGCGTCCTGCCGCATTTATGCGCGGCCCCACATAAAACACCAAATCGGAAATTGAAATCACGCGGCTGAAGATGGTGTCTTCCTTTGGCGGATAATGCACCTTGATATTGGACTGTTCGATTATAGACTTGATGCCCGGACGCGGGAAGCGGTTAATTATTATCAGTCCAAAAAATGCCAAAATGCGGTTTTCGCCCGTTATGGCCACAATATCAGAAGCTATGCTTATTGCGACAAGGTCGATTTTCGACAGCCAGAGCTGGTCTGGCAAGCCAAACTTCTTGCAGTAGCCCTGAATCAGCTTGAAACCGACACCGCACCCCGAAAGTTCCTTGTAGGGATACGGGCAGTCGTTAACTTTGGGATCCAAAATGGCAACCGCAGCAGGAAGCTGCTCATCAGCAAGGTGATGGTCGCAGATAATGACATCTATGCCGTAACTGTTTGCGAGGTCAACCATGTCGTTGGCCTTGATTCCGCAGTCGAGGGTTATAAGCAGCGTGAAACCGTTGTCGCGGCAATATTCCACACCGTTTGTCGAAACCCCATAACCTTCAGCATATCTGTCGGGGATATAATATTCTATGTAATTCTTATAATCTTTGCCAATAACCTCACTAAGGAAAGAATAGACCAACGATACTGCCGAAGTGCCGTCAACATCATAATCGCCATAAACCAATATTTTCTCATTGTCAATAATGGCTTTTGAAAGTCTGTCAACAGCCTTATCCATATTCTTCATAAGGAACGGGTCATGCAACTTGCTGATGTCGGGATTAAAGAACTCATCAGCCTGTTCGGCAGTGGAAATGCCGCGGCTGAGCAACAACGCCGCCAACGGCTTCTCAATCTTCAAAAGTTCGCTCAGGCGAATTATTTCGCTTTGTTCGGGAAGTTTATTAATAATCCAGCGTTTTTTCATCTGAGCGTAAAATTACAACCTGCAAATTTATAAAATATTTTTCAAAACAACAACACTTATTGCAAATTTTAAAAATAATAAGATTAATCAATTGATAATCAATCCTTTATTCTCTCTATTGGATTCACAAAAATATCTTCAGGCTTGAGAGCCCTGTATTTGATAAGCCATCTGAAATCCTTAAGCCGTCTGTCCTTGTCATCAACAATTTCATCAGGAGAAATAGTGCCGTCCGGATCATTGTAAAACGAAATTGAAGAGACTTCATTGTCTTTCAGCTCGATACGCATTTCACTTGTTGCAGAAGAATTGACACCAATAAGAGTGCTGTCCTCCTCTTGAATATAATACAGGCACTCGGCATTACCCGTGACATCAACTCTTGTAAGTTCTTTATTTACAATATATCCAGTAATATTAACACCTTTAACCTGATTAAATTCAGTAGCTTCAAACACCGAGGAGACTATAAAGCCGGCTTTAAGAAGATAGACTTCAATATTGTTTGAATCTATCATAGCAAACATTATTGTGTCGGCAGTGAGCTGGTTTTCGGCCGACCATAAGACGGGATTATAATACATAATCATCACGGAATCAGGGAAATGGAATGCCAAAGAGTCGCACGCACCCTGCATATCCTCACGGAAGAACTTCACTTTGTTGAAAGCGAGCATAAGCTGTGGCTCCTGAAGCGAATCGAACAGCATTTTAAGCGTATCGGCGTGCATATACAGAGAATCCTCCCCGTCAATGATAATGATCATTGCGCTGTCGGTAGCCGTAGAAAAGCCGCCTGTTTCGTAATGCTCCACATAATTGCCGGTCAGGACGTAATCTTTTTCAGTATCAACCAATTTGATATTGCTGCGTCCCACCCCGAATCTGATGTTCTTGTCATAATATACCGAATCGCCGGTAAGGTGCTGAGTATTATTAAAAAGCTCGACACTGTCAATGAGTTGCGCAACATCAAAGTGGGTGTCATACCAGCCGGCATTCGTATAAATAGTGTTTTCATCTGAAAGCAGATGGGTGCGTGAAATAAATGTAACTATCTCTGTCTGAGTATTATATTCCAACGAATCGCAATCCATCTTATAACTGTTGTTCACAAGTTTCACGCTATCCTTCAAGACAATTTTATCAATTGCAGTATAATAATTGCCTATACGGCTGGTAAGCACGTTATCCTCGCTAACCATCCTGCCACCAGAAAGATAGTAAGCATGCTCTTTATCAATAAGGTATGTAAGGCTGTCAGTATAGAGGGCGGAATTAGCATCCTGCAGCACCACCTCACGCGAAATCGTAGTGATCTTGGCATCCCCATCGTAAGTCATATATTGTCCATACAAAGTAACCGAATCATTAATATGAATACGTATTCTTTTTCCGAAGCCCTCCACATAATTCTGTGACTGGTAGAAATAGGCGCTGTCGCAATAGCCCACAATCTCACCATGAGTGAAGACCACATTGCCGATAAAACGGTCAACACCAGGCAGCAGCATCTCGTCATAATCGAGTCTGTCGGCACGAAACTTCACCTTCTTTGACTGGTTTTGGGCAAACAAGCCTGAAACGGTTACCGACAAAAAGACAAAAAGAAGCAGTCGTGCCAAAAATTTCATTTTAATCTATTGAAAGAGTGTCAATTGAAACTATCCTATCATCCTTATAAGTTATGGTTTTCACAACCTCCCCTGCCCCGTTATAATATTTCTCAGCACCATTTTTAAGGTTGTGGGAATATGTTGTAACACGAAGCAGGTTGCCGAAAGAGTCGTAGGCAGTCTGTTCGCCCGCCCCTGCGGAGAAATGCGCCTCACCGACGAGAACGCCGCGATTATCGTAATACTCCCAATCGCCGTCATACAAATCATTCTTGAAACCGCCCTCCTCTTTGACCATTTCATTCTGATGCCACGACCTATAGGCTCCGTTTTTCTTTCCGTTCGAATATTCTATGTATAAAGTGGGGTGTCCCTGCATATCATACAAAGATTGTGGACCGTGTAAAGAGTCATTTTTATAATATGAGATGTCCTCAATTGCACCGTTCAGGTACCAGCGCGTGAGCTTACCATCCTTCTTTCCGTCTTTCATCATCACTTCAAGAGCTTTGCCGCCATCAGAACGATAGTATGTCATCAAGCCGTTCTCTTTTCCGCCTTTGTAATGGATAACAGACTTCACAGTACCGTCAGGATAATATTCTGTTTTTGTTCTTGAGCATGAGGAGATGAGAACAAATAGCGGCAAAATATATGTGAAAAGACGTAATATTTTCATAATCAATTTATTGACAATTACTTTTTACCAATGGACTTAAACATCCTGTCAAAACGGATTTTATTTTCACCAAACTCTTTGAATTTGTCGATAGAAAGCCAGACAAAGAGAGCCTTGCCCACCACATGATTTTCGGGCACCACGCCCCAGAAGCGGGAGTCGGCAGAGTTGTGGCGGTTGTCGCCCATCATGAAATAATAGTCCATCTTGAAAGTATAGCTATCCGATTCAACGCCATTAATATATATCTTTCCATCTTTTTTCTCCACAGTATTCAACTCATAATTCTCAATTATCTTATCATAAAGGACTATAGTAGAATCATTTATCGGGACAGTAACACCTTTTGCAGGAATGGTGAAAGGTCCGAAATTATCCTTGTTCCATGCATAGCGTGCATCGTGTGGGAATATGTCGCTACTATATTCACCCGCCTCCTCAACACGCTTCACGACCTCCATTCCCAATTTTTCTATACGCTCAACCTGCGAGTTGTTCAGCATATAAATGCTTTTGCCGTCGCCGAGCTGGTAGCAATCCTCCTCATTAATATCAAGTTCCTTTCGTTTTTTTGAAGTAAGCCCGACATGCAACGGGTCGGAGACAAGATAAGAGAACTGCATCCTTGTAGGGTTATCTGCTGGCTTGTCATTTATATAAAGCTGGCCATCAATAATTTGCAGTTTATCACCTGCAACAGCCACACAGCGTTTCACATAGTTTTCGCGCTTATCAACCGGCCGAGCCACAACATGATACTCTTTTTTAACGACATCGCGTCCCTTCCCCTGATAATATTTGCCAGGATATTTAGCCTGCATATTCATCACAAAGTTCTGTCCATAGCGGGCGAGCACCTGATAGCGTTCGGGCTCCGCTGCCTCCGGATTGAAAAGTGTCTCGAACTCGCGGACAATGGCATAATAACTTTCATTCTGACGTTCAATGGCGACCGTATCCCCATCAGGATAGTTGAAAACGACAACATCACCGCGTTCTATCTGGCGGAATGCATGGGCTTTGAGATACGGGAATTTAATCCATTCCACATACGATTTCACCATCTTGGTACCCGGTATTGTATGGTGGACAAACGGGACCGCAATTGGCGTCATCGGCAGCCGCGCCCAATAATCCATCTTGCCGACCGCCAAATAGTCGCCGACCATAAGTGAGCTTTCCATTGAAGAAGTCGGTATAGCATAAAATTCGACCATGAAAGTGCGAATCAGGTATGCGGCGGCGACAGCAAAAATAATGGCATCGCCCCATTCGCGAGCGGAACTCTTCTTGAATTTCGGCAGCTGGCTATATGGTGTGAAAACCTCCTTTTCGGAAATACCAAGGTAAGGAAGATAGACAAAAAAGAAAGCCGTGCCTAAAATCAATGGAAGATAGCTTGTCTTGCCGAAAAGGCGTATTGTCTTCCAAATCATGAGGAAAAACATAAAAACGGCGATGGCGGGCATCAGGAAAAGGAGCAGCCACCACCATGGGCGCCCGATAACGCGCAGCCAAGCCCAAATGTTGTACAACGGGATGAGGGCGTGCCACGGAGCACGACCGGCCTTCTTGAAAACCGTCCAAAGCCCGACATAGAAGCCAATGAGCATGACCGCCAATGAGATATAAATCGCTGTTAATGATATTTCCATAGTTGATTTCAGTTAAAAAACAAACATATTAACGACAAAGGTAAAAAAATATTTTCATTTACATCAATCTTTCAGGCAACGGACGGAATAAGCATATCCCTTATTATACGTGAACTTATATATATTAGCGTCGTTGTAATACAGTTCACGTATAATCCACAAACCACCATCGGAGGTTGAACTCCACAAATAGGCATGGGCGCGGAAAATCATGTAATCATCGTGATAGAAGCCAGCGGGCAAAGCACTGAATCCGGTAGCGTTATTTTTGTTTAAGTCGTTCCCGATAGTACAACCGCTTCCAACATCTTGCTGCCAACCGGTAGTAGAGGCAAGAGCTTTAGCTATATAAGCTGTGCTTGTTCCGCAACAATATATGCTTTGACTGCTCACAAAGTCCGTTAACTGCGTCCACTCAGCATCGCTCGGCAAGTGCCAGCCAGTAGGACAAATGCCTTGAACCCCACTCGGATTGCTGTTGCTTGAAGCTGAATTTCTCATAACAGCTTTCCAATTGTATATCAGTCCATAGGTTGGCTTGTTATCGGAACTGCCATTAGGATAATACCAATAAGCAATGGTAGTGGACGTACTGTTATCGGGACCTTGCAATATGTCAGTGCCATCGGCGTATTTTGTCGTTCTCAAATTCTCTCTCATCCAACACTGGTTGCCAATCTGAACAGTGTTGTATGTGTTACTGTCAACATCTGTAATTGTAGGTATGCCGGGACAAGGAACACCATGTTTAATCGCTTCAAATTGTAGCGTAAACGTTTGGGAATCATTCTGTGATTGGGTTATGCTTTGGCTGTTTTCCACATTGTCATTAATGGTAGCGTAACCAACATATTCCATCAGGTCGCCGAATTTGAACGGATAGGTAGTTGCCAATTTGGGAGATTTGGCGGTTTTGCCATTTTGTAGCGACGTGCCATGGCGCGTCGCCGCAACGGTTCCCATATATTCAATACCGTTTCCTTTGCCCCCACCGTTGTTCACCATTTTTATTGACGATGATTTCCCGTTTTGGCGGGCAGTCAGGGCGTATATGCCGGCATTGGCGATGGTGATGCGAAATTTGTGGCAGCCGTTTTGTAGAGACGTGGCATGCCACGTCTCTACAAAACGCCCATTCACATCCGTCAATTCCAACGCCACCGCACCCGCATCCGCAACGTACAGGGTTACGTCCGTGCCACCATTGAACGGATTCGGATTATTTTGGAACAATTGCATGGACTCGCCATGATACGGGCCATCGTTATCATCTATCCCAACACTGACCTGCATTTTCAACACGGTATCCGGCCAATACAAAATTTCCTGCCAACTGCGTGTCATGTTGACGACAGAAACACTGTCTAATTGTACATAATTATTAACTGCATCGCGGCCTGTAAAGGTGAGTGTTACAGTCTGAGGAAATGTCACCCCCAAAGAGGCAAGAAGCAATATTGCTGATATTATTTTTTTCATTACAAATTTTATTCACACAAATATTATTTAAACATAGCTTCAATAGCAGTTAAGCACCTCTGTGGCAGCTTGATACGGCGAGAGAAGGCCATTTCTGACTAAAGGCAGAAGCCGCTCGACAGTTGCTTTCACGTCTGCCGCAGCAAAAAAGCGCGTGCGCAAAGAACTCTCTATCCACTCGTAGAAGATCCTGATGGACTGCTCATTGCGGTTTGAAGAGAACCAACCGTTTGATTTTGTCTGCTGCACAAAATCTTCAATGAAATTCCAAACTGTATCGATATTTTTCCTTTCAAGAGCGGAACAGACATCAACCGGAGCCGTCCAGCCGTTTTCATTTTTCGGAAAAAGCTTGAGCGCAGAGCGATATTGTGTTGCTGCAAGTTCAGCACGGGTGAGATTGTCACCGTCAGCTTTTGTAATGACAATCGCATCCGCCATTTCCATAATCCCGCGTTTTATGCCCTGCAGTTCATCACCCGCACCGGAAATCATCAGAAGCAGGAAAAAATCGACCATTGACTTGACGACCGTTTCGGACTGCCCCACCCCGACCGTTTCAATAATGATGACATCGAAGCCGGCCGCCTCGCAAAGGATTGAGGTCTCGCGTGTCTTTCGCGCCACGCCACCAAGAGTCAGCCCCGAAGGCGAAGGGCGGATAAAGGCATTTTCGTCTGTAGAGAGTTCCTCCATGCGCGTCTTGTCGCCGAGGATGCTGCCTTTGGAACGCTCGCTGCTGGGGTCGATTGCAAGCACGGCGAGCCGTTTTCCTCTGGCTGTCAAAAATTTCCCGAAACTCTCAATAAAGGTACTCTTTCCCACTCCAGGCACGCCGGTAATACCCACTCTGACCGAATTGCCCGAATGTGGAAGACATTTCTCGATTATGGTCTGGGCCATATCGAAATGTTCCGGATTAACACTTTCAACTAATGTGATGGCGCGGCTCAGCACCACCCTGTCGCCTGCAAGTATCCCATTAACATATTCATCTATAGACAATTGGCGTTTCTGCTGGCGCGGTCTTGTCTTCAGATAAGGGTTAACAGAAACAGGCTGTTCAATGCCAGGCATTACGTTCAATGCCGAAGTGAAATCATCTTCTACCATGATGCAGAGCAACTTACATGAGATGCCACTTGCATATCGTCTCCGACCTCAGTTGTAACATCAGTGCCACCATCCATATCTGCACACTCCGAGTTCGACACCTCATCGGCATCATAAACTTCCGTGTTGATTACCGCATTGTTGCTGTTGTAATAACGGCATATACAATCCTTGTTGCATGAGGCAAAAAACATTGCAGCCGCAATAAAAGCCGAAAAACATAGGATCTTATTCATAATTCTTAATCTTATCTGTAATGCTAATTTATAGATTGCAAACATACACAAAATATTCGAATTTTATGGTTGGGGAAGGAAGGTTTTTGCTATTTTTGCACTTGGTAAATCTTTGTAATTATGAATAAAGTACGCATTACGGCTATTCGTCAGACAATCTATTCTGACCTGATGGCAAAATATGAAAACCCTATCGAGCATGCCTGTGATGTGACAGAAGGGCAAGAATGGATTTCAGTTGACTGCCAATGTCCAGAAGGTCTGTGCGCCGCCGCGTGGGAATCCATGAAACCTTTCGTTGAGTCATTAGCTAAAGGATGTGGCAATTTTTATGATGGCTGGATGCGAAACCCGATGAGTGCAATGATAAGCTGTAACGATGGTTTCCGACCATTCAGCTTCTATATTGAGGCGATAAAATAAATTTTTGCTGAAGCCGACAAATTATCATTCAACCGCCTAAAGGTAGAATTTAGTAAGAAATCTTTCTTCAGATACGGATTAATCACCCTAAAAAACATTTCCGTATTTTTCAGAACGACCAGTTCAAACCGAAACTATAGAGAATCGGCAACTGGTAAATTATAGCGTTGCTGATACGGTTGACGTAGAAGATATTCTTCTGATTGTACAGGTTAGTTGCCCCGACATTCAACTCTATGACATTATGCTCGCCGATAAAGAACTTCTTTTTGATGTTAAGGTCAAGGCGGTGATACGAAGGCAGGCGCGCCGCATTCAAATCGGCGAGGAAGAATGAGATGTTCTCGTTTGCGGAGACGTAGTCGTCACCGATGCCATCAGAAGGAATGTACTGCGGATAGTAGCCCTGATTCTGAGTATATGGGAATCCTGAGCCGAAATTCCAGCGGAGGTCGAACTGCCATGATTTGCGCTTGCCGCACGCATACGAAGCCACAAGGTTTATGTTGTGCCGGCGATCGAAGTGCGGCGAATAGTTCACAACACCGTCGAAACGGGTGACCCAGCCGAGAGAATAGACGAACCAGAGATAAAAGCCCTTATACTCGAACTTGGCAGTGAAGTCGCCGCCGTAAGCACGCCCCTTCTCAAAAATGTAGTCTTTGCGAAGCATTTCCGGCTTGCTTGCATATACCTCATTGTCATCATAAATCTTATATCTGTTCAAAGAAGTAAGCAATGAGAAATTCTTGAAATATCCTTCAATATTAATTGTAGTGTACGGAATAAGGTCAATTTCAAAACCGAAAACAATATGTTGCGCTTTTTGCAAATTATTTTTAACAGTCTCGCCATCAAATGTTTTAGGCAGATCAGAAGGACTTGACAGAAAACCGTAAAACAGATTCACCACATCACGGTCGGAAGTGGCGGCGACATAATTCTGTGAATATAAGCCTGCTGCAAACTTAAGCCTGATTTTCTGGGTGATATTGTATTTTATAGATAACCGCGGTTCGGGATATGCCACGCCCATCGAAGCATAGTATTGGAGTCTGAAGCTCGGCTCTATCAGCAATTTATTGCGATAATTGTATTTGTATTTCAGATAAATACCTATGTCAGAAGTGTTGTCTGATGTAAATATTTTGTTGTATGGTGTCGGGAAAAACGAGTATGTGGTTCTGTATCCGATGAGCGCTGCCCCAATTTTAAACACACTCTTTCCGAAATAATATGAGAAATTAATATCGGCAGTGAAACCGCTGAGCGTGCTGCTGTCAACTCCATCCTTCAGTTTGTCATCAAGTTTTATGCCATAATTCGAATATGCAATCGTCCCCTCAATATTAATCGGGACTTTGCCGAGCGAGAGCAGGAAATTTGTCCCCACACCGTAGTTTTTCCATTTGTAAGTCGCTATGTCCCTGTAATCTACCTTGTCATCAAAATTGAAGCCGAAAATATTGAGTTTGCTGCCGTTAGTCGAAGCCAACGACAATTTTCCGTAAAAATCAAAGAAATTGTATGGAAGTCCCTCCTCGCCAACGTACTTGTAAAACCACTTTGAGGACTGCTGCAGATAAGAGCCTTTGAATGATAGAAGATAACTCAACGACACTTTTCTGTTCTCCTTCAGTTTCACGATAGGACCTTCTATAAAAAACTTTGAAGCGACAGTTGAAATATCAATTTTGCCTGATGTGCGTTTCCTGTTTCCGTCTTTAGTGTGAATATCCATCACGGAAGAGATTCTACCGCCGAACTCTGCTCCGAAGCCGCCCGTATAGACATCCGCGTCACTAATAATATCACTGTCAAAGACAGAGAAAAAGCCGATAGAGTGGAACGGGTTTGATACAAGCATCCCATCAAGTAAGACCATATTTTGGATTGGTGTACCGCCTCTGATATAAAGCTGCCCGCCCTGGTCGCCGGTGGAGACAATACCTGGCAGCACCTGCAAATATTGAGCGAAGTCAGGTTGGCCGCCGATAGCAGGCATCTTCTTCATCTCCTTTGGGGTAATGGAAATCACCGATGTTCGTGTTTCGGTGATTACGCGCTGCTCCGCCGCCGTCACCTGCACCGCATCCAAAGATATTTTTGAAGGCTTTAGCTGATACCGCTTTGAAATAACCCCGCCCTCAATCTTCACTGGCTCGCTCAAAGTGTCGTAGCCGAAAAAAGTAACTGTCAGCACATAGTCGCCTTTGGGGATCTTGCTGATAATGAAACCGCCACTCTTCTCCGTAACGGCGCCGTAACTCGTCCCTTTCAGCTGCACAATGCAATAGCCGAGCCCCTCGCCGTTAGAGTCATCATACACAAAACCTTTTATCGTGCCGTCTTGAGAATACGCATTTATACAACTTGCAAATAAAAAAATAAAAAGAAGCCGTATAAATTTTCCCATATTATCAGAATAATTATAAATAATTGAATATCAATTATTTAAAGACTAAAGATTTTTAACTATAGGAGTAGCGTTAGTGCCGCCGAAGCCG
>JAGCRI010000136.1 GCA_017964755.1 Bacteroidales bacterium | reverse complement strand
GTTTAATGGTGCTTTCCACTGTCATTAACGAGTGGGGAAGCGGAGGGAAAAATATTTATGACTGGCTTGTCGGTTGTGGCCAGAAATTGTCGGAAAAACGCCCCGACTTGGGACAGCCTGTTATGTTTCCGCATTTGCCGTTGGTGGCGTTGCTGCTTCACGGTTATTCTGGCGACAAAATGCTGCCGCGTGAGTTGTATGATGAAATACTCAACGCCGCTCCTATAGAGGGAGCCTCATTATGGCGTGTTGACGGCGAACTTGTCGGCACACTGGCGCCGTGGTGCTCAATGTCGCTTTTCTGCCCTTGGCACACTAAATCAATAGGAGAGTATAATATGTTGGATTATATGCTGTTGTATAATGCCTATTGGCTCGTATATCAGAATAATGGAAATTGATTCTTGTTCCAGACGGATTTTAGTACAGCGGTTTTTAATGTGTCGTGTGCTGCTTCAGTTCCACCATTGCTTCATATAGGTCTGGAAATTCACGCTCCATTATCACAGGATGGCCTTCTTTCATGAAACAGTGGGTGCTGGTCGCTGTGCACACGGTCTTGCCATTTACGCTCATCGTGTAGCTGAACCCAACTTTCAGCGAAGTCAGTTGCACAATTCCAAGCTCTATCTGAAGCGTATCGGGGAAAGTGGTGGGGAGTTTGTAGCTGATATTGATGCCCAAAACCGGCGAGACGAGCCCCTTGGCTTCCAATTTTTCAAATCCGTAGCCTAATTGTTCAAGATAGCAGATTCGTGCCTCTTCCATGAAACGGATATAATTGGAGTGGTGCGTTATGCCCATGCGGTCGCATTCATAATAGTTTATTTTCCGGATGTATGGTCGCATAATATTCAATTTTTAATTCACTTAATAATGAAAATAGAATTGCAAAG
Source organism: Bacteroidales bacterium (assembly GCA_017964755.1). Classification (GTDB taxonomy): domain Bacteria; phylum Bacteroidota; class Bacteroidia; order Bacteroidales; family WCHB1-69; genus RUG11942. The sequence continues at coordinate 9,674 of JAGCRI010000136.1, read as the reverse complement.
ATATTCGTTTTTTAATGAAATTCATATACATAAAATAGTCCCGTTGTTTTTTTCGTGTCTTTTATTTGTGAAATGTTTTGTAACTTTGCACTCCGTAAATGAATTGACATATTAATCATATTATAAATCAAAATTTTGTTCAAAATGAAGAGAATAGCAATCATGGTTCTTATTTGTATGGCGGGGGTGGCTGCTGTAACTGTCTCCTGCAAACAGAAAACTGACAATCCGGTGGAAACAAAAGAGGAAAAGAGCGAAATCCAACTCAAAGTTGAGGAGTATGCTTCAGTTGACCTTACGTCTGAACTTGTTAACTCATTGTCGGATAACGAAAAACAGCTTATCGGGATTTTCATCCAAATAGGTGAAATTATGGATGACCTTTTCTGGAAACAGACTTTCGGCAACAAGGCTGACCTCGACACAATCTCTGACCCGTATGTCAAAGATTTCGCAATGATAAATTATGGGGCATGGGATCGTCTCAATGATGAAAAATCATTTGTGCCTGGTTATGGCGAAAAACCGCTCGGCTGCCAATATTATCCTATTGACATGACAAAAGAGGAGTTTGAGGCTTTTGCCGATCCTGATAAAAACAGCCTCTATACTGCAATTCGCAGAGATGAAGAGGGAAAACTCAAGGCTGTGTGGTATAAGGATGAATACAAGGAAGAGCTTTCCAAAGTTTGCGAATTACTTGATAAGGCAATTGAACTTGCTGAAGATGAAGGACTTAAGAATTTTCTTATTGAAAGAAAGAAAGCTTTTGAAACAGACGATTATTTCGCAAGCGATATGGCTTGGATGGATATGAAAGACAGTAAATTGGATTTTGTTGTAGGGCCTATCGAAAACTATGATGACCGCTTGTATGAGGCCAAGGCTTCGTATGAGTCTTTTGTCTTGGTTAAGGACGTGGTGCGCAGCAACGAACTGGCAAAATTTGTAACTATGCTTCCCGACCTCCAGAAAGAGCTCCCTTGCGACCCCAAATACAAGACTTTCGTCCCCGGTACTTCTTCTGACATGAACGTGTATGATGTGATTTACTGTTCCGGCGATTGCAACAGCGCGAGCAAGACCATAGCCATTAATCTGCCCAATGATGACCGCGTGCAGGCTCAGAAAGGCGCGCGCCGCCTCCAGCTCCGCAACGCCATGAAGGCGAAATTCGATATGATTATGCTTCCTATAGCCCAGATGATTATTGAACCGGAACAGCAGCAGGACGTTAAATTCGATGCCTTTTTCTGGAATGTTACTTTCCACGAAGTTGCCCACGGCTTGGGGGTTAAGCAGACTATTAACGGCAAGGGCAGTGTTGATGATGCTATGAAGACAGAAAAGACAACTTGGGAAGAGGCTAAGGCTGACATTCTCGGACTTTTCCTCGTCTGCGATTTGATTCAAAAAGGTGAAATTACAGAAATTACAGAAGCTGAGGCTGTAACAACCTACATTGCCGGTATCCTCCGCTCTGTGCGCTTCGGTGCGACTGAATCACATGGCAAAGCTAATATTTTGTGCTACAATGTTATGGCCGACAAAGGCGCGTTCACCCGCAATGAGGACGGTACCTATCATATTGATCTTGAAAAATCACGTGAGGCCATTAACTACTGGAGTTCACTCATTCTCAAAACTCAGGCTGAGGGCGACTTTGATTTTGCTGTCAGCTTCAGAGAGGAGTTTGGTAAGGTTACTGATGAACTGAAGAACGATTTGAATAAGATTAACGGTGCTGGAATCCCACGCGATATCCGTTATAATCAGGGGAAAAGCGTTCTCGGATTGTAAAAGATGATAGAGGTAAGAGATTTTTCTTTCGCTTATAATGACAAAAATGTGCTGACACATCTGTCAGCACATTTTCCGTTAGGGACATTTTGCGCTATTGTAGGTCCGAACGGAGCCGGCAAGTCAACTTTGTTGAAAGCCATTGCCAAATTGCTTGATAAGACTTCCGGCATCTTTATAGACGGGACACCGCTGAATGAGTATTCTTTTGCTACACTCGCCAAGAAAGTTGCTTACGTCCCCCAGCGTCAGGATGTGGTTTTCGACTTTTCGGTTTCCGATACCGTTATGATGGGCAGGAACCCCTATCAGGGCAGGTGGGCGGCTCCGTCTGATGCAGATATGGAAATTGTTGCAGAGGCGCTTGCCATGACACACCTCTCCGAGCTTAAGGAGAGAATGCTGCTCCAGTTAAGTGGCGGCGAGTTGCAGCGCACTTACATCGCCCGTGCCATTGCCCAGCAGACACCAATCCTCCTGCTTGATGAGCCGCTCTCAAATCTGGATGTCGCTCACCAACTTGAAATTATGGAGATAGTGTCAGACCTCAACCGGAATAAGAATACAACAGTGCTCTTTGTGGTTCACGATTTTTCGATGGCTATGCGTTATGCTTCCAGCGTTCTTCTGATGGAGGCGGGGCGGATTGTGGATTTTGGGGAGCCCGGCGCTGTGCTGACACCCGAAAAAATAAGGAGCACTTTCCATATACCAGACAAATATGCCATTGATAATTACGGTCGTATCCTTTTTAATTGATTGTTGTCGTATTTTGTAGTATCTTTGCACTTTAAATATAATGATTTATGGGATTTTTTTCTATTTTTTCAAAAGAAAAGAAAGAGGAATTGAATAAAGGGCTTGAAAAGTCCAAAGAGAGCTTTTTCGCTAAGTTGGCTAAGACAGTTGTGGGAAAGTCAAAAGTGGATGATGATGTGCTTGATGACCTTGAGGAGGTGCTCGTTACTTCAGATGTCGGGGTTACCACTACATTGAAGATAATTGAAAGGATAGAGAGTCGTGTTTCGCGCGACAAATACATCGGAACAAGTCAGCTGAACGATATTCTGAAAGAGGAGATTTCCGCTTTGCTTTTGGAGAATGAGATGGAGAAGACCTCTGATTTCGAGATACCTAAGAAAGATGTGCCGTATGTAATCATGGTAGTTGGCGTCAATGGCGTTGGCAAGACGACCACGATAGGCAAGTTGGCGTATCAGTTCAAGCAGAAGGGGTATTCGGTGATGTTGGGGGCGGCCGACACTTTCAGGGCGGCGGCCATAGAGCAGCTTGAAGTCTGGGCTGAACGTGCCGGTGTGCCTGTTGTTACCCAGAAAATGGGTGCTGACCCCGCAGCCGTGGCGTACGATACGGTCGCCTCAGCTATCGCTAAAAAGTGTGATGTCGTGATTATTGACACAGCCGGCCGTCTGCACAATAAAATCGGCCTTATGAACGAGCTTTCAAAGATCAAGAATGTCATTAAAAAGCAAATTCCTGATGCTCCAGACGAGGTGCTTCTCGTGCTTGACGGCTCAACCGGCCAGAATGCCATTGAGCAGGCACGGCAGTTTACGGCTGCCACTGAGGTCAACGCTTTGGCAATCACAAAACTCGATGGCACGGCCAAGGGCGGCGTGGTGATTGGCATCTCCGACCAATTCCAGATACCGGTGAAATATATCGGGGTGGGTGAGCAGATGAACCAGCTTCAGGTCTTTAACCGCCGCGAATTTGTGGATTCGCTGTTCGACAATTAGTTTTCCAAAATTAAATTGTATCTTTGCACTTCAAATTTTGAGAGATGTTTGTTGCACTCATTAAGGCTGTATCTATAGGTTTGGTGTTAGCTATCGCCCCCGGCGCAGCTCTTTTTTCAATACTTCAGACGAGCATTTCGAGAGGTTTCCGTGCCGGTTTTGCCTTGGCGGTTGGCATTTCGGTCAGCGACATTCTTCTGGTCTCGTTATGCCTGTGGGGATTTGCCGGCATAATACAGGATAGCAACACCGCCAGCTTCATTATGGGAATTGTCGGGGGAGTAATATTGGTGGGATATGGCATTTATACATTTTTCAATAAAAAGACAGATCTGAACCCGCGTCATAGGGCTGCTGTGGCGACTGCAGCGGTGCAGGCTATCGAGTCGCGCCCTTCCAAATACCAGATGTTCCAATATGCTTTCAAGGGTTTTATCTTCAATATCACCAACCCTTTTGTCTGGATTCTTTGGATAGGTGTCATTCCTATTTCCGGTGAGACTTTGCGCGAGCAGGTTTTCTTCCTCTTTTGCATTCTGGCGACCACTCTCGGCACCGATACGTTGAAGAGCTTTTTCGCTAATAAGATAAAAAAACTGCTAACTCCTGAAAGAATTTTCCTCATAAGCCGTATTGTCGGGCTTGTCCTTGCTGTGTTGGGCGTGGTGCTTATTGTCAGGACAACGCTGTCATTCAGATAATCGTCATATATGAATATTGTAGCACTTTTGGCGGCGGGAAGCGGCAGCAGGACAGGGCTTGAAATGCCGAAACAATTTGTGGAAATAAATGGTAAGCCTCTGATAGCTAATGCACTCGAGACCTTTCAGGAACATTATTCGGTGGATTCTGTTATTGTGGTGGCAAATCCCGAATATTTTGATCTTGTGGATGAGATTAAGTGCAGATTTGGTTTCACGAAGATTGCTAAGGTTGTTGAGGGTGGGGCGGAACGTTATCTTTCATCGTATAATGCAGTGCGTGTCTGTACGGAGGATAGTGACAATCTGCTTATTCATGATGCGGCGCGGCCGAATTTGTCATCCAGAATTATTGATGACTTGCTCAAATGTTTGGAGGTGTGTAATGCAGCCACTGTGGCGGTGCCCGCAACTGATACCGTTTATGTTACTGATAATGACAGGACAAGGGTCATTTCCGTCCCCGACAGGCGTTTGCTTATGAATGCGCAGACACCTCAGGCTTTCAAAGTTGGTACTATCCGTGCCGCTTTTGCTAAGGCTTTGGCCGACACCGCGTTCACTCCGACCGATGATGCTTCCATTGTGCTGCGTTATCTTCCGGATGAGATAGTGCGGATAGTGCCTGGTGACAGCGGGAATTTTAAAATCACCTATAAGTCTGATTTTGGGAAGATATAATAAAAAAGCGCCATCTTTTTGATGACGCTTTTTTTATGTTTTTCTTTTGTTGTTAGTTCAATGCGAAACGAATAGGAAGGTTGTAGTAAACACGGACCGGTTTTCCCATTTGTTTGCCGGGTTTCCATTTAGGCAGCTTTTGCACTACGCGGATTGCTTCGGCATCGCAGTCAGGGTAAAGAGGTGCAACAGCTTTAACATTTGAAACTCTGCCGTCACGTTCCACAACGAACTCAATGAGAACAGTGCCTTGGATGTTGTTTGTCCTTGCAATTTCAGGATATTGCAGATTGTTGCGAAGGAACTCATAAAGGGCATCTGTTCCGCCTATAAATTCCGGCATCTCTTCGGCAATACGTACCGGCGGTGCCTCTTCAACTTCCTCTTCCACTATTTCAATCGGTACATACTCTTCAATAGTCTCATTTTCATCGAATTCATTCGAGAAATCCCAATTTGTTTCAACTTTGATATTGTCATCAACGATGTTAAGGACTATTTCTGTAGTTTGTTGTACCGGCTCTGGTGGTGGTGGCGGAGGTGTTTGGTCTGTGGCTATGACATTGTCTTCCACAATAATGACTTCTTCGTCTTCCAAGACAACAATCTCTTTCTTGTCTTGGCTTGCGAACAACTCGAAACTTGCATAGACAAGAGCGAGGACGACAATAAGTCCGATAAGGACAAATGTCACCTTTTTGTTCTCAAGATTACCTTTTGCTGATTTTTTCTCTATCATAACTCTGTAATTATTTCTATGTTACAAAAAAACATTACTATACAAATAACGTTGCAAAGGTAATAAAATTGTTTGGATTTGTCAATTGATATTATTTTTTTTGATAAAAAAAGTTTTCTGTTAGTTTCTATGTTGTATCTTTGCAAACTTTTGGAAGAAATTGTTAACATTAAAAATAAATTTTATGGAGCAGAAATATGACATTATAGTTATAGGCAGCGGTCCCGGCGGTTATGTCGCCGCTATCCGTGCTGCGCAGTTGAATTTTAAGGTTGCCGTTGTTGAGCGGGCTGAATTGGGGGGGATTTGCCTTAATTGGGGATGTATCCCTACCAAGGCGTTGCTGAAGTCTGCGCAGGTTTTCAATTATCTCAAACACGCTTCTGATTATGGTGTCGCCGTAAATGGCGAAGTCGCACCTGATTTTGAGGCGATAGTGAAGCGGAGCCGCAACGTGGCCGAGCAGATGAGCAAGGGCGTGCAGTTTTTGCTTAAAAAGAATAAAGTTGATGTGATATCAGGTATGGGTAGAATTGTCAAAGACCGTAAGGTGATGGTCTTTTCAGATGAGGGCATGGCGACCTACGAAGCCGACCATATCATTCTGGCGACAGGCGCACGCTCGCGCGAACTGCCCAATGTGCCTCAAGACGGGGTGCATGTTTTCGGATACCGCATTGCCCTCTCGCTGCCGAAACAGCCTAAGTCGATGGTGGTTATGGGCTCTGGAGCAATTGGAAGCGAACTTGCCTATTTCTACTCTTCGCTTGGCACGCAGGTTACCATTGTGGAATTTCTGCCGAATCTTGTTCCGCTTGAGGATGAAGAGATTTCAAAGCAGCTGGAGCGTTCTTTCCGTAAGGCCGGCATTAAGGTGATGACTTCTGCAGCTGTGGAAAAGGTTGAAATAGAGAATGATATGTGCACAGTCTTTATCCACGACACAAAGAAAGACACTCATTGCGAAATTGAGGCCGAAGCAGTGCTTTCGGCTGTCGGAATCACTTCAAACCTTGAGGGGCTCGGACTTGAGGAGTATGGTGTGGCTGTTGAGCGTGGCAAGGTCATAGTTGACGAGTTTTACCGTACAAATTGCGAGGGTATTTATGCCATAGGCGACATTGTGCCCGGTCCTGCACTTGCCCACGTGGCTTCGCATGAGGCGTTGGTCTGTGTGGAGAAAATCGCCGGACTTTCTCCGAAACCGTTGGATTACGGCAATATTCCTGGCTGCACATACACTACGCCCGAAATCGCTTCTGTGGGAATGTCTGAAAAGAAGGCGCTGGAGGCGGGTTACGATATTTTGGTCGGCAAGTTCCCGTTCACGGCTTCTGGTAAGGCTACAGCTGCGGGCGCACGTGATGGCATGGTCAAGGTTATCTTCGACAAGCAGACGGGGAAATGGCTCGGCTGCCACCTCATCGGCGATAATGTCACGGAGATGATTTCCGGTGTGGTTTTGGCCCGCGCAAATGGAGTTACCGGCCGTGAAGTTATCGAAGCTGTACATCCGCATCCCACTATGTCGGAGGCCATAATGGAGGCCGCCGCCGCGGCTTACGGTGAGGCTGTGCATCTCTGATATGCCGGAATTGAAAATGATTAGCATGATAAATTGTTGATAATTAGAGATTTATTCTTGTCTGCAAAATGTTTTTTTTCTGATGAAAATGAAATGTCGTTTCGGGATTTTTATGTTGAAAAAAATTGTATTTTTGCAGCCGATTTTTAAATAAAAGTTATCATATTTTAAAGAAAGGAGTAACGGTATCGCAACACAAGTAAACAGACCTATTCAGAATAGGGGAGGACAGCAGGCAAAAGAGACAGCCCATAAGATAAACAGAGGCATAACCTCGCCGGTGGTGAGGGTTGTGGGCGAAGGCATTGAAGCCAAAATAGTCTCTTTGAGAGAGGCTTTGGAAATCGCCGATAATATGGAGATGGATTTGGTGGAGATTTCCCCACAGACAAATCCGCCGGTATGCAAGGTGATGGACTATCAGAAGTTTCTGTATGAGCAGAAGAAAAAACTGAAGGAGAACAAAGCCAAGTCAGCGAAGATTGTTACGAAGGAGATAAGGCTCAGCCCGCAGACAGATGACCATGACTTTGAGTTCAAGAGCAATCACGCAATCAGATTTCTCAAAGACAACTGCAAGGTCAAAGTTGAAGTCTTTTTCAAAGGCCGTTCCATTGTTTACAAGGAGCAAGGCGAGCTGATTCTGCTCAAGTTCGCACAGGCTGTTGAGGAGTTCGGCAAGCCTGAGCAGCTGCCAAAACTGGAAGGAAAGAAGATGTTCATCATTTTGAACCCGAAAAAATAGAAAATTGCAACACCCTTAAATATTAATCTTTAAAAATCTTAGGAAAATGCCAAAAATCAAATCCAAATCCGCTGCTAAGAAGAGATTCACTCTGACAGGCACCGGTAAAATCAAGAGACACCACGCTTATCACAGCCACATTCTTACGAAAAAATCAACAAAACGTAAACGTAATCTGGCTTACAGCGCCATCGTTGACCGTACTTTGGAAGGTACAATCAAGAAAACGTTGGGACTCTGCTAAAAAATTAAATTATTAACTTTACTATCATCAAATTAAGAGTTCATGATTTTGAACCGCTGACGTAAAAAAGAAAGGAGAAAATTATGTCAAGATCAGTTAATCATGTTGCTTCGAGAGCAAGAAGAAAAAAGATTTTGAACCTTACCAAAGGGTACTTCTGCAAATGCAAAAACGTTTGGACCGTATCAAAAAACACGTGGGAAAAAGGGCAGAAATACGCCTACCGCGACAGGAAAGACAAGAAAAGAGCTTTCCGCAGTTTATGGATTACCCGTATCAATGCGGGCGTTCGCGAATATGGCCTCTCATACTCAGCTTTCATGGGTATGCTCGGAAAGAAGGGCATTGCGCTTAACCGCAAGGCTCTCGCCGACCTCGCAATGAATAATCCGATGGCATTTAAAGCAATCGTCGATTTAGTTAAGAAATAGACTGTCAGTACAGTCATGACAAATAGTCAAGGGTTTGCAATGAAAAAGAGGTGGCCGTGAGGCTGCCTTTTTTTATGCCGGCATAAAAAAAGAGGGGGACACGCTGCTGCGGTCCCCCCCTCATATAAAAATCTGGAAGTTTTGTTATCCTATTGCTTCAATGCATTTCTTGATAGTCTCGAAAGTCTTTTCAATATCCATGTCAAGACCGACAGAGAAACGGATAAGGCCTTCGCTCATGCCCATCTCTTTCTGAATATCTTCGGGGACTTCTGACGAAGTGGATTTGCCTGAGTTGCTGAACAATGTTTTGAAGTATCCGAGAGAAACAGCAAGGAATCCGACTCCCTCTTCTTGCATTTTTTCCATCAGTTTAGCCGCTTTGTCTGCTGTAACCATGTCAATGGAAATCATTCCGCCGAAGCCGTAAGCCTCGTTCATCATTGATTTCAGCAGGTCGCGGTACTTGAAGTCGGGAAGACCAGGATAGTTGCATTTGAGGCCAATTTCTCTGAAGTGTTCAGCAAGATACATTGCGTTTTTGCTGTGCTGCATCATGCGGATATGGAGTGTGTGCAGGTTTTTGAGAATTGAAGATGAGAGCTGTGGTGCGAGCACCGGACCGAGCAGCATGGCAGTACCGTCATTCACGTTTGTCAGAGAGTTGATGAATTCTGCTGTTGAGCATATTGCACCGGCAACGCAGTCGTTCTTGCCGTTGATGAATTTTGTCATACTGTAGATGACCACGTCAACGCCGAAATGTGCCGGAGTTACAATCATAGGTGTGAATGTGTTGTCGGATACGAGCTTGGCATTGTTTGCATGTGCAATCTTGGCAAGTTCGGGAAGGTTTGAGACTTGGAGCAGCGGGTTGGTCATTGTCTCGGTATATATCATCTTGGTGTTCGGTCTCATGGCTTTCTTTACCGCATCCAAATCTGTGATGTTTACAAAAGTGGCGTCAATGTTGAATTTCTTGAGGTAG
>JAGCRI010000135.1 GCA_017964755.1 Bacteroidales bacterium | reverse complement strand
TGATCAAACGTAACTTTCTTAATCATCTCTCCCCCACCCTGATACGGTGGCATCTCTTCCAGCCATTGCTTTTTGCCGTACATCACCCCCACTCCCATCGGAGCGTACATTTTATGACCAGAAAAGCAGTAAAAATCACAATCCAAATCTTGCACGTCAACCAGCTCATGAGAAATCGCTTGAGCCCCGTCAATGAGAACCGGAACTCCATGACTATGAGCAATAGAAATAATTTTCTTCACTGGATTAATTGTTCCCAAAGTATTGGAAACATGGGCAACTGAAACAATTTTCGTTTTCGGCGAAATAAGTTTTTTAAACGCTTCAATATCCAGCACACCATCATCGCTAATCGGAATCACTTTAAGGGTGGCTCCGCGTTCCTCACATACGAACTGCCACGGGACAATATTGGCGTGATGTTCCATCTCTGAAATGATAATCTCATCTCCAGAATGAATAAACTTTTTTCCGTAAGACACTGAAATCAAGTTAATTGATTCGGTTGTTCCACGTGTAAACACGATTTCGGCACTGGATTTGGCATTAATAAAAGCCCTAACAGCATCGCGCGCTTCCTCAAAACTTGACGTGGCAAGTTGGCTCAAATGATGTACTCCGCGATGAATATTGCTATTGATTGTGTTATAATATTCTGATAATGAATTAATTACACATTCAGGCCGTTGTGTTGTAGCCGCATTGTCAAGATAGACAAGCGGCCGCTTATTGACCAGCTGATTGAGAATTGGAAAATCCTGTCTGTTCATCTCGTAAAATTTGTTGCAAAGGTAATGAAATTTAAAGTAACTTTGCAAGATAAAAAGAGAAAGAAAATGATATTATTCCAAACCGAAACAAAGTTCACACTAAAAGACAAATTAGCGTACAAACGCTGGATTAAAAGGACAATCGAAAACGAAGGCAAAAAATGCGGTGACATAAATTACGTGTTTTACAATGATGAAGACCTTTTAGCCATTAATGTAAAATACCTCAGCCACGATTTCTATACTGACATAATTACATTTGACTATACCGAAAATAATATTATCTCAGGCGACATTGCAATAAGCATTGATAGGGTGGTGGAAAATGCAAAAACATATAACGTAGATTTCGAAGCAGAACTGAAAAGAGTATTGATACATGGCATACTTCATTTGTGCGGATATAAAGACAAAAATAAGGAAGAAGAGAAAGTGATGAGAGAGAAAGAGACATTCTACATGAATTTGTTCCACAAATATTCTAAAAAGACAAAATAAAGATATACAAATAGTTACGATATATGTTCCACGTGAAAACAAAGGAAAAATGTACGATGTAATAGTAGTAGGGGCGGGGCACGCAGGTTGTGAAGCGGCAGCAGTGAGCGCAAAAATGGGAAGTAAAACTCTGCTGATTTCAATGAATTTATGTCTTATAGCGCACATGTCGTGTAATCCGGCAATCGGCGGCGTGGCGAAAGGACAAATTGTGCGCGAAATAGATGCACTCGGCGGTCTGACAGGAATAGTGACGGACAACACAATGATTCAGTTCAGAATGCTCAATATGTCGAAAGGACCAGCGATGTGGAGTCCAAGAGCACAATGCGATAAATATGCGTTTTCAGCATTTTGGAAGAAGACATTGGAGAAAGTCGATAATCTGAATCTTAGACAGGATACCGTAACAGAAATAATCACCGAAAATGGCAAAGCCTGCGGGGTGAAGACTCTGCAAGGCGCGATAATCAAAGCAAAAAAAATAATCCTCACTAACGGGACATTCTTGAACGGAAGAATCCATATCGGAGAAGTGAACTTCTCAGGCGGTAGGATAGGGGAGGAGGCCTCTTTCAAATTGTCCGACCAATTGAAAGATTTGGGGATTACAGTTAAACAACTGAAAACAGGAACACCAGTAAGAATAGACGGAAGAACAATCGATTTCTGCAAAACTGAAGAACAAAAAGGAGATGATAATCCATCAAAATTCTCATTCACAGATACACCAAAACTGACTGAACAGGAGAGTTGCCATATCACATATACTAACGAAAAAGTTCATGAGATACTCCGCACCGGGTTCAAATATTCACCAATGTTTCAAGGTAGAATTAAAGGAGTCGGACCAAGATACTGCCCATCAATTGAAGATAAAATAGAGAGGTTCTCTGAAAGAGACAGACACCAACTTTTCATTGAACCAGAAGGGAAAAGCACGTACGAGTTTTACCTAAACGGCTTCTCATCATCGCTACCCGAAAATGTACAGGTTGAAGCGTTACACCACATTCCCGGGCTTGAAAATGCTACAATAATCAGACCCGGATATGCAATAGAATATGATTACTTTGACCCGCGTGAATTGCACTTTTCATTAGAGTCGAAAATTGTCCCAAACCTATATTTGGCGGGACAAATAAACGGAACAACTGGCTACGAAGAAGCAGCAGGACAAGGCTTGGTTGCTGGCATAAACGCTTCACTTTCCATACAAGAAAAAGAGCCTTTGATAATGACACGCAACCAATCATACATAGGTGTACTTATTGATGATTTGGTAACAAAGGGTGTTGAAGATCCTTACAGAATGTTCACATCAAGAGCAGAATACAGAATACTTTTAAGACAGGATAACGCTGATTTCAGACTTACTCCGATAGGTTTCAAAATTGGAACCATTGATGAGGAAAGGATGAAAAAAATGGAGGAAAAATATGAACGCCAAGAAAAAATAGAAACCTATTTTAAAACAAAAAACGTAAATCCAGACAAGATAAATTCTTACTTGGAAAGTGTGGGAACACCGCCTCTGACACAGCATTTGAAATATGAAAATGTACTGTTGCGGCCTCAAGTTTCGTTGAGGAAACTGGTTGAATTTGCACAAGAATTGACAGAATTCTTCAAAGAAATAAATGCTACTGATGAAGAAATAACCAATAGTGAAATTTATATAAAATACGACAATTATATTAAAAAGGAGGAACAAAATGCAGAAAAACTACTGCATTTGGAAAACATAAAAATACCCCAAAACATCCAATACGAAAATATGCCTGCATTATCACTCGAAGCTCGTGAAAAACTTAAAAGGGTAAAGCCAACAAATCTGGGACAGGCGTCAAGAATAAGTGGGGTAAGTCCATCAGATATTACGGCATTAATGATATATCTACGATAAATTACTGATTATTAATTATTTACACAGAAATTTGCTGTAAAGAAACAAAAAAAGAAAAAATCTATAGCCAATCAAAAAAGAAAAAATAATGGCTTAAATTGAAAGATTCTTATAAATGATTAATAATAAGAAAGATAGAAAATTTAAGTAAAATTATTGCTTTTTAATTTTTCTCGAAGACGAAAAAATTATGTCAAAACTGACATAACCTATAATAATACCCCATAAAAGAATCAGAAAAATGTTGTTTTTTAAAATATAGTCAGAAAACTGTCCTGATTTAAGCCAATATATATAACTGAAGAGAGCACCGAGAAAAATACCAATTATATGATACCAACGCATATTTTTCTTCAAAAAAAGGAAAAATTTTGAATTACTCATCTTCCAAAACTTTAAAATATTCGTATTCGGTAAATTTATTCTTTATACTGTTAATAATCTGTTCCCGAGACGAACGTATCAAATCGTAATAGCTGAAATGACAATAAACCATAAACTCCATTAATTCATCTCCTTGAAGTCCTGTCAATTCTGAAACAAGTTCACGATTAAACTTAGATTGCACGTTATCAAGTTCATTCTCATACTGAACCATTTCATTATAAAGCCTTTTCATTTTCATACGCGGACTAAAAGCCTCATATAAAGCAGTAATAGGATGAGCTACTTTAGTGTTTTTCAAAATATTAGGCGCAGTATTCTTATATTCAGCATTTTGAATGTCTAATTTTGTAGGTTTTGAAACAATATTATCATAATAGTCAGGCATATTCATATTAACCACCTCGTGTTTGAAAATCTCATAATTGGGATTCAAACCATATACACTGACTTCTTTCAAAACAATAGCCCTACAGTAAAGAAAAAAAACCTCGTTAGTTTTCTTCAAAATATCATCTGTAGCAACAATAACAGACTGACGGTAAATTGATTTTGAAATGACAAGGGTATCAGAAGGGGAAACAATAATAGAAAAAACTCCATTTTTGTCGGAAAAAGCAAATTTACCAGAAGACAAATTGTATATATTTGCACCAGCAACAGGCATGAAATTTATCCCATCGTAAACCTTAGCTAAAAACAGAGTCTGAGCAACAGAAAATGAAGCAAAAAACAATAGAAAAAAAGCAGTGAGCAATAGATTTTTCATGCTGCAAAAGTAAGCATTTTAGATTATATATTTATCTAATAATATTTTTAAAAAACATATTTTGAAAGAAAATATATCTGTGTTTAAACGTTGAATAAATTAATTTTATTTTTTCCCTATTAATATCAAATTGTAGTTTATGAACATTAAACTAACATAAAAAATTGGGATAAGATTCTGATAAAAGGGAAGATAATAAATTCCATAAATTTTCTTAATAAAGTTATTTGTTGATAAAAACAGCAAATATTAAGCCCAAAAAAGTTGATTAAAAGTGTTGAAAAACGGAATATATTATTGAAAAAAATCGAAAAAAAAAGAATTTAAAAGTTTTACACACGAATTAACAGGGAAGAAAGAGGAATATAAACCTTAATAAATGTGAAGATGTTTATAAATAGGTCAAAAAACTGAAAATCAAAATAAAGTGATGTTAATATTATCTGTAAAGTATTAACTGCCCTTTATTCACTCGTTTTTCATTCATTTTATCTTTGTATGTAACAACGTAGAAATAAGCACCTTGCGGTGATTTTCCACCCTGATAGTTTCCGTCCCAGCCCTGCGATGGATTTTTTGAATGGAATATAAGCCGTCCGGAAGGCTCGAATATTGAGATTTCAAAATTCACAATTTGCAGCTCTTCGGGAATCTGGATTTTAAATTCATCATTAATGCCGTCACCGTTTGGTGTGAAAGCGTTAGGGATATAAAGGCCGCATTGGGTAACTTCAACTTTAATGTATATCGTAGTATCCTGACCATCAGTTTTTTTCACGTTTGCGTAATAGGTAGTGGTTTTTTCCGGATATATTTCGACAACAGGTTCACGCGAGCCAATGTTCCATGTAACTTTCTCTGCATTAAGAATATACAGAATTAATTTTGAGTTACGGCAAACAGATGTGTCGTGACTGAATATAAGAGGTGTGGAAGGAAGGTCATTAGTTTCAATGTTTTTTGTATTTTTATTATCAGAAGGTTCTGAAAAAACTCTATTTAAATCCTTATTATTTTGAGATTGGTTTGTAATATCGGATGTTTCCCGTGAAACATCTGGTGTAATACTTACAATATCAGCTTGTTTTTGATATGGATTATTATTTGCATCAAAAGTTACAAGAGGAGTATGTGAATTGGAGTATTCATTTTTAATATTTGTATTTTCCGAAGTTTTCTTACTGTCAGAAACTATTATTTGAGCTGGATTTATTATTTCTTCAGAATTTAAAGTATTATCTTCTATTTTGGCAATATTCTGTGATTTATTGTCAGAATTATTCACTAATACGGAATAATCTTCATTTTTTCCATCATTTTGAAGTAAAAGAATAGTCAGAACGGAAACCGCAACTAACGAAAAGGCGACAATAGAGTTTCTTATAATGCGAAATCTTCTTTTTTTTCTATTAAAGGCGGCAAATTCGGAGGAAGAAGCTATTTTATCCCACAAATCATCGGAAGGTTTCTGGGATAAAGATTGGAGCTTATCTTTAAAAATATTCCCTATATTCATAATTCCAATATGTTACAATATTTCGTTTTTATTTTTCAAATGTTGTTCTATTCTTTTTTTCAAGTTCTCTTTAGCCTTAAAAAGCTGGGTTCTCACAGTAACGGGCGCGCATCCTAACATTTCAGCTATTTCCTTGTGAGAGTATCCGTCTATTTCGTACAAGTTGAAGGCAGTTCTGTATCCGTCTGGCAGTTCTTCTATGAAACCGAGGAGCAGTTGTGCGGTAAGCGAGTCAGAGTCGGTAATGCTCACATCTTCAATGTTTCCATTCAGTTCGTCAATATCAAATTCGCCGGCTTTCACGGTGTTTTTATGGTAGGCGTTGATAGCCGTGTGTATGACAATGCGCTTGAGCCAGTTTTCCAAAGAGCCTTCACCCCTATAGGTTTCAATTTTTGTGAAAATCTTGATGAAAGCGTCTTGGAGAATATCTTCGGCCTCCATCTGGTTTTTCGCGTAACGCAGGCAAATACCCATAAGGACAGGTGAGTACTTTTCGTACAAATGCTTTTGGTACTTAGCCTTACCGTTTTTGCAGCCTTCAATTAACTCTTTTTCACTAATCATCAAATTTTCATCTTGATTAAAAAGACAAAAAAAATAAAAAAATGTTGCTTTTATGGAATCTTTGTGGAAATAAAGGAGAATAGAATTAAAATATGTGAATAAATTACACTATTTCCATTGGAAAGTTTCAATCAGCTGCAGCACGTCTTCGCGGATATAGTCAATGACCGGCTGAAGAGAGTCGTTATTTGGGGCGTGGTTGAAATAGAGAGCCCCGCGGAAGTAATGTGACGTGCTGTCGGTCATCCAGAAGCTGAGCGGGCAGGCGACACTTTTTCCCTTAATGTCATAAATTTGTCCGAAAAGCCGGCTTTCAGGGTCATTTATTATCGAATATTCCACATCATCAGCTATCTGATAGTGGTTAGAAATCAATTTGTCTTCGGCGAGCACTTTTTCATGCAAGTCGTTACGGAGCGGCATATAGGTAATGTCGATGTCGGCGTTGAAAGCAGGGTATTTGAGGAAGAGCCAGACAGTATTGTCCCCCTTGTTTTCGAAGGAACAGGAGGCGTAGTCGGAATAATCGAAGGAGAAGGGTAGGAGGGTGTCGAGTGTGCGGTAGGAGTGCGGTGGCACTTCAATACGGAAGTAGCCGACAGGTTTTGGCGTTTCGGGAGCCTCGCGGTGTGCGCAGGCGGCAAACATCATAATGAGTGCAGCGGCAAAAGCTATTTTTTTCATGGTTATGAATTGAGATTCCGTTTGTTTGCAACAGGATTGGCGTATATTGACAGGAATATGCTTCTCAGTTCTTCGTATGGCAGGTTAATTTTGGACAGGCCATCTTCCATATAATTTTCAAAATCTTTTTTCTGATTGGCAGAATAAAAATCCGAGTATGTTTCTGTGCCGTTTTGTATGTCGTAAGCTATGTAGTTGTTGGGGAATAACTTGAAGTTTTGGATTATTCTTCTATCCATAATATTTGCAAGATGGACGAATTTGTCGTTTTTCTCCAATTTGTCGCATTCTTCCAAATCTTCCGTTGAAACATCTTTGCAGATAACCATATTTATGTGGCCTTTCGGTTGTGTGATGCCGTGAATGATACTGTTGAGGTCTTCATTAGGTGATTTCACATACTTCTGGTATTTGGTTATGAAAAGTTCGGAGGCTTTAAGGAAAGCGCATGGTTCGTATTCGTAGGATATTGAAATAGGGGTGATGTTCAGTTCGGAAAGGTTTTCCATAAATGGCTTGTCGCTGCTGAGAGAGAACATTTTCAGTACGCCGATTTCGGTTTTGTCGTCCCCGTCTTTGGTACGGCCGTTGCGTTGGGCAATCCACACAGACTGTTTTTTATGTGTGATTGCATAGCGCATATAATTGGAGACTTCCATTGAATTTTTGTAGAAAGTTCTTATGTTGCCGCCACGCTCAATTTTGAACATTTTGTTTATTTTGCCGATATCGATGACTAAATCGCCCTGCATAAGGTTGCTGCCGAATGTTATTTCTGAGGTGTCGAGTTCGTTTTGAAGCAGAAGGATTTGCAGGAGGGCGGCGTCAAGCAGAATATCGCGATGGTTTGACACAAACATTCTTTTCCGGTTGTCTTTCAGCTGTTCGAAGCCTTCGGAAGAGAGCCCGTCGGAAGTTTTGTCAACGATAGACCAGATAGCAGGTTTCATCACAATATTCTGGAACTGGCTCACGGTTTTTATACCGAGACATTTTTCCTTGAACTCTTTTGCATCAATGTCGGGAAACAGATAATTTATTATGAATGAGAAAGATGGATTACT
>JAGCRI010000134.1 GCA_017964755.1 Bacteroidales bacterium | reverse complement strand
CCTGAACGACAAAAAGCATGGGTTCTTCAAGGATTATGACGAAGATGGCAATTTCCTCGCTGTTTATAAATACCAAAATGACGAACTTGTGGAAGATGCAAAAGAGACTAAAAAACTCGACAAAAAAACTGCGTACCACCCGAACGGAAAAATCGCAATAACAGCAACTTACTACAAAGGCCAACCCGAAGGTGTGAGACGCGAATACGACACCAACGGCGTTTTGGTGAAGGGCTATCTCTTTGAAAACGGAATCCTGCGCTACGAAGGCATCACTGACGAAAACGGGCTGCGGCAGGGGCTTTGGAAAGAATATTATGAAACCGGCGAACTACGCGCAAAAGGGAAATATAAAAATTCGATGCCTGTTGACGGCTGGGTCTTCTATCTGCCAAACAAAACTGTGGAAATTGAAGGCGAATACGACAAAAAAGGACGCAAAAACGGCGAATGGAAATGGTATTACGCAAATGGTGAACTTTTGGCAGTCGAGAACTACGAAGCCGGACAACTTGACGGTGAATTTGTTGAGTATGATGAAGAACAAAATGTGCTTACCAAAGGACAATATGTTGAAGGTCAGGAAGATGGGGAATGGGTATATAGAAATGGGGAAATAACTGAACGTGGGCAATACTATGACGGACAGCGCACAGGCACGTGGAAAACATGGTACGGGAACGGTAAACTCGCTTCAGAATGCCAATTTGAACAAGGGCTTTTGGACGGGAAATACAAGACCTACTGGGAAAACGGCAACGAAAAACTGACGGGGCGGTATGTTTCGGGAGAACGCTATGGAATCTGGTACCAATACGATGAGGACGGCGCGCTGCTGCTCACCACCGAATACAGGGACGGCTTTGAAATCAGATGGAACAATTACCAGATTGAAGATTAGATTTTGAAAAAAAACCTTTAAATTTGCACTTTCATTTATTGACAATACAAAACGATGGCAGAAGACAATAACAACGGCAACGACAGAATTGAAGAGCAGAAAGAGGAGCAATCTATTGACACACAGCAAGAAAGCACCGCTACAAGTGATATTACGAAGGATAATGCGGAAGGAAATGACAAATACAACTTGCACAAAATCATGCATGTGCAGTCCATGTTTGAAAACTGGTTCCTGGACTACGCATCATACGTTTTGTTAGACAGGGCGTTTCCCGATGTGTATGACGGGTTGAAGCCTGTGCAGCGGCGCATCCTGCATTCGATGGAGGAGTTGGAGGACGGCCGTTTCAACAAAGTGGCGAACATCATCGGCAACACCATGAAATACCACCCGCACGGTGACGCTTCCATTGGCGGAGCTCTCGTGCAACTCGGCCAGAAAGGGCTTGCCATTGACACGCAGGGCAACTGGGGCAACATTTTCACTGGCGACCCAAGTGCGGCGCCCCGATACATTGAGGCGCGGCTCTCAAAATTCGCCCTTGAAGTCGTCTTCAACCATAAAACCACTGACTGGCAAATTTCATACGACGGGCGCAACAAAGAGCCGATTCTGCTTCCGATAAAGTTCCCGCTGCTGCTCGCTCAGGGCGTTGAGGGCATCGGAGTCGGGCTTGCCACGCTGATTCTGCCGCACAACTTCAACGAACTGTTGGACGGTTCAATTGCCATACTTGAAGGCAAAGATTTCGAACTCTATCCGGACTTCCCGACAGGCGGCTCCATTGACGTCAGCCGCTACAATGACGGACTCCGCGGAGGCAAAATCCGCAACAGGGCAAAGATAAGCATTCTCGACAATAAGACATTGGTAATCACAGAAATACCATTCGGCACAAATACCGAAAAACTTCTCCACGAGTCTTCAAAGTCGATAGACAACGCCGTGGCAAGCGGCAAACTCAAAATCAAAAAGATAGACGACAACACTGCTGACAGTGTGCGTATTCTGCTGCATCTGCAACCGGGAGTTTCGCCCGACCAAACCATTGATGCGCTATACGCCTTCACCGACTGCGAGATGACCTACTCCCCCAACCCATGCGTCATCTACAACACCAAGCCGGCTTTTCTTTCTGTTAAAGAGATTCTCAAAATAAATACCCAAAACACTTATAATCTTCTTAAAAAAGAACTTGAAATACAACTCGCTGAACTTGAAGACCAGTGGCATTGGATCTCTTTGGAGAAAATATTCTTTGAAAACAGGATTTACAAGGAATTGGAGAAAGACACCGAAACATGGGAAGTGCAGTTGGAGAACATTGAAAGGGCTTTCGACCCCTACCGCCCGTTGCTGAAAAAGGAAATCACCCGTGAAGACGTGCTGAAACTGTGCGAAAAGCCGGTGCGTAAAATCTCAAAATTCGACATTAAGAAGGCGGAAGACCAGATTTTCTCAATTGAAGTTGACATTGACGAAGTGAAAAACCACTTGGAACATCTTACTGAATTTACTATCAACTACTTCCGCAACCTGAAAAAGAAATACGGCAAAGACAAGGAACGCAAGACCGAAATCAAGAGTTTCGATAACATCGTTGCTGCGGCGGTCGCTGTGGCAAACCGCAAACTCTATGTCAACCGCAAGGAGGGCTTCGTAGGTCTCGCACTCAAAAAAGAGGAAGGCGTGGAGTACATCTGCGACTGCTCTGACATTGACGAGATTATCGTCTTCCGCGAAAACGGCAAGTTTATGGTCTCGAAAGTGTCTGACAAACAGTTCTTTGGCAATGACATAATCTTTGTCGAAGTCTTCAAGCGCGGCGATGACCGCACCATTTACAACTTGGTCTATTCTGACGGCAACGGCGGCGCGGCAATGGTAAAGCGCTTTGCTATCGGCGGCATCACCCGCGACAAAGAGTACGACCTCACACAAGGGAAGACAGGGAGCAAAATCCTATATTTCACCTCGAATGCCAACGGTGAAGCGGAAAAAGTGAAAGTGTTCCTCAAACCGAAGCCGAAACTTAAAAAACTGCAGTTTGAGTTCGATTTCTCAACCCTTGCAATAAAAGGACGTTCTTCAAAAGGCAATATTCTCTCCCGCAATCCTGTGAGAAAGATTGAAATGAGCGAAAAAGGCGTCTCCACATTAAGCGCAATCAACGTCTATTTCGACCCGATTGTGATGAGACTCAACAATGACGGGCGCGGCGATTTTCTCGGCTCGTTCAAAAGCGATGATAAGATTATAGCAATCTATGAATCAGGAAGTTATAGAATTACAGGCTATGACTTGACAACACATTTCGATGACGGGCTTCAGATTATCCAGAAGTTCAACCCGCAAAAACCGGTCACGGCAATCTATAAAAACAAAAAGGAAGACAAGTATTATGTAAAGAGATTCAATCCTTTCTATTCAGAAAAGAAAATCGACTTTATACCTGACGACAACGACCTTACACTCATTGCTGTTTCAGTGGACTGGCTGCCGCAAATAGCGGTGAAATACACAATGAAAGACCCGAAAGAGATTTTAGATGAAGTTATATCAGTTGCCGATTTGGTAGAGATTATGACAGTAAAAGCCCGTGGTAAGAAATTGGCATACAAGACAATAAAGAAAATTGCTTTCACGGAGCCGCTGCCCTACGAAGAGCCGGAGGAAGAACAAGCGGAAGATATTCAGGAAGCGGAATCTGACGCTGAAATGAGCATTGACGATGCTGTTGCGAAAGAGATCTATGACAATATAGATAAAGACAAAACCTCTGATTCACAGCAAAATAGCAATACAGAAGACAATAGCGGGACACAAATGGAACTTGATTTCAATTAAACAAGATGAGTGAAAAATTTTTAGCAAAGACTTTTGCAGGACTTGAAGGACTTTTGAAAGACGAGTTGGTCGCGTTAGGCGCGCAGCAGTGCCGCATTCTGAACCGTGCTGTGCAGTTTGAGGGCGGCCTCGAACTGATGTACAAATGCAACTATTTCTGCCGCACAGCCCTCCGTATCTTCTGGCAAGTGTCTGAATTTCAGTTCCAAAACAACAACCAATTTTACGAAGCAGTGTATAAAATACCTGCCGAGCGGTTTTTAAAATCCAACGGGACATTGGCAGTCAGTGCAACCATAAACGAATCAATCTTCAACACTCCCCTATTTGCCGCGCTGCTGACAAAAGATGCCATTTGCGACAGGTTCAGGGAAAAATATGACGAACGGCCATCAGTTGACAAGGAGAATCCAGACGTGCAGTTTCATGTGCATATATCTCGTAACCAAGCAATTGTATATTTGGACAGCACAGGCGAATCGTTGCACAAGCGCGGTTACAAGACAGGCAACCACCCCGCACCTATCAACGAAGTGTTAGCGGCGGCAATGATAAAACTGAGCGGCTGGGACGGCAAAACCGACTTCATCGACTTCATGTGCGGCAGCGGCACACTGCCAATTGAGGCGGCGATGGCTGCATTGAACATTCCGGCGGGCTACTACCGCCGCCATTTCGGGTTCTTCTCGTGGCTCAACTTCGACAGGAAACTATGGAACGACACTGTAAAATCCGCCAAGATAAGGGAAGACGTCCCCATTGACTTCTACGGTTCCGACATATCGGAACGGTTCATGGCCGTGGCGCGCCGCAACGTCAGCAACGCCAACCTGCGCGACTTTATCCGCTTGAGGCAAAGCGACTTGATGGATACGAAGCCACGCCGCACCCCTGCCACCATAATCATAAACCCGCCATACGGGGAGCGGCTTGAGGCAGATGACCTCAACGATCTGTACAAGCGCATCGGCGACACGCTCAAGCGCAACTATCAGGGCTGCACCGCCGCAATCATCAGCTCCGACACAGAGGCGATGAAGCACATCGGCCTACGCCCCGCAAAAAAATTCACGCTATTCAACGGAGCGTTGGAGTGCAAATACCACGTCTTTAATTTGTGGTAAAAATCATTCAAAAAATTTCAATTTTCCGTCAAGTGTAAATTTTTGTATATTTGCAGCTGGATTATGCGTCAAAAAATGTAATAATCCCCCAATATTATATGCAGAAAAATGTTTAGAATTATATGGAAAGATTTGCAATACAACAACTTATAAATTGGAAAAACAACACCAATAGAAAACCGCTAATTTTGAATGGGGCTCGACAAGTCGGGAAGACTTGGCTATTACGCGAATTCGCTCGTCGCGAATATAAGAAAGAGGCTTATGTTGTGTGTCGTAAAAACAGTATGGCACAACAAATTTTCACTCAAGATTTCGACATTGATCGCATACTCCGTGCTCTGCGTGCACTTACTGCCATTGACATCACCCCATGCGACACGCTCATAATTCTTGATGAAGTACAGGAAATTCCGGAAGCCATTGAATCTTTGAAATATTTTTGCGAACAGGCACCTGAATATCATATTGCCGTAGCAGGTTCAATGCTTGGCATTGCTATGCACAATAATGTGTCCTATCCTGTCGGAAAAGTGGACACAATGGATATTTTTCCTATGAATTTTGAAGAATTCCTGTATGCCAAAGGCGAAATTGAAGCCTGCAACCTTCTTACTTCATACGACTTTGAAACCACCAACATTCTTCATGGGAAATATGTTGATTTGCTGCGCCAATATTACTATGTGGGAGGCATGCCCGAAGTGGTAAAGACATACATTGAAACGAATGCTTTGAATGAGGTGAGGCGCCTACAAACCGACATCATCAAAGGCTATGACCGTGATTTCTCAAAACATGCTTCAAAAGAACTTGTTGAACGTATTCGTTTGGTATGGAAAAGTCTGCCGTCCCAATTAGCCAAAGAGAACAAGAAATTCGTATATGGCGCTATTCGCAAAGGTGCTCGCGCCAATGATTTCGAGATGGCAATCCAATGGCTTATTGATGCCGGTCTTGTTCACAAAGTGGCAAGATGTTCAAAGCCCATGCTACCGCTTGAGGCATACGAAGAATTACCCATCTTTAAACTCTACATGCTGGATGTTGGACTTTTAGGTGCTATGGCAAAAACATTGCCCGCTCAAGTTCTCATTAACAACGACATCTTCACAGAATTCAAAGGCGCCATGACCGAACAATACGTTTTGCAACAAATGAAAAGTTGGAACATTAATCCGATTTATTATCACAACACTGAACAGTCTCGCTTAGAACTGGATTTTATCATACAACAAGAAAAGCAAGCGTTACCGATAGAAGTGAAAGCAGAAACGAATGTCAGATCCAATGCCTTATCCGCACTGCTTAAAGAAAAACCAGAGATGAAAGCCTTGCGTTTTTCCATGCTGCCATACAAAAGACAAGAGCAACTCACCAATATCCCATTGTATGCAGTGAATGATTACATCATCCATGCGAAATGATAGTCGCGTGTCTCAGACACATTAGCGCAATATGAACTATTTCCACTGGGGGGCATAGACAAAAGTTCCGCACACAAAACCATAACAATCCAGTTTACTTCTTACCTCCGGTCTCGGTCGGCTGCACAAGGCTTCTTTTTTGTGCTCCGCCCACCTTCTGAACGCGAGCGTTCAACGGTGGTTCTGCGAACAAAAAAGGCAACGTTTTCACGTTGCCTTTTTGCTTGCGGAGAGGACGAGATTCGAACTCGTGGTAGGGTTACCCCTACGACAGTTTAGCAAACTGTTGGTTTCAGCCACTCACCCACCTCTCCGTGGTCTTAAGACTAAAACGGTTGCAAAAATACACTTTTTTTTGATTCATCACCACTTTTTGGAACTTTTTTTTAGAACAAAAATCACCAATTATAAAGTGGGTCTATAAATGAATATATGCACAAAGCATTAGTCGGTATTTTCACTTGGTTTCTGGCTTAAAAACCAACTCCTTATTGGCTTTGAAATACTCATCCAAAAGCCGCTGGACATATTTTCCGAAAACGTCAAACTCAATGTTCACGACAGTTCCTTCTGAAAAATTGTGGAAATTAGTCACCTTGTGAGTGTAAGGGATGATAGCTACAGAAAAATGTCCGCGCTCCGAATCAACGACAGTGAGACTGACGCCGTTAACGGAAATAGAGCCTTTCGGGACAGTGAAGTTGTTCTTCGCCGCATCGTATGTGAAATAATAACGCCAGCTCCCGTTGTCATCAACGACCTTTTCGCACACCGCCGTCTGATCGACGTGTCCCTGCACAATGTGCCCATCAAAACGGCCGTCCATGCGCATGCTACGCTCAAGATTTACCTCATAGCCTACTTCCCATCTTCCCAAATTGGTCTTTAGCATGGTCTCATCCATTGCCGTGACAACATACTGCTTCTTTGCCTTGTCAACCTTCACTATAGTCAGGCAGCATCCGTCATGCGCCATACTCTGGTCAATGGACAATTCATCAGCAAAATCCACCTCCAACGTAAAATGATAATTCGTGTTTTCCTTTTCAATCTTGACGACTTTTCCTGTCTTTTCAACAATTCCTGTAAACATATTCTTGAT
>JAGCRI010000133.1 GCA_017964755.1 Bacteroidales bacterium | reverse complement strand
GATGTTGTGGTGCAGACCATCGGCCAACTCCGTGACATAGCCGCTTCGAGGCTTTTCCTCATCAACAGGGCTGTGAATATGGCCGCCGGTGCCAAAGATGACGAGTATGAGAATTTTGTTGCCCAGAGCATTGTCGAGGCGGAACGTGTTTTAGTGGATAAGGGCATCGCGCCCAAGACCGCCCGCGAGATTGCGCATCATCGCGTCTTCGGCGGCGTGAACGGCGGCTACGGCACAGGCATTCAAAGTATGGTGCAGGCTGGTGACCGTTGGGAGAGCGAACAGGAAATTGCAGATGTCTATTTGAATAACATGGGTGCGTTTTACGGTGATGAGACTCAGTGGGAGTCGGTGCAGCAGTACGCTTTTGAAGCCGCCCTCACCGGCACCGATGCCGTCATCCAGCCGCGCCAGAGCAACACATGGGGGGCGTTGAGTCTCGATCATGTGTATGAATTTATGGGCGGACTTAATCTCGCGGTGCGCAACGTCACCGGAAAGGAACCTGACGCCTATCTGAGTGACTACCGCAATCATAACCACATGCACATACAGGAGCTTAAAGAAGCGATTGGCGTTGAAAGCCGAACAACCCTGCTTAATCCTAACTACATTGATGAGATGATGAAAGGCGGGGCTTCATCGGCAGGCACATTTGCCGAACTTGTGCAGAATACATACGGCTGGAATGTGATGAAACCGAAGGCAATTGATAATGAGATGTGGGATGAGATTTATGAAGTGTATGTCAAGGATAAGTATAATCTGCAAGTCCACAACTTTTTTGAAACCCAGAATCCTGCCGCTTTGCAGGAGATGACTGCCGTGATGATGGAGACCGCCCGCAAGGGAATGTGGCAGGCTACGGAGCAGCAACTTGCCGACATCGCAGAACTGCACACCCGTCTCGTGAACCAGTATGATGCCGCTTGTTCGGGAACCGTGTGCGACAACGCAAAACTGAGGCAATATATCGCTTCGAAAGTTGACCCGCAGACCGCCGCACAATATCAGAAGCAGATTCAAAAAGCGCGGCAGCCGCAAACTTCTGATAACAACAGTCAGAGTAATGTGGTTATGAAGAAAGAAGAACTTTCACAAGCGGAAAAGACAAAACATATAATAAGTAATGTCGCCGTTGCAGTGATAGTGGTGGCTGTTTTGAGTATAATTGTCGCAATGGTAATCAGGCGGCGTAAAACTGATAATGAATAGACTATGCAAACTGTCATAATTAGTTTGGTGATACTGATATTATTGAGTACAATACTGAAATTGTCATTCGGTAAAACTCTCACTATTCTGCTCATAGCAGCGGGAACAGCGGTGCTGACATGGGCGGCGTGGCCTTTGGCAGCCGCTCAGAGCAAAACCCAAATTGCCGACTGGCTGGCAACTCCATCGCTTATGGCCGATATTGCTGTGCTTATAACCTTGGAAGTTTCTATGCAGATGGCTTTTTCTGTCATGACCATTGCTTATCAGAAAAATAATAGTTCGGCATTTAAGCGGATTTTATATCATTTTTTGAAGTATTTTCCGGGAATCCTCTATTTTGTAGTTATATTTGCTCTACTTACCACACTCATTTTCGCCTTGTCAGGTGTCTCTTTTTCAACTATTTCGTTGGTTTTGGCACTCGCAGTGTTTGTTATGTTGCCTCTTTTCGCTTTTTTGTCAAAACTCATTCTGCCTGATGAACAGATGCGTCTTGAACTGCTCTTCCTCATCAATCTCCTTATTGCCCTGATGGGAATCATCGCCACTGTCAACGGCCGCACTTCAATGACTGCTGTGAATAATGTGGAGTGGGGGAGTCTTGCCGCTGTGCTTACGGTTGTGCTTGTCGGCGCTTGTGCCGGATTCATCTGGAGGCTTGTTTGTTTTCATTTTAAAGAAAAAAAATAGAGAAGTTTATCACAAAAATCTTCAACTGAAAAAATCAAATAACCAATTTATTATGCATTACATATCTGACATTCTTTTCTGGATTTCCACAGGTCTTCTTGTTCCTGTAATTGTTTTGTTAATCTATTTTTTCTGCCGCGCCATAATGTTAGCGGGTAGCTTTTTCGGACAATTTATTGACCGTAAGCGTGTTATGAAACAACTCCAGCCGGAAATTGACGCTCTTGCTGATGTTGATGCTTTGTCAGCGAAATTGCCCGCACGCAGTCGGTCTCTGTTTGTGCAATATCTCAAACAAATGTTGGAATCTTCAAATAATATTCCAAAAATTGATAAAATTGTGAGCGATTATGAAAGCGCAGCCGACAAAGACCTTTCCATCTCAAAGTTGCTTACAAAAATGGGGCCTATGCTTGGTTTGATGGGCACATTGATACCTATGGGGCCTGCGCTCGTGGGGCTTTCCACCGGCGACATCGCCTCGATGGCGTACAATATGCAGGTTGCCTTTTCCACCACTGTGGTTGGACTTTTCAGCAGCGCGATAGGTTTCGCCACCCAACAGGCAAAACAGCGTTGGTATATCAGCGAACTTAATGACCTTGAATACATTGCAAATCTGATTAAAAACAAACACGCGTAGAATATGAAAAGGAATCTGTTACGCTCTTCAGGAGACGATGACCCTATGAGTGTGGTCAGCAATTTGTTTGATGTGGCTATGGTGTTCGCAGTGGCCTTGATGGTCGCTTTGGTGAGCCGTTATAATATGACCGAAATGTTTAGCAAAGAGGATTTTACCATTGTGAAGAATCCGGGCAAGGCTGATATGGAGATTATAACGAAAGAAGGCGAGAAAATAAACCGTTATACTCTTTCCGATGATCAGAGCCAGTCTGATGGCAAGTTAGGACGCCGTGTCGGTACCGCCTACGAATTGGAAAACGGTGAGATTATCTATGTGCCTGAGTAACTGTTATTTGCTTTGAGCGGATTTTTCACAAAAATCATCAGCTTATTCCTTAAATTCTTGTCTGATTCCCTTTTTTTTTGCCATACTAAAAAAATTGTATATTTGCAGTTATGAAAAAAATTAGGGGTATTTTGTATAAAACTCTGATAATCTGCTGTTTACTGCTGTTTTCCGTTTGGAAAAGTGCGGCCTCGGAGTTGTTTTTTTCCGCTATTGGAGGGCAATCGTGTGCATATACAGCATTGTCGGCACCGGAAGATTCCCTTAAGAAGAGTAAAAAATCCCAGAAAGCACAAAAAAACAACGCCCCATTTTCCAAGCGCAAAGGCAGGGTGACTTTTGAGACTTTTGACGCAAACTATGCAAGGGCTGTGTATTATTACAACAACCGCCAATATCTTTCAGCAGCAAAGCTTTTCGAGGAGCTTTATCCGCTTTCGTTGGGCACAGCGCACGCTGATACGATCCTTTTCATGTTTGCCGATTGTTATTTTCAGAACAGGGATTATGAGATGGCAGCGTTCCATTTTAAGGATTATGCGCGGCGTTACCCAAGCAGCGACAGGGCTGAGTTGGCTTCGCTGATGGCTATAAAGGCTGTTTACAACCTCTCGCCTTATTATGCCCTTGACCAGTCGGAGACAATTTATGCCATAGACGAACTTAACACCTTTATTTCACTTTATCCTCACAGCCAATATATGGATGAGTGCAACAAAATGTTGGATGTGCTCCGTAACAAGCTGGCTAAGAAGGATTTTGAACTTCTGAAACTCTATTTTAACACCGAAAACTATCGGGCGGCGCAGATCGCTACTGACAATTTCCTGAAAACTTATGCTTATTCGCAATATGCCCCTGAAGCGGCATTTATTCTTGTGAAAAACAACTACCAGTATGCAAAGAAAAGTGTGAAGAATAAGATGAAGGAGCGTTACGAGCAGTGTATTATGGCATACGACAATCTCGTCTTCAATTTCCCTGAATCGCCGCTCGGAGCAGAAGCTGTGAAATATAGGGACGAGGCAAAAAAACAAATTGAAAAATTGAACAAACATAATAAATAAATGAAAGCAGAATACAAAAACATTAAGGCTGATTACGAGGCAATAACCCGTAATTTGAGAGAATTTGACAAGGAAACTGGCAATATTTACAAGACCGTTTATATCTTGTCGAGACGCGCAAACCAGATTGCGGCTGAAATCAAGGACGAACTGACACAG
Source organism: Bacteroidales bacterium (assembly GCA_017964755.1). Lineage (GTDB taxonomy): Bacteria > Bacteroidota > Bacteroidia > Bacteroidales > WCHB1-69 > RUG11942. The sequence continues at coordinate 2,521 of JAGCRI010000133.1, read as the reverse complement.
AAAATGAAAGAGTTCGCTGGTATGAATGATGGCTCAGAAGAGGTTTATGAAAACCGTGAACAGATTGAGTGGGCAAAATATTACGAGCAGATTCCAAAGCCTACTTTGCTGGCTATCAAGGAGTTTGAAGACGGGCAGATCTATTATAGGGAAAACGAGGAAGATTAGTTTGTAGGGTATATGCCGACCGGTGCGGGTAAAAATATTGCCGTTTGTGTCACGGGCGGGATCGCTGCATACAAGTCGCTTTCGCTTATCCGACTGTTTAAGAAGGCAGGTTATGCGGTGAAGACTGTAGTAACGCGGAACGCCTTGCAGTTCGTTACGCCTCTTTCGCTTGAAACCCTGTCGCAGAATCCACTTTACTGCGATACTTTTGAACGTAGAGAACCGTATGAGGTGGAACATGTTGCGTTAGCCGACTGGGCTGACATGGTTGTTGTTGCACCGGCCACCGCAAATATAATAGGCAAGTATGCCAATGGCATTGCCGATGACGCGTTGTCAACATTCCTTCTTGCCGTTAACAAGCCGGTGTTTATGGCTCCGGCGATGAATACCGTGATGTATAACCAGCTGGCTGTACAGGAAAATATCAGCTGTCTTGAGGCGCGCGGTGTGCATATCATACGTCCGGTCAAAGGTGCGCTCGCGTGCGGCTCCGAAGGGGACGGCCGAATGGCGGAACCGGAGACGATTTTCAATACGGTGCTCAATCACCACGAAACTTTCGGGCGTTTTGCCAACATTAAAGCCGTGGTTACAGCTGGCCCGACTTACGAACAGATTGACCCAGTGCGTTTTATAGGTAATAATTCATCAGGGAAGATGGGCTTTGCCTTAGCCGAGGTTTTGGCTGAGCAGGGCGCCGATGTTACTATTGTTTCCGGACCTACTCATTTGCAGACAAATAATAAAAATATCCATAGAATTGATGTAAAGTCGGCGGCGCAGATGGAAGCCGAAACTGTGAAAGCGTTTGCAGATTGTAATGTGGCGATTATGGCTGCAGCGGTAGCAGATTTTACTCCGAAAAAAGTTGAGAATCAAAAGATTAAAAAGACAAGTGATTCTCTGGTGCTTGAACTTGTCAAGACAACGGACATACTTGCGGAGCTCGGCAAAATGAAAAAAGTGGGGCAGATTTTGGTCGGATTCGCTCTTGAGACAAATAATGAACTTGAAAATGCGGTTCAAAAACTGAAAAATAAAAATGCCGATTTCATCGTTCTTAATTCATTGAAAGATGAAAAAGCGGGCTTCGGCTACGACACGAACAAGGTGACGATTCTTGGGAAGTCGGGCGTGGTTTTCACTTCGGAGCTGAAAAGCAAAAAGGATATAGCCCGCGACATTTTAGATGTGGTTATGAAAAACGTAAATATTTAGCATCATGAAATCTTTTTTTCTGACCTTGTTGTCGGTTTTCTTCACTATTGCTGTCTGCGCCCAGGATTTCCAGTGCCAGATTTCAATCAACACTTCAAAGATTTCCGGCTCTAACAAGGAGAAATACAATACTTTACAGCAGTCTTTATATTCTTTTATCAATGACAGAAAATGGTGCCAGTATAATCTGAAAGCCAATGAGAGAATAGAATGTGCGATTCTGATAACCCTTGACGATGTTTCGGGTGACGTGATGAAAGGCACAATGACTTTGCAGCTTCAGCGCCCTGTTTATGGTACAAACTATAAGAGTTCGATGCTGAATTTTCAGGATAAGGATGTTAAGTTCACATACGAGGAGGGGCAGGCGCTGGAATATGCCGAGAACTCGAACCTTTCACAACTTACCTCACTGATAGCGTTTTATCTGAATCTGTTCCTTGCTATAGATTTTGACTCTTTCTCGCAAAACGGCGGCGATTACTATATTAATAAATGCCAGTCGATTGTGAGCCTGAACGCCAATGCCACGGAGCCCGGTTGGAAAGTCTATGAGTCGGGGCAGAAGAATCGCTACTGGCTTATGGAAAACCTGACAAACGGGCAGTACAGCAAGATTCATGACTTTTACTATGCCTATCACCGGCTCGGGTTGGACGTGATGGCAGAGTCGCCTGATGCGGGGCGCGCTTCGATTTTGGACGCGCTGAAAATGCTCAATGATGTCAACAAAATCAAGACAAATCTTTATATAATACAGTTGATTGTTTTGGCGAAATCGCAGGAAATCATCAATATTTTCAGCGAAGGCACAGCCACGGAAAAAACGACTGTTATAAATATAATGAAGCAGCTTGATCCTGCCAATCAGTCGAAGTACGCTGCTATAAACAAGTAGTGCCTTGTCTTTTTTAATTGTCTTATTTTATTGATACGTATGTGCTTATGAGTAAACACGCTAATTCTGTTTTCCTTCCTCTGTTGCATTCGATGCGGTTGCGCACGTTGCCGCTTTCGTTGTCGGGGGTGCTGTTGGGACTATTTTTCGCCATTCGTGATGTGGCTTGCGGGGTGGGGGAGTGTATTTTTTTGTTGCTGACTGCGGTTTCGTTGCAGATACTCTCGAACTTGT
>JAGCRI010000132.1 GCA_017964755.1 Bacteroidales bacterium | reverse complement strand
CAGATGAAGCAAGGAAGAAAGGATTTTCACAAGGGATGCCGCAGAATGTTATAGAGAGGTCAGGTAGATGTGTGGGCACTGTAACCATCTCGCAAGCAGCCGCTTTCAGAAGTTCACGGATACGTATCGGGCGGTCGTAGTGAATACATGCCTGCTCGGCACGCTCAAGGTCGGCTTCTGTGCATCCAACGAGCCATCTTCCTGCGTTCTTGGCGTTGTCGAAACGGATTGCGCGAATGGCACGTGCCAAATCGCCCTTACCGCACGCTTTGGTGCAAGGTGCGCCCTCGCACAGCAGGCAGCGCGCCGCCTCTTCTTTGATGTGTAGTCTGTGTTCCATAATTATAGTTTTTTCAGAATTTAAAAGTTTTTTATCTATAGGTTTAACAACTCTATTCTATTTCCCATATCAAAAACATTTGCGGAATATTCCGCTCATTTAACTACAGCGTTACCGCACTCATTCCTATCTTAAAATATCTCCGTATCTCAACTTTCAGCTTTTCCTCGCTGCCGAAGTTGACAGCGCGCGGTTCAAATCCGCTTTTCATCATCACCATCCCTGACGAATAACTCTCAATGTATGGTTCAATACTCAACGGAATTATGTCATTATTTTCCAAATCCCTGACATACACGTTATTAAAGTTACTATAAACCTCATCAAAATATATGCCGTTCTCTTCGCAATACGACTGAACCAATTCCATTACAGCATCCCATTCTTCAGGTTTTTCATCTTTGTCATAAAAGAAAAAGACTGCACTATACTCCTGCTCCACTTCGGGTTCAAAATATTCAAAACGCCCCATCTCATTTATAGTGTATCGGTCAGTAGCTTCAACCTCGCGGCTATAATTATCCGGATTTTCCATTATCTCTGACTTGGTGGCCTCGCCAAGCGAGCGGTTCCACGAGTAGAACTTGTGCACTGCGAAGGTGCCGTCAGGCTCGCGTGTTGTGCGCCACTCCTCCGACTCAAGGATGTCGTTCTTCTGTACCGACATGTTCACGGCAACGGGCAGCACATCAAGCAGACGCCGCGTGCCTGCGCCGGAAGTGGTTACAAGATACATTATTTCGCGGTTCTTTGACTGCATAAGCCAGAGTTCCTTTTCATCGGGAAGCCGCTCTATACAACGTACGCCCCACTCTGTCGGAAAATCCGAACCAATACTCAATGGTGTTCCTTCATACCTGTCGTAAATCATCATAAAATTCTTCAGAAACTCCTCACTGACAGGATATAGCGGTGAATTATCTGCTAAATCTATCGTTATAATATCATTGATAATTTCCACAGGATATTCAATTTCTATCTCTTCTTCATTTTCTGCTGATTCACTTTTTTTATTTCTGCATGAAGAAAAGATAATTGAAAGCACTAACGCGAAAAAAAACGCGCCATACAGGATTTTTTTCATAATTTTCTCAATAAACTATTCTCTATCAATGATTTATATGTATTACCACGTTCCACAAAATTTTTAAACTGGTCATAACTTGAAGCGGCTGGCGAAAGCAGGCATATCTTACCTTCGGCGGTGTTCTTGTAAGCAAAATCACAATTTCTTCAAAATCGTTTTCCAAAATAAAATTCTCAGGAAGATTGAAATTCTGCTTCCATTCATCAAAAATGCGCTTTCCGGCAGGACCGGTAAAAACCACATTCCGCACAGGATTCTTCTGCAAATAATCAATCAGGACATCATACTCAATACCTCTGTCAAAACCTCCAATAATCAGTGTATCAACTTTTTTCAAAGTCTTAAGAGCGGCTATTGTCGCTTCAGGAATAGTAGAGATGCTGTCGTTGTAAAACGAAATCCCATTGAAAGTGCCAACAAACTCTATACGATGCGGCAGTCCCTTGAAAGAACGCAAATGTTCGAGAATATCCGCATCCTCTGCCCCGACCTGACGACAAGCGAGAATAGCAGCCATTATGTTATTGTAGTTGTGCGTTCCCGGAAGATTGTCGCACTGCGCCAAATCATAATGTGCCAACTGTTCTTTATTTTTAGTTATAACTATCTGCGACTCAAAACTATATGCGCCATCTCCCAGCACCTCATTTCGGCTGAACGGAAGATACCGCCGCGTATAATCATGACTTACCAACAAGTTATGGATATGCTCGTCATCAGCGTTATAGACAAGCACATCATCATTTTTCTGGTATTTTGTGATGTTAAGTTTGGAAAGCTGGTAATTATTGAACGAATTAAAATGATCCAAATGCTCCTGATAAAGATTCAAAAGGATAGAAATATGAGGCGAAACATGCAGATATTCAAGTTGATGGGCAGAAAGTTCAGCAACAACTATCGTATTTTCATTTATCTGTTCAATAATGTCAAAAAACGGAATCCCGATATTGCCGGAAAGGATGACATTCTTGAAAATACTGTGCAAAATGTGAAAGATAAGAGACGAAGTGGTACTTTTACCCTTCGTGCCGGTAACACCAATCACCTGATCGGAAAATGCTCGCAAAAAAAGGTCTGTTTGAGAGGTAATTTTTTCAGGGTCAACAAAATAGGGAAGAGCATTCAGATTAACCCCAGGTGTTTTCATAATCAGGTCGAAATCGTTGAGATTTTTGTCATACCCCTCCCCTACCTGAACTGTCAAATTATTATCAGCTTGCAAGTCGCTGACATTTAGAGATTTGCTTTTATCAGCGACAGTCAGAGGCATATCCGGAAAATACCTGCGTATAAACTTGTAAGATGAAACGCCTTCCTTTCCAAACCCAAGAATCACAATTTTCTTACCTCGCAGAATATCAAGAATAATATCAATTTTTGTCATTTCTAACAGAAAAAATTATTTAACAAGACAATTATCCAAAAAATTCACAATGGCATCAATATCCATTTTCTGACCGATGAACACGAGTTTCTGCATGCGGTCACCGTATTTTTCATCCCAATCCCTCCGCAACTGCGGCTCCTTAGCCATCACTTGTGCAAGTTCATCAGCCGGCATTGTAGCGAACCACAAACCCACATCCTTCAGGGAAACCTGAGCCCCCACCTGCTCAAAAAGGTAGCAGCTGTCAGGTTCTGACTCAAAATAACAGATACCTTTAACACGAATTACATTTTTCGGCAATGTTGACACAAACTCGTCAAATTTCGTCATTATCATCGGCTGGCGGCGGTAATAGACAAAAGTGCTTATCCCGTACTCCTCCGCCTCACCTTCATCGTGATCGTGGTGGTGATGATGCCCGCCGCCATGTTCGTGATGTTCGTGGTGGTCATGATGCTCGTGCGCTTCGTGGTCATGGTGCTCATCTTCGTCATCGTCATCATCTTCTTCATGTTCATCATCATCGTAGCCTTCAATCTCGCGTATCCACGCAGCAGACCTTGCAACATCTTCGTAATCAAACATTTCAGTATTTAGAATCTTATCAAGGTCAACATCGCAGTAGTCACATTCAATGATTTGGGCATGCGGACGAAGTGCATTGATAATCTCCTTAATCCTGCCGCGTTCGTAGGAGGAAACTTCCGAAGCCTTATTGAGAAGCACAATATTGCAAAACTCAATCTGTTGGATCACAAGGCTTTCGAGGTCATCTTCCCCATAATTGCCGGCGAGAAGATTCTCACCTGCGCCGAACTCATCTTTCAGGCGTAGGGCATCGACCACAGTAACGATGCAGTCGAGGCGGGCGACACCGTTTTTAACATACTCGTAACCCATTGTGGGAATTGAAGTTATAGTCTGTGCAATAGGTTCCGGCTCGCATATACCGCTCGCCTCTATAACGATATAGTCGAAACAGTTTTTGCTTGTGATTTCAGAAATCTGCTTCACAAGATCCATCTTCAAAGTGCAGCAGATACAGCCGTTCTGCAACGCCAAAAGGCTGTCGTCATTCTGCGCCACAACGCCGCCTTTCTGAATCAGGTCGGCATCAATATTAACCTCGCCAAGGTCGTTCACAATGACAGCGAAACGGATGCCGCGGCGGTTTGTAAGTATTCTGTTCACCAAAGTTGTCTTTCCGCTACCAAGGTAGCCGGTCAGCAGCAGCACAGGAATATCCTTTATCATAACAAATTGTTTTTTAAGATTTTAAGATTAGAAAAGTTATTATTTCAACGTAAACATGGTTTCACCGAGAAAACCCTCATCAGAATATACTTGTGCGACGTAAGTGCCTTTCACTGCCTTGTCATCATCCTTCAGATTCCATACGAGATTCACTTTTTCAGATTTTCCGGTATAATTGACAGTGCTTTTCATTGTATATTGCAGTTTCTCCCCATTATACATAAAAGAATAGGCATCGCCCTTGCCCTGACAGAGGACACGGCCGTCACCCGGCAAAGATATACGGCAATATATGTTCACCGCCCCTGCCTCACGCAATGTGTTTTCGCCAAGCACGCACGAAATCTTGAACCGCTTCGCCTTAGAAGCGCGGTCGGTAATAACCTCCACACCGTTTTTCTTCTCATAAACCACCTGACTTGCAAAATTATAAGCCACAATAACTGAAGCAGTCTGTATCTTTTCGTTAAGTTCCTCGTTATTCTTCTGAATCTCAGCATTTTTTTGTTCACTCTTCGAAAGTGATTCCTTAACCTGCGTATTCTCCTCCTTCAGTTCCCTATTCTCTGTATAAAGCCTGTCCATTTCGGCCACATACTCCTGCGAAATCTTCTGAAGGCGCTCCAACTGCTTTTTGATTTTCCTATAATCTGCCTGTGAAGCAATAAGTTTTTTTATCTCATCGGCATTGGCATTGATTATACTGTCCTTTTCGCTCAGCTGTTCGGAAAGCTCGCCATACTGCGCCTTAATCTGCTCATGGGCTGCCATAAGCGAATCGAGCTCCATATTCAAAGTCTGCTTCTCATATTCGGCCTTTATAAATTCGGCATTATAAACAGGCTTGGCAAAAAATGCCAAATAGACAGTGGAACAAATGCCTAAAAAAGCAATTACTCCCAAAATAATAACCCACTTTTTCAAAGGGTTCTCATTCTTGATTTTTTCTTCAGATTCCAATGACTGCATATCTTTATTTTTTTTATTTTTGCTAACTAAATAATGAACTGCAAAAGTACTAAAATATTGTAAGATAATGAAGAGAAAAATCAACGATCTGCTAACGAATCTCATAGCCCTTTTTTATCCTGTAACATGCATGTCCTGCGGACGTGTGCTGCTGCAACACGAAAAGCATATCTGCCTGCATTGTATGGCGCATCTGCCTGAGACGAACTACCATCTGGATAAAGACAATCCGCTGAACCTGATATTTTTGGGGCGCGTACCGATTGAAAATGTCGCCTCGTTCCTTTTTTTCAAGAAAGGCGAACTTGTCCAGAAAATGCTTCACGAACTTAAATACAATGGGAATCAGGATATTGGCGATTTCTTAGGCGAATGCTACGGCAAAAAGTTAGCCAACACACAAGCCTTTGCATCAATTGACATGATATTGCCTATACCGCTGCACAAAAAGAAACTACGGCTCCGCGGATACAACCAGAGCGAATGCATTGCAAAAGGGCTGAGCCGGAGCATGGGAATACCATACAGGACAGACATATTAGTGAGAACAGAATATACAGAGACACAGACACACAAAAGCCGTTTCAACCGCTGGGAAAATGTAAAAGAAGTCTTTGCTGTTGAAAATGAAGAAGATATAAAGGGAAAACATATCCTTATATGCGATGATGTGCTGACCACCGGTGCAACCACCGAAGCAGCGGTAGAAAAGATACTGCAGGCGGCAGACGTTAAAGTCAGTGTGGTGACGTTGGCGTGTGCTTCTTAGGAGACAGGAGACAGGAGACAGGAGATAGGAGTTAGATGGGGATAGAGTGTACATTAAACAAATAAAAAAGATATGAAACGGATTGGCATTTTATCGGATACGCATGGTTACTTGCATCCTAATGCTTTCGAGTTTTTTGAAAAGTGCGATGAGATATGGCATGCGGGGGACATCGGTGACAGCGACATACTCACTGTTCTGCGCACCATTGCGCCGGTGCGCGCCGTGTGGGGCAACTGCGACGGCTGGGACATACGGGGCGAGACCGCACATTCGCTCGTCTTTAACTGCGAAGAACACAAGGTGGCAATGATGCACATTGTAGGCAAACCGGGCTACTATGAACCGCGTGCGATGGAAATCATCAAGAACGAGAAACCGACAATTTTCGTCGCAGGTCACTCGCACATTCTGCGCGTAATGCAAGACAAGGAGAACAACCTGCTCTTCATAAATCCCGGGGCAGCGGGGCGGTACGGCATACACACACGGCTCACTTTCCTGCGCCTTACCATTGACGGACAACGCCTCAGTGACCTCGAAATCTATGACGAACCGAAACAAGTTAAAATTTGATAATCCCCTTATTTTTTGTATCTTTGCAGTTTAAAAACATCAACAATGGGGAAAAGGCTTTTCATAATAATTGCTATCACCGCCACGATACTCATTTCGTGTTCAAAAAAGCCTTTGCAATGGGACGTTGATGTCTCTGCCCCGCTGTTAAAGACAGAACTCACAATAGCCAATCTACTACCCGACAGTATGATAGAGACAAACGAAGACCATTCTTTATCTGTGATTTTAAATAAGGAGTTGTTTTCCGTGTCTCCAGCGAGCATAGCCGAGTTCCCGGATTCACTGTTCGAGTTTGCTCTCAATGTGCCGCAAAACAGCGCACTCGCCCCAGGTATGCTTTTCTTCTACAAAGACGAACTGCAGAAATTGGCCATTGCGCCAGTTGAGTTAAATTATGTGCGGATATTTTCAGGCGACCTCACCTTCAACGTCATAAATCCGTTTGACAAGCCGATAGAGTTAACATACAAACTGCCATCAGCGACAAAAGACGGTGTCGCATTCGATAAAACCATCATAATACCACCGGGCAACACCTCAGGTACTTCATACACCGCAAACCTCAGTATGGCCGGTTATACCTTCGACCTACGCGGCCCTGACGCCAACACCTGCAACCGATTCATGACACGGATGACCGCACGTATCGCAAACAGCTCAACTGATTCGGCGCATTCAATACATGAAAACCTATTCATAAAAATCAGATTCAAAAACATTGTACTTGACTTTCTGAAAGGATATTTCGGGAACGTTTCAACATCATACGGTCCGGAAAGCATACAGACAGACATTTTCAAAAACATCACCGGCGGCTCGTTGCAATTGGACAAATGCACAGCCAAATTTGAAATAGAAAACGGATTCGGTGCTGACGCACAGCTGCAACTGCAAAGCATAAAGGCAGTGAACAGCACATCTGGCAAAGAAGTCACGCTCCAAAGCAGCCTTATAAACAATCCCATAAACATCACCAGAGCCACTGAAACCGGCTCAGGAGTGAGTGTGATTCCCAACAAGGCAACTCTCGACTTCTCAGCCTCAAACATCACCGACCTGCTCACAGCATTCCCCGACCGCTTCGAGTACGCTGCCAAACTGCAGCTGAACCCACTCGGAAACATATCTTCAGGCAACGACTTTGCATATTTGTCACATCCGTTTGCTGTAAAACTCCATTTCAACCTTCCACTGAAATTCTCAGCCCAGAATCTGACGCTCCAAAAAAGTATCGCATACAATTTGAGCGGCAAAGCTGCGGATATCAACAGCGCAACCCTACACCTTATCGCCGACAACTCTTTTCCTCTGTCAGCGGCAATAACACTGCATATTGAAAATCAAAACGGGGATGCCATCTTGGAAATCCCACATGACGGGACAACAATTGCCGCAGCAACATTATTGCAAGACGGAGAAACAGAAACAAAACATACCATCATCAATTTCAAATTAAACGAAGAGCAGACTAAAGTTTTGAAAGACAATAAAATGATGAGAGTAACCGTAGTTTTCAATACACCTGCTAACCAACCAGTCAATATCTATGACTCTTATAAGATAGACATGAAAATAACTGCGGATTTCAACTATGGCGTATCAATCAACAATTAAATGAAAAACAACATTTTGAATTAACTTATAAATAACAACCATGAAAAAAATATT
>JAGCRI010000131.1 GCA_017964755.1 Bacteroidales bacterium | reverse complement strand
TCGCTGTGCCAGACGAATGTCCCGTCTTTCATGAAAATCATCCTTGTCTGCGGCTCAACATAACGTTCGTCCTGCTCCTCAATCAGTACGGCGAGTTTGTTGCCAGTCAGCAAATCGTATCTTATTAGTTTTGAATGGTTTTGTTCGCGGTTGAGGTGTGTTATGTAAAGATATTTTTCATCAGGGGAGAATGTGACGTTTGTGAGGAATTCACCGTCTGACAACGCGGTTTTGATGTAATGATACACAGGTTTCTTTTTTGCGAATGATTCTGCTGCGTCAAAGATTCCGACTTTTACGGTGTGCGATGTGCGCCCTGCCATCGGATACTTTATCCAGTCAATCGCAGCGCCATCGCCGCCGGTTTGCAGCAGCGGGTAATCTTCAACCATCGACTCGTCCATGCGGTAGAATGCAATGTAGCTGCCGCTTGGCGAGAAGTACCACCCTTCGTTAATGCCCCATTCGCTCCTGTGCACCGGCTCGCCGAACACTATGTGTTCCCCGGTGTCGGTACATAGTCTCACACAATTTTCAGGATTTGCAAAACTGCCGACAAAATATCCATTGTCATTTCCTTTATTAAATATGAACAGTTTTTCGCAATAATCTTTTATTTTAAATCCTTTTTCTTCTAAAGATTTGATATTTTGATTTTTAGATGCTTTTATGAAAGGCGTGCGGCTAATCTCTTTACCGCTTTTTGCATCTTTGGTGACTTTTGTGGAGTCTTTGTTGTCAAAATATGAATATTGTCCGGATTCATTTCCCCAAGCAAAATTTTTTACCCTATCAGAACGGTATTTTCCATAAAAATAACCATTCAAGTCAATTTGATTTTCCTGTGCCATAATAGCTAATGGCAACATAAACAGTAAGATGTAATTTAATTTTCTCATTTTTTTCGTTTTGTAAAAAAATCTGGCAAAAGTAATCATTATTTGCGAGCTGTCAAAACAAGAAATTCCTGATACGATAACTTTTTTGTATCTTTGCAGGTTTATTTTTGAAAGATGAAAAAGAGAAATCTGTTTTTTATCGCATTGATGCTTGTGATGGGTTGTCTTTTTTCGCAGCCTGTTTCCGTTGACGGCATTGTCGCCATTGTCGGCAAGGAGATTATAATGAAGTCTGACATTGAGAACGAGTACGCCAGATATGCCGCCCAATATGCGACAATGGATAATGTGGAAGAGGCAAAATGCGAGATTTTTGAACGTCTTATGACGGAAAAACTGATGCTGAACCAGGCAGAATTGGACAGCATTTCATTCACCGACCAGCAGGTTGAAGACCAGCTGAACTATCGTATCTCGTCTTTGCTTCAGCAAGTTGGCGGCGATGCGAAGATTTTGGAGAACTATTACAACAAATCTTTGGAGGAAATAAAGAAGGACCTGCGCGAACTTCTCAGGACACAGTTAGTGGTTGACGAGGTGCAACGCAGTATGACACAGAATATTACAATCACACCATCGGAGGTAAAGCAGTTTTTTGAAGGCATTGACTATGACAGTTTGCCGATGATACAGCCTGCATACGAATTAGGGCACATTGTGCGCATTCCGCCGGTGAGTGATGAGGAGCGCACTGCCATCAAGGAGAAGCTGATGAGCTTTCGTGAGCGTGTGCTCCGCGGAGAGAAATTCTCTATGCTTGCCCGCCTCTACTCCGATGACCCGGGCAGCGCATCAAAAGGCGGAGAACTCGGATTCGTGGAACGCGGCACCCTCTACCCAGAATTTGAAAGTGTGGCATTCAAGCTCAAGACCGGCGAAGTGTCGAATGTGGTGCAGACTCGCGCCGGCTACCATATCATCCAGATGATTGAACGCCGCGGCGACCGTATCAATGTGGCGCATATCCTCTTGCAGCCGAAACCGTCTCCGGAAGAGCAGGAGAATAGTATTGCTTTTTTGGATAGCGTGCGTAAGGTCATCCTCGATGAAAAAATGGAGTTTACTGTGGCGGCGTTTAAGTTCTCTGACGACATGAACAAAAACAGCGGCGGCTGGATTTCTAATCCGTATAGCGGTTCGTTGAAGTTGGAAAAGGAAGCTCTTGACCAGACTACACTTGCTGTTGTCAACAAACTGATACCGGGCGAATATTCTGAGCCGGTGCCTTATGTCACCGATGACGGGAATATGGCTTATAGGCTGATTTATCTGAAGAGTAAGATCGCCGAGCATAAGCCGAATCTGATTGAGGATTACGATGTGATTAAGAATGCCGCTCTTGATGACAAAAAACAGAAAGTATTGAAAAAATGGGTTTTGAATAAAGTTAAAGTCACAAGTATCAAAGTGTCAGATAAATACAAAGATTGCGCTTTTATCAAAGATTGGAATATTAATTAACAGAACAGAATTATTATAGATTGTCTATGGAAACTTTTAAGAATGATGTTGAAGCTATTGATGCCTTTGTAGAGAAGTATGCACAGGTGAAAAAAGAGATTGCCAAAGTCATAGTGGGGCAGGATAAGATTGTGAAAGACATATTGATGGCTATGTTCAGCCGGAGCCACGCGCTGCTGATTGGAGTGCCGGGACTTGCAAAAACGCTCATGATCACCACTATTGCAAAGGCTATTGATTTGAGCTACAGCCGTATCCAATTCACCCCCGACTTGATGCCTTCGGATATTATGGGTACCGAAATCCTTGACGAAAGCAGGAAGTTCAAATTTGTGAAAGGACCTATTTTTTCTAATATCGTTCTTGCAGACGAGATCAACCGTACTCCTCCTAAAACGCAGTCCGCTTTGCTTGAAGCCATGCAGGAACGCTCAGTCAGTATGAACGGCACGACTTATCCGCTGCCCGATCCGTTCTTTGTGCTTGCAACACAAAACCCTATAGAACAGGAAGGTACGTATCCGCTTCCGGAGGCGCAGCAGGACCGTTTCATGTTCAATATTGAACTTGACTATCCGACTTTTAATGAGGAAGTTGACATAGTGAAAAACACTATTCACGGTGATATGGTGGAGCCGGATAAAGTTCTTTCCATAGAAGAGATTATTTATTATCAGAAACTTTTGCAGCGTGTCCCCATTGCTGATAACGTCTATCAGTATGCTGTGCGGTTGGCTACACTGACACGTCCTGGAACGGCGCAGGCTCATCCGTGGGCTAATGACTACCTCTCGTGGGGAGCAGGTCCTCGTGCCTCGCAGTTCCTTATCATCGGAGCCAGAACCCATGCTATCCTCAACGGCAAGTATTCGCCTGACATTGAGGATATTAAAGCAGTCGCTTATAATATTTTGCGCCACCGTATCATCAAAAATTACAAGGCAGAGGCTGAAGGAATCACAGTGGCGGATATTATCACAAAATTATTGAACGCCTGATAATGCCCGAAAATCGCAAAAACTCGGTCAAGCTGAAAAAAATCGCTTCGGGGCAGGTTGTGGTTGGTGCAACCGTAAACGGTGTGAAAGGAGTTTTTGTGCTTGATACCGGCGCTGGAAATACTATTCTCGATATTTCAAAAAAAGATAAATTTAAAATTGCTGACGAAGATGTGAGTGTTACAACGGAGACAGCTGTCGGTGCCGGAGCCAGCGGCATTGCATTGCAACTTGCGACACTGAAATCTTTTTCTGTAGCCCGCGTCAGAATGAAGAATACCAAAGTGTTTCTCATGAATTTGGATAATGTTAACTTCGGACTTGCTGAGGCTGGAATACATACTATTGACGGTATGTTGGGCGGTGATATACTTTTTGAGAATAATGCGGTCATTGATTATTCCAATCTTTCTTTGACATTTAATGTTGTTAAATAGGATTTTATGAAAAAGCTGATTCTTTTTTTAACGTTAATACTCTCAGTTTCAATATCTTTCTCTCAAGATGAAGTTATATGGCTATGGAAAGGTGTTGAGAAGATGAAAGGAGAGAAAACCCGTCTTTATGTTTTTCAGGCACCCGATTCAATCAATACTGGTGTGTCTGTAATTATTTGTCCCGGAGGCAGTTATCATCATCTCGGATTGCGTGGCGAGGGCTTTACCTCCGCCCGCTGGTTCAACAGCATGGGAATCACCGCCTTTGTGTTGCGTTATCGTGTAAGTATTGACGGCTATCATCATCCGGCAATGATTCAGGATGTGCAGCGCGCGATTCAGTGGACCCGCGACCACGCTGAAAAATATGCTATCGACCCTCACAAAATCGGTGTGATGGGCTTTTCCGCCGGCGGACATCTCTCGCTCATGGCGGGAGCGTTCTATAATCAGGATTACCTCAGCGAGTGCGTGAAATTCACACGCATAAATTTGAAACCCGCTTTTGTGGCTCCGATTTATCCTGTCGTGTCAATGCAGGACAGTATCGCCCACGAGTGGTCACGCGAAAGCCTTCTTACCAAACACTATACCAAAGAGTTACAAGACAAGTTTTCCATGGAACTCCAAATTCCTGATGCAATGCCCCCTGTTTTCCTTTTGGCTTCAAAAGATGATCCTGTCGTGGATTACAGGAATAGCGTTGCTCTTCATAAAGCTCTGGAAGATAAGCATATAAAGAATAAATTTCTCCTTTATGAAACCGGAGGCCACGGCTATGGAATGAAAGACACTGAATTTACGCGCACGACGCGCTGGAATTATCTCCTTTATGAATGGTTGAAGGAAATTGGGGTAATTATTCCGAAAAGATAGCATTTTGTGGAGAAAAATCATCTGTTTGTTGTTATTTTTAGAAAAAGATAGAAATTGAAAAGAAAAATTGCAATTTTAGGCTCCACCGGCTCAATGGGTGTGCAGGCTCTTGAAGTTATTGAGGCACTGCCCGAACTTTTGGAAGTTGAAGTCCTTACTGCTAATGCCAACGCCGATTTGCTTATACGGCAGGCTAAAAAATTCCGCCCGAACGCAGTTGTCATTGTGCGTGATGACTTGTATTCATACGTCAAAGAGGCGTTGTGGGATGATGATATTAAGGTTTATGCTGGTGCAGATGCTCTGCCGCAAATCGTCACCATGGATTCCATTGACATCGTT
The DNA here is from genome assembly GCA_017964755.1 of Bacteroidales bacterium. Taxonomy (GTDB): domain Bacteria; phylum Bacteroidota; class Bacteroidia; order Bacteroidales; family WCHB1-69; genus RUG11942. Next base: position 2,214 of record JAGCRI010000131.1, on the reverse strand, counting down.
CTTGCAACGATAGTCGGGGTGGCGGGGCTTAAACCTGTCTATTCCGCTATCGAGGCGGGCAAGCGTGTCGCGTTGGCAAATAAGGAGACTCTCGTGGTCGCCGGCGAACTCATAACAAAAAAGGCTTCAGAAAACGGCGTTGACATCTATCCTGTTGATTCTGAGCACTCTGCCATTTTCCAGTCTTTGGCAGGTGAGTTCCATAATCCGATTGAAAAACTGATAATCACCGCTTCGGGCGGACCGTTCAGAGGCAAATCAAAAGATTTTCTTGCAACAGTGAAAAAAGTGCAGGCGCTGAAACATCCGAACTGGCAAATGGGCAACAAGATTACTATCGACAGCGCGACAATGATGAACAAGGGTTTGGAAGTTATTGAGGCAAAGTGGCTTTTCGGTGTCCCTGTCGATAAAATCGAGGTTGTGGTTCATCCGCAGTCCATTATTCACTCCTTAGTGCAGTTTCAAGACGGTGCTGTGAAGGCGCAACTTGGCTTGCCTGACATGAAGTTGCCAATACAATATGCTCTGACATATCCCGCGCGCTTTCAAAACGATTTTCCGCGCTTGTCCCTCACCGATTGCGCTTCGCTGACTTTTGAAAAACCTGATTTTGAGGCATTCCCTTGTCTCAATCTTGCATATCAGGCTTCAAAGAAAGGCGGCAATGCGCCTTGCGTCCTCAACGCTGCCAACGAAATATCAGTGGCACAGTTTCTTAATGATGAAATCGGATTTTTGGATATTCCAAGGCAAATTGAATATGCGTTGTCTGTTTTTCCATTTTCAAAGCCGACAACAATTGATGAGTATTTAGAGATAGATAAAGAAGTTAAATTATTGATAGCCAATAAAAAATGATTTCAAACGAATATGATTTCTGTCCTTCGCCGTGCTATGTGATGTATGAGCAGGCGCTTGAAGCGAATCTGCAACTTCTTGACTTGGTGCAACAGCAGGCAGGCGTCTCCATCATTTGTGCCTTGAAAGGTTTTTCATTTTGGAATTCGTTTCCGCTTGTGAGACAGTATCTTAAAGGAGCAACTGCAAGTTCTGTGAACGAGGCGCGGCTCATCGTTGAAGAGATGCAATGTGAAGCGCACACTTACGCTCCTGTCTATACTGATTCTGATTTTGAGGATATTTTGATATACAGTAACCACATCACTTTCAATTCGTTAACGCAATGGGAACGATTCAAGGGCAGGGCGCTCGCTTTCCCCAAGCAGATAAGTTTCGGGCTTCGTGTCAACCCTGAGTACCCAGAAGTCAAGACTGACCTCTACAATCCGGCGCTGCCCGGCTCGCGGCTTGGAATCCTCTCCTCCGATATGCCCGAACACCTTCCGCAAGGTATTGAGGGACTGCATTTTCACGCTTTGTGCGAAAACAACAGTTATTCGCTTGAAAACTGCCTTAAGAATTTTGAGGAAAGGTTTGCCCCGCTGATACGCGAGTGCAAGTGGGTGAATATGGGCGGCGGCCACCTCATAACCGAAGAGCACTACGATGTGATGCACCTTATTGAGATTTTGACGGCTTTCAAAAAACGCTATCCGAATTTGCAGGACGTCATTCTTGAGCCGGGCGAGGCTGTGGGCTGGCAAACTGGAGTGCTTGTCTCCACCGTGGAGGATATTGTTGAAAATAAGGGTATTAAGACAGCCATTCTTGACGTTTCATTTTCGTGCCACATGCCCGACTGCCTTGAGATGCCGTACAAACCTACGGTACTGGGTGCTACGGAGCCAGACGAAAACAGCCGTTTTGTCTATCGTCTCGGCGGCTGCTCGTGCCTTGCCGGCGACTATATCGGCATGGGCGACTTCGCCTTTGACGAGCCGTTGGAAGTGGGCGACAAAATCGTTTTCGACGACATGATTCATTACACAATGGTCAAAACCACATTCTTCAATGGTGTGAAACATCCTGCAATCGGCATAATGACAAAAGCCGGCGACTTCAACCTCCTCGCCCAGCCTGACTATAGCCAATATAAAGCAAAGTTGGGGTAGGGGGAAGTTTTTCTACAATAGTAGAAATTTAATCAGTCCTTTAGACCCCATTTTTACGCTTGACGTTATCACATATCTACAATAGTAGAAATTTAATCAGTCCTTTAGACCAGATAATAGGACAAACTTGCTATTCTTATCTACAATAGTAGAAATTTAATCAGTCCTTTAGACTAAACAATTTGCAAAAATAATATTA
>JAGCRI010000013.1 GCA_017964755.1 Bacteroidales bacterium | reverse complement strand
TTGCGCCGCTGGTTGAAGGCTGTTTTCACCACCTTTTTGAAAACAGCCTCGTCGCAGTTAAGTTTTTTCTGGTTGTTCTTCTCGATTCTTATGACCGCAGATTTGACTTTTGGCGGCGGTGTGAATTTGTTCTCGTCAACCGTGAAGAGATATTCTATATCATAGAAAGCCTGAACAAGCACAGAGGTTATGCCGTAGCTTTTCGAGCCGGGCTTCGCAGCCAGCCGCTCCGCCACTTCCTTTTGGAACATCCCCACCATCTCTGTTACAATATCCTTATAATCAAGCATTTTGAATATTATCTGTGTTGAGATGTTGTATGGAAAATTGCCTATTATGCTCATCTCCCCATCGAAGATTTCATCCAATTTCAATTTTAAGAAGTCATCGGCAAGAAGATTTTTTTCGAGGGCAGGGTAGTGGAGGTTAAGATATTCCACTGACTCCTCGTCAATTTCAACGACCTTCAAATTAATATCCTTTTGAAGCAGATATTTTGTGAGAACGCCCATCCCGGCCCCGATCTCCAATATGTTCCGGTTTTTGTCAGAAAGCGCGCTGACAATGTCAGAGGCTATCTTTTCATCATTTAAAAAATGCTGTCCCAATCGTTTTTTCGGTGTAACTTTCATGTTGTGGAATATTTTTCTTTTGAAAAATGCAAAAGTAAAGAAAAATTGTATCTTTGCAGATTGTTTTTGTAAAGTTGTTATGAAGCAACGTTTTTAATGTTTATAAGGTCGTAATAAGAAATTTGTTTGATGGATAATAATCTTTTCGTATATAACACATTAACAAAGACTAAGGAAAAATTTGTGCCTTTGCATGAAAATGTTGTTGGAATGTATGTGTGCGGACCGACAGTCTATGGGGAAGCTCATTTGGGACATGCCCGTCCGGCAGTTACTTTTGACTTGATTTTCAGATATTTGAAGCACATCGGATATAAGGTTCGTTATGTCCGCAACATCACTGATGTAGGGCACCTTGAGAACGATGCAGACAGCGGGGAGGATAAGATTGCTAAAAAAGCACGTGTGGAACAGCTTGAGCCTATGGAGGTTGCACAGTTCTACCTCGACAGCTATCACAAGTCGATGGAGGCGCTTAATGTTTTGCAGCCTTCCATTGAGCCGCGTGCTTCAGGGCATATTATGGAGCAGATCGATATGGTGCAGCGCATTCTTGACAAGGGTTATGCCTATATTTCAGACGGTTCAGTCTATTTTGATGTCGCCAAGTTTGACAAGGATTTCGGATACGGAAAACTTTCAGGACGCGTTTTGGAAGATCTGTATAGCAACACCCGCGAACTTGACGGGCAGGAGGAGAAGCGTAATTCCGCTGATTTCGCTCTTTGGAAGAAAGCTTCGCCAGAGCATATCATGCGCTGGAATTCGCCTTGGAGTGTTGGCTTTCCGGGTTGGCATATCGAATGTACCGCTATGAGCACCAAATATTTGGGAGAGCAGTTTGACATTCATGGTGGCGGTATGGATCTTCTTTTCCCTCACCACGAGTCGGAAGTGTGCCAGGCTAAGATTGCCAATGGCGTTGAGTCTGCCAAGTATTGGATTCATAACAATATGATTACGATAGAGGGGCAGAAGATGGGAAAATCTCTGGGGAATTTTATAACATTAAACCAGTTTTTCACCGGCGACCATCCGAAATTGCAGAGGGCATATTCACCAATGGTTATCCGTTTCTTTGTGCTCCAGGCGCATTACCGTGGCACTCTTGATTTCTCCAATGAGGCGTTGCAGGCTGCGGAAAAGGGATTGCAGAAACTTTATGCGGCGCACGCAAAATTACCGAAATTGAAACCGTCAGATTCCTCATCAGCCGACATTCAACAAATTGTTGACAGATGCTATGAGGCTATGAATGATGATTTTAACACTCCAAAAGTGATTGCCGAACTATTTGAAATGGCAAGAATCATCAATTCTGCCGCTGACGGCAAGATGACTCTGACGGCTGAAGATATGTCGCTGCTGTCCCGTGGTTTTGACGCGTTTTTCTTCGATATTCTGGGCATGAAACAGGAGGCGGATAATGCTAACCAGTCTGAAATGACAGATGATCTTATGGATTTGATTATTGAGTTGCGTAAAAATGCGAAAGCCGAGAAAAACTGGGCTATTGCTGACGCAATCCGCGATAAGCTTAAACAAATCGGAATAGTTATTAACGATACAAAAGAAGGCGTAACGTGGGAAAAATTATAAAAATATTTTATTGTGCCGTGTTTTTTGCATTAGCCGCTTGTTGTGGCGATGTGCATGCACAAAGTGTTCCGCGAGACACAATCACCACGACAATTTGTGTCGGTGATTTCTACCTTGAGAACGGGTTCGCAATCATCGGTCAGGAGGCGGGTTTCCACTCGTATATTGAGCATTTTACGGCGGCTGACGGAACCGACAGCGCAGTGCTGCTTCAGGTTAATGTTGTGACAAAGAAAGACATTTCTCTCGGTAGCGACCGCGTGGTATGTGATGAAAACGATTTCCCGATAGTGCTGGACGCCGGTTCGGGGTTCAACAGTTATTTGTGGAGCAACGGCGAGATTACGCAGACTTTGCAGGTTACGAAGCCGGGTGAGTACTCGGTGACAGGCACATACGGCTCAATTAACTGCAAAGCGACAGATAAGATTGTTATTGAATCGTATGCCGTGGATGCCAAGTTGGCAATCGAACCGCTCGACTTTTGTATTGATTTTTCCACTACAATTTTTGCGACTACAAATGAAAGCCTCTCATATCTTTGGAGTAACGGGGCTACAGATTCTGCTATTACGGTAACTCAATACGGTACGTATAATGTCCAGATTTCCAATGGTATATGCACAAGCACCAAGTCTATAACTATAGAGGAGTGTCCTTTCGTGTTGTATTTCCCGAATGCCTTCACCCCATACTATCAGGACGGCATAAACGATTTCTTCGAGATTATCGGAAGCAAAAATGCTATCAAGTCTTTTACTGTCGTAATTTGCGACCGCTGGGGCAAGCAGGTCTTTTATTCCAATGATGTTGATTTCAAATGGGATGGCAAGGTCAATTCAGAATATGCTATCAATCAGGTTTTCAGATATGCCGTTAAAGTGCAGACATATCAGGGTAGGAAATATGTTTACAAGGGTGCTGTGAAAGTATTATAAATTTCGGATATGTGCGATTTTATTGTAAGGGACTTTGAAAGTTCTGATTTTGAAGATGTTGCCTTTGTCTGGAATGAAACGGGTGTCGGCAATGCCAAGCGTGGCGACAATCTGCAGGTGATAGAGAGAACGCTGGCGCATGGGGGCGCGTTTTTCGTGCTTTGCGATAGCAAATCTTCAAAAATAATCGGCACGGCATGGTTTACCAATGACAGCCGCCGTCTTTATCTCCACCATTTTGCAATTTTATCGTCTTATCAGGGTAGGGGATTGAGCCATTTGCTAATGGAAAGATGTATGGAATATGTGAAACAATGTGGCTTGCAAGTTAAACTTGAAGTTCATGTTGATAATGAAATAGCCAGAAACTTGTATCAGAAGTATGGCTTTTCAAGACTTGGTGATTATGATGTCTTCATAATCAGAGATGTGAAATAAAAAATGGGATTATATTAACCCCATTAAGTATCACTGTTTTATAATTTTTTTGGTCGTAACTAAGCCATTATCATCATATATCTTGAAGAAATAGAGGCTTGGAACCAAATTGCCTGTGTAAATATTTGTATTGCCTGTTGTCACTTCCCTCATTGTTATGATTCTACCGGCCATATCACATATAAGCAAATGATAGTTTGAATATGATTCATTGGCTGTTATATTCAAATTGACAAAATTGTAGGTGGGATTCGGACTTATTGTTACTTCGCAGGCGGTGGTGAATTGACCGATGCCGTTGCAGTTTTTGAATGTAAGTTCCAATATTATAGTGCTGTCGCAGCCGCTTGCCGTCTGAAGATGTTGTATGTGTGTCCCCGCGCTGTCAGTCACAAAACCGTTTTCACTGTAAACATCACCCTTACAAATGGAATCGCGCAGTTGTAAGAGATAGCCGCCCGTAATGGTGAGATTCAGGTATGTGTTGGTGTCATTCGCAAAGCTGATGTATTGGTGTGTCCCGATTAAGGAGTCCTGAGTCGGAATTGTGTAGCCGTGGCCTGAATATGTCTCGCCTATGCAGACTGTGTCATAAAGATTGATGATTGCCACTGGGGCTGGCAGCTGTTGCACCGGGCAGGCATTATTGTTGAAAGTATAGAAAATTCCCGACAGATTCTCCACATCACTATAGTAGTCGTCAATATCACTGTCGTATGTATATTCGGTTGAGTATAAAGCTGTAGAATCAAAATCGCTCAGTTCAAAAGCTATTTCGTTATCGTATTCGCCGCTCACCCACACGCAGTTGATGGTTGTTATAGGAAGTTTTATATCGTAAATGTTTTCCCAGCCTTCACCGCATGGCAGTTTGCTGAAAGCTAAGACATTGCCTAATGTGTCTTGAAATTCTATCCTTGCTTCCCCTTGCCAGCCGTCATAATATGCGTCAAAAAGCGTTGCTGTGATGGGGCAGTATTGACCTATGTAGCTTTTTGCTGAAGCCAGCAGCCCGTTTGTGCCGTTGTCTGTTGCGAAGATTTCGTATCTGTAATTGCCTGCGGTGGGAATTGTGTTGTCGGTCCATGTCATCGCCTGTCCCGGCTGTGGGTTTGCAATGGCGCTGACGATTAAGCCGTTGCGCTTTATCACAATGGAGGTGATTGTGGTTGCAGCGGTGTTGTTGATTCGTGAGGTTGGGTTTGTCCACGACAGATATGCCTTGAGGTATCCGGCACTGTCGGGAGTGATGGTGAGATCTGCCGGTTTTCTTATGAGTGTGGTGTCAAATTTTGTGTTTGCCGAGTCTGCTCCAAAAACTAATTCCACCAGTTCTGGATAGTCGATATATGGATTTCTGTTATATTGGAATTGACTGTAAATTATATTGTTGCGATTAATTTCCTTTTCGCTCACGGTGTCTCTGTCATTCCATTTTTTCAGCATTTCCATAGCCCACGGGCGCAGTTGCGAGCGTTCTGTCATATAATAGTCATCGGCGAAGTTAGTGTCTTCAAACATATATCTTGTGGCGATGTAGAAGAATCCGCGTGCAATATCGCCCTTATATTCGTCTATTGGTTCGTATGCGATGTCGCAGTAGCTTGTCATGTCTTCCGCAACGTAGTCGTTGTAACCGAGCCGGGCGCCGTTGTTAAAGGTGCGTGTAACCCAGTCGGGATCGTTGGGAACTTCGCCGTATGGGTAGTTGCTGCGGCGTCCGTTAATCCAGCCGTCCACGGGATAGATGTGGAACATGTCGGAGTTTATGGGGCAGTTGTAGTCGTAGCCGAACCAGCTCTGGCAGAAGGTGTGTTCCTGCTGGGTACAGGTGCATTCGCCTGACCCTGCCACATGACCGTCTTCCCAAGGAATGAATGAACAGTTGCTGTAAATGTCCCACACGGTTCCGTCAGGGCGCACGTCTGAGGTGCGGAAAGCGTACCACAAGCCGCCCGGATAGTCGCTGCCATAAACCAGCACATTGTGGTCGTCTATAATTCCGGAGAGCGCCGCTTGCAGGGCGTAGCCGCTTTTCCCGTATGCGTCATTGTAGTAGCCCGCCGGAATCTGCCCGGATGCGGTTGCCGTAAAAAAGGCAGCCAAGCTGGCTAACACGGCATATCTGATTTTGGATAATTTTTTTATCATCAGTTTATTGTTATAAATTCGGAGTGTTTTCATTTGTATAATGAGATACAATTATTCTCCTTTGATCTTGAAAGTGAGATTTGCCGGAGCTATTGCGCAGTGTTGTGCTACGAGCATTGCCTCTTCGCCTTCCATGAGTGCTGTTATCTGCAAGTCTTTCCTTACTAATGCTGCCAAAATAGCAAATTCCCCATATCCTTCGTCAGCAATTTCTACAGAACCTGTCATTGGCAGTTGTGATATTTTATCGGCAAAATTCTTATGTAGTTTCAGGTTCTTGCTAACGGTGCGCGCTATGTTTTTCCCCTTATAGGCGAAGTTCAGCTTGACAGTCTCAGCAAAATAGTCGGCAGTTTCAAGTTCAGCCGCGAGTTTACGGTACTCTTCAATGAATATCTTTCTCGTCTGTTTCGCCATATCGTTCAGCTTCTCCGACTCAGTGAATATCTGGCTTTGTGCTGGAATCCGGTCGAGGATTTTAACTGTTACGCTCCCTTTTCTGAGAATAAACTCCGGTTTCGGGAATATATGCCCGATTCCGTGTATCAGCACTGGAATTATATCGAGCTGCAGATGTTTTGCAAGGTAGAACGCTCCCTGATGGAATTTTAAGATGTCGCAGTTTGGTGAGCGTGTGCCTTCGGGGAACACGAGGATTGAGTATCCGTTTTGTATGGCCTGCTGCAGCTGTGGCAGCGTCTGCTCAATGCGGTTCTCAACAGGGTAGTAGTCGGCGTAGCGTATAATGAAACCGTAGAACGGATTGTGCCATACCCAGTTGTTTGTCAGACAGATGATTTTGGGATTCAATGCCAAAAGGTAAAGCAAATCAAGCTGCGACTGATGGTTGGCGATGATGATACCCGGTTTTTTGAAGTCTTCGTTGTTAGGGTTTTGCACAAAATGCCCGACTTGAGGCATCATCTTTTCCAACAGATTCAAAAGGTTGCATAAATATTTGTGGAACAGCAATTTGTTCTTCTGGTTATTTTTCAATAATGTTAGCATGAAGAACCCTGTTAGAGTTGTTACAATGCTGAAAAACAGGAAGATAGCAAAAGCGTATATGGTTTTGAGCAGATTCCACAGGGTTACAGGTGTCTTGCGCGGTTTCCCACAACGTGTCGTCAGCCATTTGAAGATGACCGGCGCCACAATGTATGCGATGAGGGCTACAGAAATCATGCCGATAATTGTAACCTGCGCCAATGAGAACATGGCGGGGTGCCGCGCCACAATAAGCGCCCCGATACCTATGAACATTGTTACTGCCGACAGAATCACCGCGGTCTTGTATGTTGAAAGCATCTTTTTGCCGTAGGCGTACTCGTATATCAGCCCTTCCATGATAAAAATGCTGTAGTCGTCGCCAATGCCGAAGATGAAAGTGGCAAGTATTATGTTTATGATGTTGAATTTTATGCCGAAGATAGCCATCAGTCCCAATATCCAGATGAAAGCCACAGTCATAGGGATGAAAGTTACAAGTGTGATTTCAATACTGCCGAATGAGATGAATAGGAAGACCAAAACTATAAGTCCGCAAATCCAAAGGAGGTAGTTGAAGTCGAACTGTAGCTCTGAAAGCATGTTTTTTGTCAGCGTGGTGGTGTCGAAAGAGAAGCTGCTGCCGCTGTTGCCGATTGCTTCTTTGATTGTCCCGCTCATGTCAGGAGTGGAGTATGCCATTGAAATTACGGCGGCGCGCCCTTCCTTTTCTATTATGAACTCTTTCAGAAAACTGTCGTATATCGGTGCAAAATCATCTTTTCCTTTTATTTCATACTCTTTTTCAAGTGTTGAGTAGAAGTTTTCGAAAGCTCTTTCAGAAAAACCGGTTTTGCGGCTCTCTTCTGTCATGATTGTTTTTACCAGCGACCTTCTGTTTTGCCAGAATTCATTCCAACGTGCTATCCTTTTTTGCTGCAATTCTTTAGAAGGCAGGAAGTTTCCAATGCGCGAGCAGCTTTTTATAGTTCCGTCTGCAATAAGGGAGTCAATAGTGGAATTGATTTTTTCATTGTTTTGCAGAGCCTCTTCCAAGTCGGTGCCTTCCGTGGCGATGTAAGTAAGCTGCTGCGACAAGGTTGTGGCACGGCTCAACTCCGCGAATGCTCTCTTTTGCTCTTCAGTCATGTAGTTTATTTTGTGCATGTCGCTTTCAAACTGCACAAAACCGGAAAAGTAGGTTAGGACACAGGTGATAATAATTACCCCCAAGGCCACATATTTGTTGTTCTCAATTGAATAGTCGGCTATCCTGTTCCAAATGGAATAGTGTTTTTGATTGTATAGTGCTTTGTCATTGTCTTTTAGAAAGTGCGGAAGAAAGATGAGTGTGAAAATGATGGTCCCTATTAACGAGAAAGAGGCAAAAAGTCCGAAGTCGCCCAGCAGGTCGGAATGGAGGAATATCAACGACAGGAAGGCGGCTATAGTGGTGGTGCTGCCGACTATGAGCGGGAAAGCCACCTCACGTATGGTGCGGTCAACTTTGGGCTGTTCGCGGAAATGGATAAGAAAGTGCAGGGAATAGTCTATTGCTATGCCGAAGATAATGGCGCCTGTGCCGATTGCAATGGCGGAGATTGTGCCTTTCACTAACGACACGGCTGCGAGTGCGAATAGGCCTCCGAAGATTGTAGGGAGCAGCACT
>JAGCRI010000130.1 GCA_017964755.1 Bacteroidales bacterium | reverse complement strand
AGCGTTAAGAAGGATATTAAAGAATTTGTCGAGCTTGGCGGTAATTTGTTCATTTGCAGCAAAAGCACTGGTAATGGAAAGACAAGTTGGGCACTGAAATTGCTTATGCACTTCTTTGAGGAAGTATGGGATGGCAATGGTTTACAAGTGAGAGGGCTGTTTATTCATGTCCCGACACTATTATTGCAGTTAAAGAATTTTTCAAATCCGCTTTCAGAAGAATATAAGCGACAGATTTTGAATGTTGATTTGGTGGTGTGGGATGAAATAGCATCGTCTAATGTTAGTCAATATGATTATCAGAATTTGCTGATGTTCTTAGAAAATCGTCTGTTAAATGATAAGGCAAATATATTTACAAGCAATTCAACAACGCTTGCAGAAGTGACAGAAGCAGTCGGAGCAAAGATAGCAAGCCGCCTGTGGAATTGGTCAGATGTAATTGAGTTTAAGGGAAAGGACAGAAGATCAAATGGCAATAGTTAGTGTGCAGATTATTTCAAAACTGCTTGAAACAAAAGATCATTCTATTCTTTCCGAAAACGGCTTGACAAAGGATTATTTCGTTGGTTACGAAAAAGAAATTGATTTTATTAACGAGCATTTTGATCATTATGGAATTGTTCCCGATAAAGCAACGTTCTTTTCAAAGTTTCCCGAGTTTGAGCCTGTGGAAGTGCAGGAAAGTGACCGCTATTTAGTTGACACGATTCGTGAAGAATATGCCTACACCATTGGTGTTCCGGTATTGCAAAAGTCAGCGGAGCTTTTTAAAACAGATGCAAATGAAGCTGTTCAATATATGATACAGGCAGCAAGAGCAATTCCAGTCAGCTATCAGATTGGTGCAACAGATATTGTATCACAAGCAGAAAAGCGGTATGATGAATATATTGAGCGAAAAACAAGTGAAAAGGAATGGTATTTTACAACAGGTTTTCCAGAGTTAGACGATGAAATTTACGGGTTGCAGCGCGGTGAAGAATTTGTTTTTATCTTTGCAAGAATCAATCAAGGTAAATCGTGGGTTCTTGAAAAGATTGCTACTCATGTTTGGCAGCTTGGATATAATGTTGGATATATATCGCCGGAAATGTCTGCAACCAGTATTGGCTATCGTTTTGACACGCTTTACAAGAATTTTTCAAACGCTGGATTGATGTGGGGCAAGGACGATATTAAAGACGATAGTTACAAAGATTATGTTCAGCAATTGAAGCAGCGGGAAAACAAATTTATGGTCGCTACGCCTGCGGATTTTGCGCGAAAAATCACTGTTTCAAAGTTGAGGAATTTCGTGAAGGAGTATAAACTGGATTTGCTTGCCGTGGATGGTGTTAAATATCTAACAGATGAACGATCACAGCGTGGAGATAACTTAACAATGGCATTGACTAATATTAGCGAAGATTTGATGGAGTTATCTTTGGAGCTTTCAATTCCGATTGTAGTTGTTGGTCAAGCAAACAGAAGCGGCGTTGCTCAGAATGAAGATAGCGGAGCACCGGAGCTTGAAAGCGCGAGAGATTCAGACGGTATGGCGGCTAATGCAAGCAAGGTTCTTTCAATTCGGCAAAAGCAGGATAACGTCCTTGAAATTGCGGTGAAGAAAAACCGCTTCGGACGAGTTGGTGGCAGATTGCTTTATGCGTGGTCTATTAACACAGGCGAATTCACTTGTATTCCGTCAGATGGACAGCGACAGAGAGTTGAAAGAACAACAGAGCATAAAGAAAAGAAAAAGAAAGAGGATGTGTTTTAATGCGTATTAACGGGCTTGAATTCAACGCGGAATTAGGCGAAATTTTAGCGGAATTAACTGCTCAACTCCGCATCAATAATATTCCGCTGCTTGCAAAACAAAAGGAAACAAGTACACATTATCAAGTTACTTGCCCATATCATTCAAACGGTATGGAGCGCAGACCGTCGGCAGGTATTCGGAAAAGTGATGGAAAATTTCACTGTTTTGCTTGCGGCGAGGTACACGAATTAAATGAAGTGATTTCGCATTGTTTTGGATATGTAGATGATGTTCTTGGCAAATTCGGTTGGGACTGGCTCTTAAAGAATTTCATGACAATTTCAGTGGAGGAAAGAAAAGATGTTCAACTTGATTTTTCGCGTTATGATGTTTCCGATAAAACTAATAAAGGAGATCATAGACTGGACAATAATCATCATTCTGAATTTGTAACGGAGGAAGAACTGGATAAATATAGGTTTATTCACCCGTATATGTATCAGCGCAAGCTAACAGATGAAATTATTGGGCTGTTCGACATTGGCGTAGATATTGAGCAAAATTGTATTACATTTCCCAATTTAGATAAAAAAGGAAATTGTTTATTCGTGGCTCGAAGAAGTATAAATGGTAAAAATTTTTATTATCCAAGAGATGTTAAAAAACAATTATACGGAATATATCAATTATATCAATTACCAGTGTTTCCATCAGAGGTGTTTGTTTGTGAGAGTATGATTGACTGCTGTCTTTTGTGGAAAAATAAAAAGCCCGCTTGCGCTCTTAATGGTTTAGGCAATGAAATACAGATTAGACAGCTTATAGATATGCCGTGTAGGAAGATTATACTCGCAACCGATATGGATAAATCTGGTCAAGATGCGAGGGTAAAACTAAGAAAGAAATTACAAGGTTACAAAATAATAACAGAAGTTATTTTGCCGTTTGGAAGAAAAGACATTGGAGAGTGTTCCGACGAAGAAATAAAAAATCTTTATGAGGTGTTTTAGGGTATTGACAATTTTATAAATATAGGTTATAATATACATAGTAAATAAATCAATTAGGTGGTATTTTATATGTGTGGGTATATTTATAAAACAACAAATTTAATCAACGGAAAAATTTATATTGGTCAGCACCGGTGTTCTGAATTTGATAAAAAGTATTTCGGAAGTGGTTATGTTTTGAAGCAGGCTATTTCTAAATATGGTATTGATAATTTTGTATGTGAGGTTCTTGAATGGTGTGATAATGATGACGACTTAGATAGGCGTGAAATTTTTTGGATTTCTTATTATAATTCTATTGATAGAAGTGTTGGATATAATATATCTAACGGAGGAAGTACAACCAGATTTTTCGGAGAAAACCATCCTATGTATGGTAAACATCATTCACAAGAAGCTATTGAAAAAAATAGGTTGGCGCATATTGGTAAAAAACAATCTCCCGAAACGATCGAAAAACGTATATCTGGGCTGCGAGGTAAGCCCTTATCTAAAGAGCACAGGGAAAAAATTTCAAAGGCTAACAAAGGTAAACCATATCCAGGTTTATCGGATGAAGGAAGAAAAAGAATTAGTGAGGCAGCTAAAAATCGAGTTATTACGGAAGAAACAAGAAAGAAACTACGTGAAATGAATTTAGGAAGAAAGGCATCAGAGGAAACAAGAAAGAAATTATCAGAAAGCCACAAGGGGCAAATTGGGTGCTGGACAGGTAAGCATCGTGACGAGGAAACAAAACAGAAAATACGAGAAGCTTTGTTGGGAAAGCCAAATTACGCTGGGCGCATAAAGTTTTATGTCGGTGATAAGTTTTTTAATGGTTTAGATGAAGGCGCTGAGTTTTTTGGTATTACAAAATCAGCTATGTCTTTATGGGTGAAACGTGGATATACACGAGATAAAACTCCAATTATTAAAATTACAAAGATATAAACGATATGAGCAAAAAGGAGTTTCAAAATTTAGTTGAAATTTTTTGAAAAACTTTGAAAAAACTATTGACTTTTTGAAAAAGATAGTATATAATAAGTACAACAAAACAAAGAAAGAGGTAATAAGGATGATTATCAGCACACTTTATAATATAGGCGACCATGTAAAATTCGTCAGTTATCGGACAAAAAAGCCAGCCATTGTTGTCGGAGAAATTAAAAGAATATCAGTGTATAAAACAAAAGATGATAATTTTGATATTAGGTACATAATTGAATATGCTTTTGATGAAGAAATTTATAGAGCTGATTTTTGGGAATGTGATTTGCTCACGAAAGAGGTCTATTAGGAAGGTGTTTATTAAATAATGATAACATTAGGTTGTGCATTGCGTTTGTGTAATATAAATAAGGAAAGCGATGGCGTATATTTAAGAAACGTTCGTACAAAACATTCTTGCTGGGATGTTGGTCATTATTTTAATCAAAAAACACTTCGAGATAAGTTAGATTTGAAAAAAATTCAGGTAATTAGAATTGATTTATGTTTTGAACACTTTGGTTCAAATTTTAATGGTTGGGTATTTGTTGTTGATGGAGTTTCTGAAGATGAGTTGAGAAAGACGGCATTATTTTAGTTTTTATTTTGTTGTGATTTTGAAACCGAGCCGGAGCGGTTAAACTCCGGTAATATATAAGCTGAATTGATGGAATAGGCAGACATAACGGACTTAAAATCCGTTGATAGAAATATCGTGTGGGTTCAAGTCCCACATTCAGCACCATAATGCGGTGGCGGAATAGGTAGACGCAAATCACCCCTCCATAGACTTAGATATACGACTGACCTTAATGCGTCAGCTAAGTTTATACTTGGTGATTGATTATTATAGTATATGATCGTATAGTGTACTCCAATCATGCAGGGTGTAAATCCCTGCCCGCATATAAAAACAAAAAATATTAAAGAAAGAAGGAAAACAAATGGCAAGATTCAACGCAAACGATGCAGAGAAGTACGGAAACGGGGGTGGAGCGGGTTATTTCAGTTTAAAAAACGATAAGGACACTGCACAGGTTAGATTTCTTTACAATGGAATTGATGATGTTGTTGGCTATTCAGTTCACGCAGTTGAAATCGACGGAAGAACACGGTATGTGAATTGTCCGAGAAGTTATAACGATCCGGTAGATACCTGCCCGCTGTGCAAAGATCACAAGTTCACGACCGCAAAGATGTTTATTCCTCTTTATAACATTGATGAGGATAAGGTTCAGCTTTGGGAGCGCGGCAAACGATTCTTTTCACAGATTTCAAGTCTTTGTGGAAGATACGCAGGAAGAACTCCTCTTTGTGCGCAGGTTTTTGAAATTGAAAGAAACGGCGCAAAGGGAGATACCAACACGACATACCAGATTTATGCCGTAGGCGGTCCTGACGATACTCAGCTTGAGGATTTGCCCGAAGTCCCTGATGTTCTTGGTACTATGGTTCTTGATAAGTCTTTTGAAGAGCTTGAAAATTATGTAAATACAGGTTCTTTCGGAAGTGAAGAACAGGCACAGGTTAAACGCAGAACCGCAGAACCGCAAAGAAGAACTCCGGCAACTGGTAGAAGTGCATTTTAATTAAATAAAAAACCCTTGGCAGACGAAGAAAAGTACCTTATGTGAACTTGGGAATGAGGCATTCGAGGGTCGCGTGAATAAGGCTGGGAATAGCGCGAATGAGGTTATATTATGCCATTATTTGAAGTTCCTACAAGAACTAATAACGATTTATTGATAACGCAGAAAGCGCGGGAAAAGCCGAAAAAAACGGCTGTAACGGTGCGCGGAAACAAAAGTCTTGTGGATAAGATTTCAGCTATCCGAGAAATGGTTGAAAGAAGTCTTGGACAGTACAAAGATAGATACATTATTATTCAAGATTTACAGACGTTAAACAGCTATATTGATTCTTGTGTTGAAAATAAATACATTGCAATCGATACAGAAACAGATGGGCTTGACCCAATGCAGAATGTGCTTGCTGGTATTTGTATTTATACAAGAGGTCAGAAAGCGGCGTATATTCCATTGAATCACATTAGCTACATCACGAATGAAAAAGTTGATGGGCAGTTGCCAATGGAAGATTGTCGAGAAGCGTTTGAACGACTACTTGCCGCAAAACCGACGATAGATATGTTCAACGCGAAGTTTGATATCCGCTTTCTACGAAATCAGCTTGGCTTGACGGATATTTATTGTTCATGGGATGGATATTTAGCAAGCAGGTTGCTAAATGAAAATGAGACGCAAAAAGGTTTGAAAGCACTACATAATAAATACTGTTTAGACGGACAGGGTGATGCTTTTAAGTTTGACGAGTTATTCAAAGGAATCCCATTTACAATGATTCCAATCAATGTTGGCTATCTTTATGCGGCGCACGACCCTGAAATCACTTGTGAGCTTTGTGATTATCAACGGCAGTTTCTTGACCCAAACAGTCCAGATTGCGTAGGCAGTTTGCAAGGTGTTTCTTGGGTATTTTATAATATTGAAATGCCGTGTTTGCCAGTTGTGGCGGATATGGAAGATAACGGTATTGCACTTGATTTTGACTATTCTAACAAACTTTCGGAAAAGTATAATAGTTTACTTGAAGAAAAGACAAAAGCGTTTTACAGTGAAATTTCACGTTATAACAGTGTGATACAGCAGTATAAAGATACTCATCCGAATCATAAGTTAGATGACCCAATCAATATGGGCAGTCCAACGCAAGTTGCAATCCTGTTATACGACATTTTGAAGATTGAACCGCCGGATCCAAGAAGTCCAAGAGGAACAGGCGAAGCTATTTTACAGAAGATGGAAAGTCCAGTAGCACAAGCAATTCTTGATTATAGGGAAATGGCAAAGCTGGTATCAACTTATATTGATAAGCTGCCTAAATGTGCTAATCCGAAAGACGGAAGAATTCACTGCTCGTTTAATCAATATGGAGCCGATACAGGTAGATTTTCCAGCAGCGACCCGAATCTACAAAACATTCCAAGTCATAACAAAGATATTAGAAAGATGTTTATTGCAAGTCCGGGATATGTGCTTATGTCAAGCGACTTTAGTCAGCAAGAGCCAAAATGTTTAGCGGCCTTGTGTAAAAAGAACGGCGATTCGCAAATGTATGATACATTTATGGCGGGAAAAGATTTGTATTCCGAGATTGCTTCAAAGGCTTTTAATGTTGCTTATGAAGATTGCTTGGAATTTAATCCAGATGGAACAACGAATAAAGCTGGCAAGGAAAGAAGAACGCAAGCAAAGAGTATATTGCTCGGCGTGCTCTATGGGCGAGGAGTTGCAAGTATTGCAGAGCAGTTAAGATGTTCCACAGATAAGGCACAAGCAATCAAGAACAGCGTGTTTAAAGCATTTCCTGCTATTGAAGAGTTTGAGCGGGAAAGCATGGGAATGGCATGGGTTGAGGGTTATGTTACAACCGTTTGCGGAAGAAAAAGACGCTTGCCTGAAATGCAGTTAGACGAATTTGAATTTAGGTGGAAAGACGGCGTTCCTCATAGTGCAGATGTTTTAGATTTTGAGGAGGACGAAAATGCCGAAATACCTCAATCTACAATCAACAAATATCTGCGGAAATTGAGATATTGCAGATTCGGGGAAAAGCGAAAAGTCTTTGAGGAAGCAAATAAAGAAGGAATCTGGATCGTTGATAACGGAGCAAAAATAGCAGATGCTACAAGGCAGTGTGTCAACGCGAGAATTCAAGGTAGCGCAGCAGATTTGACAAAGCTGGCGATGGTCGATTTAGGAAAAAATCAGCGGCTAAAAGAGCTTGGTTTCAGGCTTCTTGTGCAGGTACATGATGAAGTTATAGCCGAATGTCCAGAAGAAAACATGAAAGAGTGTTCAGAACTTTTGGAAAAGGTTATGGCGAAAGCTGCTGAGAAAATCCTTGAAATGCCAATCAAGTGTGACGTGGAATTGACACACGCTTGGTACGGAGAACCATTAGAAGGGAGTGCAAAGAAAGTTGCAGAGAGAAACACTGCGAGAGGGTTTGAAAATGAACTTGCGGCAACTAAGTCTTGAAGAATTTGCAGCAGAGTTTATAACCAAAACGCAAGCTATTGAAGAATTTTATAAATTATGTCACGGAGTAAATGCCGGTAAAACTATTTCTTTGTTATTTAATCCGCACAGGCTTTCAACAGACACAGAAAAGGATGATTTGTCAATTTATGAATCACTGCAAGATGATAATAAAATTGATGGGTTGGCGCGTTTATATTTATATAATATGGAGCATAAGGTTGCAAATTCATTTTATAATACAATCCAACGTGGATTTCAAAATGTTCAATATGTAAATGAGTTTCCTCCCGCAGTTGCTCGTGATATATATATACAATATGGAAATAAGCCATTTTTGAAAATCCTTGATCCGTGCGCTGGCTGGGGCGGTAGAATGATTGGAGCGGCAAGTATTCCGAATACTTATTATGAAGCGTGTGAACCGAATACAAAGACGTATGAAGGACTTTTGAATCTTGGTGCGTGGCTAAAGCAGTTGCAACCGACGTTTGATTTTTGCATTCATAAAATTCCGTATGAAGAATTTACAAGTGAAAGAAAATTTGACATTGCGCTGACATCGCCGCCATATTATAACACTGAGCATTATTCCGATGAAGAAACGAACAGTTTGAATAGATATAAAACTTTTGACTCTTGGGTTGATGGTTTTTATACACCGCTTATTTTGAAAACTGTTGACCGTTTGGATGATGGTGGTGTTTTTATTCTGAATGTTGGAGATCGAAAATATCCACTTTCCGATAGGCTTTTTGAAATTTCCAAAAGCAATGATTTATATTGCAGTAGAATAAAGGATTATTTGTCCGGAAATGGCGAAGGCAAAGAAAAGTTTTATTGTGTGTCAAAAGAACAAAAAATTATAAAAAAGACTTCTTTGTTTTAAGGAATTAAATCTTATGGAATATATAGAGTTTTTGAAATCGAAAGAGTATAAATATGAAAATACTGGTTTTGATATTGAAGAATCCGAGTTAAATGAAAATCTTTTTCCTTTTCAACGCGCTATTGTAAAGTGGGCTTTGAAAAAAGGAAGATGTGCTTTGTTTCTCGATACAGGACTTGGTAAAACGATTTGCCAGCTTGAATTTGCGAATCAAGTTTGCAAACGAGAAAATGGAAAAGCATTGATTCTTGCACCGTTGGCGGTTTCAAAGCAGACAAAGCAAGAGGGCGAGAAATTCGGAATCGAGGTCAATATTTGTCGCACTCAAAAAGATGTAAAAGCTGGAATTAATATTACAAATTATGAAATGTTGCAGCACTTTAATCCGAATGAGTTTGTTTGTGTTGTGCTTGATGAAAGCAGTATTTTGAAAGCAACTCTTGGAAAAATGTCAAATGATATTATTGAGATTTTTCGGTTTACAAAGTATAAGTTGGCGTGTACTGCAACGCCTTCTCCAAATGATTATACTGAATTTGGAAATCACAGTGAGTTTTTGAATGTTATGTCTCGAACAGAAATGCTTGCAACATTTTTTATAAATGATGCAAAAGAAAGTCAATGGAGAATGAAACGACACGCTGAATGCAAATTTTGGGAATGGCTTGCAACATGGGCTATGGTTGTTAAAAATCCAGCAGACATTGGTTATTTCGATGATAGATATAATTTGCCTAAACTTAACATCGAGCATATTATTGTTGCAAGCGAAGCGCGGACGGGTGAGTTAATTCCATCTGTTGCAAAGGATTTGTCAGAACGCAGACAGGCAAGAAAAGACTCTATGCAAGATCGCGTTGATGTTGTAAAACAGCTTATTAAAAATATGGACAGTTGTTTGATTTGGGTTGATTATAATGATGAATCTGAGCTTGTAAAAAATCAATGTGGAATTGTAGAAGTTCGCGGCAGTGATTCAGATCAACACAAAGAAGATAGCATGATTGGATTTGCAAACGGTGATATAAAGTTTCTTGTTAGTAAACCGTCTATTTGTGGGTTCGGTATGAATTTTCAGAAATGCCATAACATGATTTTCTGCGGAATTTCCGATAGCTATGAAAAGTTTTATCAAGCTGTCAGGCGGTGTTATAGGTTTGGTCAAGAAAACGAAGTGAGTGTGTATGTTATTATTTCGCAACGTGAGTTGTCCGTTTTGAATAATATCAAAAAGAAGCAGGCGCAGCACGATAAGATGTCACAGGAAATGATTGATAGAACAAGTGAAATTCTCAAAAATGAAATACACAGCACAATGCGAATTACAGAGGATTATTTTGCAGACACATTAGTTAAACTTCCAGTTTGGTTGCATTCAGAGAAAGGAGAATAATTGTGAGTTTAGATGTAAAATGTAAAAATCAATATGAAGGAAATGGATTTATTTTGTATAATGGAGATAGTTGCGAAGTAATGAAAGCAATTCCTGATAGCAGTATTCATTATTCTATTTTTTCTCCGCCATTCGCGCAGCTTTATGTTTATTCAAATTCTGTTAGAGATTTGGGGAATTGTAGGAGCACAACTGAATTTTATGAACAGTTTGAATTTATTATTAAAGAGCTTTATCGTATTATGATTCCCGGAAGACTTGTTTCTTTTCATCGCATGGATTTGCCGACACAAAAACAGCGAGACGGCTTTATTGGTTTGCAAGATTTTCCTGGTCAGTTGATTCAGATGTTTATTGACGGTGGTTTTATTTATCATTCGCGTGTAACAATATGGAAAGATCCTGTTATTGCTATGCAGCGTACAAAGGCTCTTGGATTGCTTCATAAACAGATCAAAAAAGATAGTGCAATGTGCAGACAGGGAATTGCAGATTATGTTATTACAATGAGAAAGCCGGGTGAAAATCCTGAAAGAATTGAACACACAAACGAGAGCTTTCCTGTTAGTAAATGGCAAAACTATGCAAGTCCTGTTTGGATGGATATAAATCAATCAAATACGCTGCAAAAAGAAAGTGCCAGAGAGCAAGCGGATGAAAAGCACATTTGCCCATTGCAGTTGGATGTTGTTGAAAGGTGTATTGAATTGTGGACAAATGAAACTGATATTGTTTTCACGCCGTTTCTCGGTATTGGTAGTGAAGTCTATCAAGCATTGAAAATGGGTAGGCGCGGCGTAGGAATTGAGTTGAAAGAAAGTTATTATAATCAAGCTGTTGCAAATTGCAAAGGGATTGAAAACATGCCAAAGAAAGCGAGTCTGTTTTAATGATTTACATTAGTGGCAAAATAACCGGAACAACAGATTATATAAAGCGGTTTGAAGATGCAGAGAGATCATTGAATAAAAGGTTTTCTGTTATAAACCCCGCGGCTATAAATGAGAGATTGCCAAAATGTTGTGAATACAATGATTATATGAAAGTATCTCTTTGTTTGCTTTCTTTGTGTGATACAATTTATATGCTCAAAGGATGGGAAACAAGCATTGGCGCAAGATTAGAACACGCCTATGCAGTTGCTAATGGTTATAAAATTATTTATGAATAGTTTTCAAAAAACTATTGAAAATTTTTGAAAAATCATTATAATAATATCGAAGGAGGAATTTGAATGTCATTCAAGCGAAAAATGAAAAGACAAATCGCAAGAAATGAAATGCAGAAACACGGCTACAAAAGATTAAACAAGAAACGAATGAATCCAAGAACGCAAGAAAAAGCAAGTATGTTTTCAATGAACTGGCGGTATATTTTAGGAAAGAAAGGAATTGATTAAATGAAAATCAGAACAGCATTATTGCAGGAAATGGTTGCAAAAGCAGTTAAAGGGGCAAGTCTTAATAGATTGCTTCCATTGACAAGTATGATTGAAATCAGAAATGAAGACGGTCTGCTGACATTAACTACGACTGACATGAACAATTATCTGTACATTCGCGAAGAAATTGAGGATGAGCAGGACTTTGAAATCGTGATTGGTGTTGAAAAGTTTGCCAAGCTCATTTCGAGATTAAATTGTGAGTTTGTGAAGTTGGATTTGCTCGAAAAAGAGTTGAAAGTCGTTACAAATAACGGTTCTTATTCAATTGAGATTCCAGTTGATGAGAATGAAAAGCCAGTTCAGTTTCCGTTCAAGCAGATTTCAAGTGAAGCAAAGCGTGGAGAAATTAAACTTTCAACAGTGAAAAATATTTTGCGAATTTGTAAACCCGCTTTGGCAGTTACTCTCGAATCTCCTTGTTATACAAATTATTATACAGGAGATAAAATTATGGCAACGGATACTTATAAGATTGCAGCGTTGGATGATAAGTTCATGGATGATCCTGCACTTATTTCAGCGGAAACAATGAGTTTGCTTGATATTATGGACAGCGACATTATCTATGCAGAAAGCGACAATGAAATTGTTTTTGAGACCGATAATTGCTCGGTCTATACAACAAAGGCAAACGGTATCGAAGATTACGCCTATAATGCCATTAACAGCCTCGTTGATAGTGAGTTTGATTATCACTGCAAAGTGCAGAAAAATAAACTGATTTCAGCCATTGAAAGAGTTTCGCTGTTTGTTGGGTTGTATGACAATAATGCAGTTGAATTAACTTTTGACGAGGAATATTTAACTATCGCCAACAAAGAAAGCAGCGCAACGGAGACTGTTGAACTTGAACAGGGCGATGAAAAGTTCAAGTGCTTAATTGATTCAGAAATGTTGCTTTCGCAGATTAAAGCAAATGACACTGATGTATTAGAAATCTGGTACGGAAAAGAAAACAGCATTAAGATTAAAAACGAAAGAATTACGCAGGTATTATGTTTGCTGGATAAATAATCAAAAAGCGCCTTGTCGACAAGGCAAGGCGCAAATTATTGTATTTTGGAGGTATGTATATGGATAAACGAGAAAGCACAGTTACAATTACAGTTAATGAAGAAGAACGAAAGCAGTTAAAGCAGGCAGCAAAAGATGCGCGATTGACGGTATCTGGCTATTGCAGAGCAGTTCTTTTTGGCAAGATTTCGGTGAAAGAAAATGTACAGTCCAGACTTATTTAAGGAACGATTTTCAAGGTTGTTAGAAAACGGTTTTTGGACTATTAAAGAGTTTTCGGAAAAGTGTGGACTACATCCAAATACCGTTTACAACATTTTACACGGAAAGGGCTGCCCCTATATCAGCACTGTTTGTGATATAGCAGATTTTTTCAATGTTTCGATTGATTATTTGGTTGGGAGGGAATCCGGTGGCGAGAAGTAGTTTAAAAAATGTTTGTAGATTGCTTGATAAGCAGGAGCAGCCGGTTGAGCAAGAATTCCTTTCGGATTTGAAAAGATCAATTGAGATTCAAGATGAAGAAAACAGGCGTTTACCGAGTAAGACTTTTAAACCATCTGGAATGAAGTGCATGCGTTCAATGTATTATCAAGTTATCGGCGCGGAACCAGATAAAGAAAATTCAAGCTACATTGGGGTTGGCATTTGCAATGCGGGTTCTGATATTCACGAACGAATCCAAACAGCTATTTCGCAAATGAAGGATTCCGGGATGCAGTGTGAATACATTGATGTAGGTGAATATGTTCGTGATAGAAATTTAACGGAAATTCAGATTGTTTCTAATCAGGGAATGGAAACAAAGTTATATCACGAGCGGCTAAACATGAGCTTTCTATGTGATGGCATTGTACGGTATAAAGGCAAATACTACATCGTTGAGCTTAAAACCGAAACCGTTAATAAATTTTGGAGCAGAAAAGAAGTTGCGCAAGAACACTATAATCAGGCAACAGCCTATTCTCTTGCACTTGGCATTGATGATGTTATCTTCATCTATATTTGCCGAGATAATCTGGACATGAAATCATTTATGTTTCATGTTACCGATGAAATGAGAGCAAAGTTGGTGGCATTTATTAACGAGTGTCAGGAATACATTGATATGGAGACGGAGCCGCCCATTCCTAAAGAGGCAAGTGCTAAGTTTTGCCAGTATTGCAGTTACAAGTCGATTTGCAAGGGGGTTTGATAATGGCAGAGAATCGTGGAAAACAGTTTGAAACGGTTATTAAAGACGCTTTTCGCAAGGTTCCCGGAGTTTCTATTGACCGCTTTCACGATCAAATGAGCGGATTTGCCGGAAGTCGAAATGTTTCAGATTTCGTTGTTTATAAAGAACCGTATGAGGTGTATGTAGAGTGTAAGACAACGAGAGGAAATAACTTTAGATTTTCCAATATTACAGACGGTCAATGGAGCGGGCTGTTGGAAAAAAGCAAGATCAAAGGTGTTTTTGCGGGTATTCTATGTTGGTGGATAGATTATGATACAACATTATTTATTCCAATCCAAATGCTTTATGATTTAAAAAACGAAGGGTTGAAAAGTATTAGATACGACTTGTTCACTTATCCGCCATATAAAGTTTTAAAAATTAAAGGCGAAAAGAAACGAGTTTTCTTTGATTATGATTTATCAGATTTCGTGGAGGAGGTTGCAAAGTTGTGATTTTACAGATTAAAGAACAAGTTGAGACGAATTCAGGTGAGATTGAAAAACTTGCGTTTGATATTATAAAGCCTTATTGCAAGGACCTTGATATGTATGTTAAATTTATCAAAGATTGTCTTAAAGACGGCGAAAATCCACCTACAGATGCTGAATTAGATGATTTCTGCTTGAACTTGTCAACTTATCTTTATTTTGCAGGCGGTATGTGCGAGCAACTTGGTATTCGGGATGATATGGGCAAGGCCCTCTACAAAGAAACCTATAATGAAACACGTTCCAGACTTGATGGAGGAACAGTTGCGGATAAAGACAGTATTGCAGAATTAAATGCTCGTAAAGAATACATCGTTTCGTCTGCTTATACAAGAGCATACAAGATGATGAAAAGCAAGATTGAGAACGGGCAGGAACTGCTACAGAGCGTGAAAAAGGTCATTTCACGGCGCATGCAGGAAAGCGATCTAACAAGGATTGGAGGCAGCGGCAAATGAGTGAAGCAGTAAATCATCCGCAGCATTATCAGAAAGAAGGGCGAAAAGAATGCATTAAGGAAATGGAAGAGCAGTTTGGTAAATATTACACAGAAATTTTCGCTCTTTTAAGTGCCTATAAATATATTTATCGTGCTGGAGAAAAGGAAGGTAATTCTTGGCACCAAGATATTGAGAAAGCAAAGTGGTATATTCAGTATGCAGAAGATTTGCGAGTTAATATGGATTATGGATTTGAAAGAGCCTGTGTTAAACAGCTAACCAAAGATGTTAAGGAGGAATTAGCAAATGTTGAAAGTTGAAAATGTCGAAGTATGGGGATTTGAACACGCTATTCGTGGAATGAGAAATCCAATGAATAGCTGGTCGAAGTCCGACAGCTACAAGACGCATATCGAGGATGCGGAAACGCTCGAAACAGCAGATTATCAGTTTTTTCTCGGTGAGAAGGATCTTGAGTTAATGCAGAAACTTTGCAAAGCTGGTCCTGAGCATCGGAAGTTTATGCGCCAGATTTTTATTAGCTTGGATATCACAGCACCGTTTTACTGGTGGAAAGAGTTTGACACCTATAAGGTCGGAACGGTTGCAAATAGTTGCAGCACAATGCACAAATTAACGGCAAAACCGTTTGAACTGAGTGATTTTTCAACTGAGCATTTAAATTATAAATCGGTCTTTGTTCTTGAAGATTTGATTAAATATTTGAATGTTGTTCGTTTTGGGTACAATCAGACGAAGGATAAAGATACTTGGTGGCAGCTTGTTCAGCTTTTACCGTCAAGTTATAATCAGAAAAGAACAATCACAATGAACTATGAAAACGCTTTAACAATTATCAAGCAGCGCATAGGACACAAGCTGGATGAGTGGACTACATTGATTGAAAAGTTACTTGAATTGCCATATTTGAAGGAGATTGCAGAATTATGACATTGGAAAGTAAATTTTATCCCGGACAACAGGTTTATTTGCCTGTTAGGGTACTTGAAGTAAAATTTTTAGAACATGGTCAAATTCTTTATAAAATAAAGTGCTGTGTAAATGATTGGGAAGACCATTGGTATACAGAGGATCAACTTTGCGAGTTAGGAGAAATGTATGAAAACAAAATTTGATGTTGGCGAGACTGTTTTGGTTCCTGTAATGGTGAGAGCTATTCATATCAATAAATCAGATATCTTATACGATTTATATTGCGAATATAATATAACAAACGGTCTTGTTCCGGAAAATTTTATTATAAAGGCGGATAATGCGGATGAGCAGCAAACTTGATGAGCTTTGTAAACAGTTAAATAAAAATGCAAAGGAAGAAATCATTACGCTCGGTTTGAATGGTTTTAATTATCAGCGAATTCCATTTACTTCTCCACGAATGAATTATTGTACCTTTGGTGGCATTCCTGTGGGTAAAATTACAGAGTTTTATGGGGAAGAACACGGCGGTAAAACGACTTCGGCACTGGATATTGTAGCTAATTATCAGCAAATGCCAGATGCAAGAGCTGTTCTGTATGTTGATGCTGAGAATACGCTTGACGCGGACTGGGCAAGAAAGCTCGGTGTTGATGTTGATAATATGTATATTTTACAGCCGAAGTCACAGTCAGCAGAAAACATCTTTCAAGCTATTTGCGACTTTGTAGATAGTGGCGAGGTTGGTCTGTGGGTTCTTGATAGTCTTGGAGTGCTCATGTCACAGCAGGAATATGACAAGACGATGGAGGACAAAACATATGGTGGTATCGCGAAACCGTTGACGCTCTTCAGCAAGAAAATTGAAATGCTTATGCAAAAGCATAAATGCACGGGTATCGGCATCAACCAAGAGCGCGAAGATTTGAATAGCACTTGGGGCGGCACGACAACTCCGGGAGGAAAAGCGTGGAAGCATGTTTGCTCAGTTAGATTAAGATTCAGCCGGGGAAAGTTTATCGACGAAAAAGGAAATGAATTAACAAGAAGTGCTGAAAGCCCTGCCGGTAATATTGTTATGATGTCAATGACAAAGAACAAAACGTGTCCCGCGGTCGCGCGTGTTGGATTTTATACATTGACATACGCTGACGGTATTGATTATATTAAGGATTTGATTGATGTTGCAATAAGATTTGATTTTGTGCAAAAGGCAGGAGCGTGGTATAATTTAATTGATTTTGAAACTGGCGAAATTATTAAAAAACTTCAAGGTATGCAAAGTGTTAAAGAATATTTGAAGGTCGAAGAGAATATAGAGTATTTAAAATCGCTTGAAAAACAAATAGATTATGCAATAAATAATCGATAATACTTGACAAAATTGAATTTATTTGTTATAATATAAGAGTAAGAGGTCGAGACTTACGCAAAACTTTAAAATATGTTAGAATCATCGCAGGTATAAAAGTGTATGCTCGACCCATATACTCCTGCGGTGTATTTTTATATTGGGGAGAATTATGTATACAGTTTATATGCACATTACACCGAGTGGTAAAAAGTATATTGGTTTAACATCAATGGCTGTGGAGGAAAGATGGGCAAGCGGGCGCGGATATCAAACACAATTATTCGGGCGCGCAGTTAAAAAATATGGTTGGGAAAATATAGAACATATTATTTTGGCTACTGATTTGTCAAAAGAAGCTGCGTGTGATCTTGAGCAGCTTTTAATTAAAATCTATAATACACAAAATCCAAAATTTGGATATAATATATCTGATGGTGGTGATTGCAGCGCGCTTGGTATGCATCATACTGAAGAAACAAAAAGAAAACTTGCGCAGGCATCTAAAGGAAGAGTTGTTTCGGAAGAAACAAGGAAAAAATTAAGTGCCGCATTTAAAGGGCGACCGATTTCGGAAGATCAGAAGCAAAGATTGAGAGAAATAAATTTAGGGAAACACCATTCGGAAGAGACAAAAAGAAAAATATCAGAAGCTGGAAAAGGTAAACATTGTGGAAAGGATAATCCAATGTATGGTAAGGGGTTTTTTGGAAAAGATAATCCCATGTACGGGAAGCATCTTAGTGAGGAAGCTAAGAAGCATTTAAGTGATATAAATAAAGGTGAATTAAATCATTTTTATGGAAAGCATCATACAGAAGAATCGCTGCAAAAAATGCGCGGTCCGCGAAAGCCGCTTGGAAAGCAATCTCCTGAACACGTTAGAAAGCGCGTAGAAGCAAGGAGAAAAACACTTGAATTAAAAAAGAAATTAGCAGAAGAACAGGTGGATAAAGCAATGAATGGAGCCGATTAAGTTCGGCTCAAAACTTTTTTGATATTTTTATAAAAAACTTTGAAAAAACTATTGACTTTTTGAAAAAGGTAGTATATAATTAAAGCACAAAAACAAAAAAGAAAGAGGTACAAAAAGATGAAATTCACAAGAGATAGTTTAGGTAATTATTATTCAGAAGATCGTCGCTTTAAGATTGAACGCATGTCCGGTGTTTGGTTTGTGACGGATTTACAGGAAAAAGAAGAATGGTATAGACTCAATCGTCTTGTTGGTTACAAAGATAAATTCTTAGGTTATGGAAACACACTTAAAGAAGCAAAAGAGCTTTGCTTAAAACAGAACGCTTGAAAGTTACAGCGTTGCATAATAAATAAAAGGAGTGTTAAAAATGACAAACATCGAAATTATCGTAGGAGCTATGAAACTTGCAAATCTTGATCCAATGACGGAAGTAGTTAATACCTTTGCAGGTTGGAAGCGGCGTGGATATAGCGTTAAAAAAGGCGAAAAAGCCGTTTTTAAGACGAAAATCTGGAAGCCAGTAAAGTATGCTAAGAAAGAGCAAGAAAGCGAAATAGACGCTAATTTGAGCGCAGAAGAAGCCGATAATAATCACCTTGTTCTTGTCAATGCCGCATTCTTTACAGCGGAGCAAGTAGAAAAGAGGGAGGTAACAGCATGAGTGAGTTTTATGTCATTTGCGTCGATTCCGGTATTTTGCTGGAATTGACCGTTGGTAAAATGTATCGTGTCTCACAGAACACTATTTACGGCGGCAATGAGCTTAATAACCCATTGTTTGATTTTAGTCGAATTCACGGCGCAAATATTTTGATTGATCCAATTGAAAACGTGCATGATTTGAATCTTCTTTCCGTAGATTGGTTCGGAGCAAGGTTTATAGCAGCGGAAAGGATTTGTGGTATAGATGAATAAGCCAACAAGATTCTATTCGGACAAGCAGGAAAAAGCAGTTGCAAAGGCAGTTGGCGGCAAGCAGCAATCAAACAGTGGAGCTACACCATTTCAAAAATCAGATATTGTCACAGATCAATGGGCTATAGAAGCAAAAACAAAAACAAGTGAAAGCAAGTCATTTTCCATTAAAAAAGAATGGCTTGAAAAGAATGCTGA
This sequence comes from Bacteroidales bacterium, assembly GCA_017964755.1. Classification (GTDB taxonomy): domain Bacteria; phylum Bacteroidota; class Bacteroidia; order Bacteroidales; family WCHB1-69; genus RUG11942. Next base: position 44,664 of record JAGCRI010000130.1, on the reverse strand, counting down.
AGAAGCATTTGCAATGAATAGGCAGTATAATGCGCTGGTATTTGATTTCGGTGATAATGGTACAAGGTACTATGTCATAGATGAAAAAACATTTTTAAAATTAAAAGAAGCGGAGGAAAACCAATGAAAGAACAAGAAAAGAAAATGCTTGAACTTGTAAGAGAAATTTACAAGTTGGCAAAGGATTTCAGCCAAGAAACAACATATTTGTCTATTAGCGTAGATGAACAAGACGATTCGCCTTTTGCGATTCATATTAATAATAACTATTGGGAAATCGAAACCGAAACCGAAAAAATTGAACTTTGGGGAGGAATCACAAAATGAAAGGTCAAAGAGCAGACGTGTTGAAATGGTTGCAAAATGGAAATTCCATTACAAATTGGCAAGCGTTTAAGTTGTTTGGCACAACTCGACTTGGAGCTATTATTTATGATTTGCGAAAGATGGGCTACAAGATTAAAACAATTATAATGAATGGCGAAAATTGTCAGTTTGCCGTTTATGTATTATCGACGGAGGAATAAACAATGAATAGTGTTTGGATCACAAGTATTATTTGCGCTACCATATTTCTGGTGGCTGAACTCGTATGCAGTGTTATCAGAGAAAAAATTAGAATGGAACGAGAAAATAATAGGAACTCTGGAAGCGCATTTTTGAATCGGTTGTTTTCTGGGAGTAAGTCTGAACTGGAGGATGAACAATGACATTCTTTGATGATGAGCGTGTGGTACTGAACCTTAAAACACTGGAAAATATCGACATAGGGTTTAACTGTATTATCTGTGGAGGCATCTTTTGCGTCTATCATTACAAGGTCACAAAGTGTATTGCACCTACTTATGCGTGGATTGTTGCAAATATACTCGAAATGGAGAAGCCGCAATACTGGCTCACCCGTGAAGAAGCCGAACAAGCATTAAAGGAGCGTAATGAAAAATGAATGTTGAAAAGCTGTCAAGGTTTTTAGACGACTTCTTCGCAAACTGCGGAGATCATTTCTACTCCGAAGAACTTGCAGACCTACTTATGGACTTTTGGCAAGAAGAAACCACAAAGCAAGAATTAAATGAACTTGGTGAAAAGCGGTATAGAGTTTGTTGCCAATATAGAAAGAAGGATGGATATGAGCAGTGAACTTGTTAATAAATCTTACAAGTTGAAAAAATCACAAATCATTGGTCTACCGTGTGAGATTGGAGACACTGTATATGTTCTTGATTCGCGTCACAAAGGATTAACAGTTAGATATGATTCCATATTCAATACAACTTGTGAAGGCTTTTATATCGGGCGCGATGGCTTGGAAATTCAGCTTAGAAATTCGGGTATTACGCACGGAGGATACGGAAAGTTTGGAAAAACCGTTTTTCTCACCTATGAAGCCGCAGAACAAGCGTTAAAGGAGCGTGCAGCTAATGCCTAATGTTTCGATGGTGTATATCAACACAGGTACGTGGCAGGTTGGTTATTACTGCCGAATTTGCGGCGGTTTCATTGCATTAACCGAAGACGAACGCATTGCCGCTGAACGCGGACATCAAATCGGTGTGTTTCCTGTTTGCGACGACTGCTGTGCGTTTATTAGAAAACTGAAGGAGCGTGAAACAAAATGATTTCGTTAGCGGTAAAATACAGGCCAAAAAAATTTGAAGATGTGGTCGGGCAGTCTGCTACAGTAAGAATCTTGCAGAACCAGTTACGAGACAATGAAATAAAGCAAGCATACCTGTTTATTGGTTCTGCTGGATGCGGTAAAACGACCTGTGCAAGAATCTTTGCAAATGAGCTGAATAAAGGAATTGGAAGTCCGATTGAACTCGATGCAGCTTCTCACAACAGTGTAGATGATATTAGAGAACTGACAAAGCAAGCACAGATGCAGAGCATGGCGGGCGAGTATAAAGTGTTTATTCTTGACGAGTTGCATATGCTGTCAGGCGGTGCTTGGGCGGCTCTTTTGAAGCTGATTGAAGAACCGCCAGCAAAAACAGTTTTCATCGGATGCACAACGAATCCAGAGAAGATTCCGAAAACAATTCTTTCACGCTGTCAGCGATTTGATTTTAGGCGAATGCAGAATTGGGAAATTGAGCAGCGATTGGAATATATTGTTAGGCAGGAATATATAGATAGCACTTTCGACGCAGAATCACTTGAATTCATAGCAAAGCAAGCAAACGGCGGTATGCGTGATGCAATTACACTGTTAGATAAGTGTCTTTCTTATTCACCAGATTTGACGCTTGATAATGTAGTAAAGGCTCTTGGAACAGTCGGTTATGAAACATATATTGATTTATTTGAAAATCTGTACTATAATGATACTGATGATGCGGTGCGTCTGATTGAAAAAGTATATTCAGATGGAGTTGATTTGAAGCAGTTTGTTGATGATTTTTGCTGGTTTGTTTCAGATATTTTGAAATATTATTTAACAAAAACTTTTGATTATTTGTTAGTTCCGCAGACGGTTGAAATTGAGGATTTTTTAGACTGGTTTGTTGAACTGTTTGATAATGATCCGGAAGAGCTTGCAGCAGCAAAGAAAGTTCTTGATTTACTTCTAAATATCAAAACAGAAATCAAATATGATTCTAATCCAAAATATCTTATGGAGGCAATGATTATTAGTTATGGAGAATAAATTGTGTATTTATTGTAAGCACTGCGAAAAATTGGTTTATACTGTGATCCCGACAGGGGTATACTGTAAAAAGAAAGATAGGGTTTGTCGTGAAGATTATCAGTGCGGTGATTTTGAATTTCCTGAAATTGGGGAAGCATATTCGACAGTTGATAACTATCGCGGGAGGTATGAAGATTGATTGGTCAGCGAGAATTAAAAAGAATAATCGAACGGCAGCTTGATAATAAGAACTTTCCACGATTTTCTGTTATCAGCGGAGCGGGGGAAATGGATAAAAAAGAGCTTGTTAATTATATTGCAGATAAATTGAAATGCACTTGTATTACTGTAGATTCTCCAAAGGTTGATGAAGTTCGAGAAATCATAAAAGACGCCTATATTCAAAGAAATCCAACTGTATATGCGCTTTTAAATTTTGATAATGTTTCTTTGCAAGCGAAAAATGCAATGTTGAAAGTGACTGAAGAACCGCAGAATAACGCTTATATCATTATTGGTGTAGCAGATAAAAACAATCTGTTAAAAACGCTGAGATCCCGAGCAGCTATCTATCAGATGGATCACTATTCCTCGCAAGAACTGCAGCAGTACATTGATGGTAAATATAGATTTACAGACGATGAGAATGAAATTGTTTTGAATGTTTGCGAAACTCCCGATGAGGTCGATTTATTAGCAGAAAAATATAAGATTTTAGAATTTTATGATTTTGTCGAGCTGGTTGTAAACAACATTGCAGAGGTGAGTGGAGCTAATTCTTTCAAAATCGCGGAAAAACTGAAAATTAAAGATTCTGACGAAGATAAAATTGATTTAGGTTTGTTTTTCAAGTGCTTCATGGTTATTTGTGCAAAACGATATAAACAGGAAAAAGATAAAAGATATGTTGAATGGGTTAAGGTAACAAGCAAGGCTTTTTCTGATTTAAAAAATGCGTCATTGAATAAGCAAATGCTCGTTGATAATTGGATTTTGAATATTAGAAGGGCGTGGATGACGTGACGGTTGCAGAAGTAAAGAAGCAGATTAAAAGCGGCGAATTGCTCGATTTTTATGTGTTTACAGGCGATGAATGGGCTGTTCAAGATATTTATATTAAACAGATTGCAAAAGCAAAGAAATGTAATATAAAGCGCATTAACGCATTTGCTGATATTTATCAGACTTTGAAGGCTCGTTCTTTTGTGCAAAATTCGGTGGTATATGTAATTCGAGATGACAAAGATATAATTACATTAGATAAGGTACAAAACGCTTTAAAAGCTGGAATTTTGTGCGATAATGTGTTGATTTTATTGTTGACAAATCCGGATAAAAGAACAAAGTTTTATAAGACATTCAAGGATCGTTTTGTTGAGTTTGAGCCGCTGGCGGAGCCGGTACTTATTAAATATATTCAACGTGAAATTGATTTATCCGAAAAAGAATGTAGCACATTGATTGAACTTTGCGAAAGCAATTATGGCAGAATCCTCTTGGAGATTGATAAGCTGAAAAGGCTCGGAGGATCGTTTGACGAAGCAGTAAAGACCGGAGTCATATATAGACCACCAAAAGACGCTATTTTTGACTTTGTAGATGCTGTGATGAAGGGCTATATGAATCTATCTTTTGAGTTGTATGAAGATTGCAAAGCCGTTGGAGAAAGTACTCTGGTTATTCTATCTGTATTATACAATAATATTAAACAGACGCTTCAAGTGCAGTCATACGAAGGAAACGATATAGCAAAAGCGACTGGATTGCAGCCGTGGTTGATAAACAAAATCAAAAAGGAATATATAAATGTATATACTGATACGGAATTAGTGGAAGCAATGCGCCATATTAGAGAATGGGAAAGAGGAATTAAATTAGGCTATCGAGACGAGCAATTTGCTGTGCCGATTGTGCTTGAAAAACTTTTTTGAAATTTTTATAAAAAACTATTGACTTTTTCAAAATTATCGTTTATAATGAAGACACAAAATAAAAAGAAAGAGGTAAAAACATTATGGAAGTTAAGCTGGTAAATCAAACAAACTACGCAAATATTTACTGGGTATTTGACGAAACTGGAAAAGTCGTTGGAACAGTTGAGCAGCGACTTGCTGGAAGAGACTGTCGAACTTATTGCAAAACATGGAGTGGAAAATACACAAGCATAGACATTCGAAAAATTTGGAATCAATATAGAAAGGGGTGTAAATAATGTTCACTGCGTCTGGTTTTATTTGGTTTTTTCTTATTGGGTTTTCTGTAATTGTTTTTGGTATTGCGATTGAGGACAAACTTGTAAAATTTGAAAGAAAAGTTGGGAGGGCTATCTATGCAATCATTAGAACAATTGCAGAAGAGTTTGCAAGAGGTTAAACGCGATTTGAAAATAACAAAAAAGCAGCTTAAAAATCCAACTTTTTGCTCGGTTCATTCTATGGATGTGTCAAAGGTATTTGCAGGTAGGGAGCGCATTTTGCGGGAACAGTTGTTTGATTTAGAGTGTGCCAAATTAGATCTGGAAAGACAGATAAATGAATTGGAGGAATAAAAATGGCTATGAAATGTAATTTGCGAAAAGCATTGGACAAAGCAAATATTGCGTATAGTATTCTTGAATCCAAGTATCAGCAGTTGAATGAAGAATATCAAAAAACGCTTCGACACTGCGCAGAGCTTGAAAAAGAACTACAAAAGTTAAAAGACTTGCATTTTCAGCCTTTAATGATGGAAGTTGACAGAATCCTCGCACAAAAGCGTTCAGAGGAACTTTTTACAGTAAAGTCATGAAAGAATATAATTTTTGCAGACTTTGCGGGCGTAGGTTGAAGTCAAAGGAATCCCGATTGCTGGGTTATGGTCAGTGTTGCTACAAAAAAGCAAAAATAAAAAATAAAAATATGCGAAAACTATTTACTTTTCGTGAAAAATAGTATATAATAATAAATAGAGGAAATGAGGTATGATATGAACAGCGACAATATTCCAAGACTGGTTACAGAAAAAACAGAGCCGTTGGCAACAGAAATGCTACGAGAAGTAAAGGCAAACGGTAGACGATGGTTTATTATTGCTTTAGTTGAGTTGCTTATTATTCTTGCTATGGCGGGGTTGTTTCTCTGGTATGCTACACTTCCGGTTGAAGAAATTGAAATTGACCAGGATTCTGATGAAAGCAGCTATAATCAAGTTATTGGTGGTGATTATAATGGCAGCACATCAGAGAATTTCGTACAAACGCCGAGCAGTGAGAGTTCGACCGTCAGCGCGTCGTAGACGCAGATAAATTAAACAGTTTCTTTTCATTTTGGAACACTCCTTTCGAAAAACAGTGGTTGCTTCTATTTACCTCTTTCTGGCAATCACTGTTTTTCCCTTTTCATTGAGGTGAATAAATGCTAAATTACGAGCAAGCAAAAACCTTGGTGGAGAACAGACTGATTTTGAAAACAGATGACACGCCGTTTGATCAATTAAGTAAACAGCTCTTTGGCGAGCAGTATGGAGAATCAGAAGTTAGGCGGCGCATGTGGGGAATGTACCGTTTAATTCAGATTATTGAAGAACAGAAAGAAGAAAAGAATTATACAAAGATTCTTTCACTGTCTGATCTACACATTCCATTTCAGCTTGATTTTGAATCGTTGGCAGCATTTCGCGGCGTGGATGTTCTTCAACTGAATGGAGATATAATTGACTGTCAGGCACTGAGTAAATTTCCAAAGCAGTATCGAATTTCTCCTATGGAGGAATTGATACAAGGCCGGCAATATTTAATTGATTTAATTGAGTATCTACAGCCAAAGAGGGTTGTTTGCAATTATGGCAATCATGATAAAAGATTCGCAAGTTATTTTGCAAAGAATCTTGATACAGATATATTAGAGCTTATGCCCGACACTTCTTTGGAACTTATTTTTGTCGATGGGTTCAGGCACTATAACAAGCGGGAAAAGACAAAAATAGAATACGAGCCGCTAAAGGAAGTATTTGAATCCATCGACATTGAGTTTGTAAACGATTGGCACAGTAGAATTGGAAAAACAATATTTGCGCATCCAATGGCATATCGTTCTAACTTTTTAGCTACAGCAGACAAAGCAAAACAATATTTCCAAGATACAGAAAAAGAACCGTTTGATTGTGTTGTGATGGCGCATACGCATAAGGTTGGCGATACAATGAGCGGGAACATTAGATTGCTTGAGCAAGGAGCTTTCGCGCATATCAATAAGATGAATTATATGGACGGAAAGCTCACAGCGCCACAAAAATCCGGATTCGCTTTAATATATCAAGATGAGGATGGCAGTATTATTAACGAGAAAAGCAAAATTTATATGATTTAAGGCGGTTTTAATAAATGGCAGCAAGTAATATTACGCTAATAAAAAAGCTGCAAAAAGCGATAAATTCGCGCGGAGAAAAGATATTATACAATACCTCACAATGGTATTCAGAAAAACAGCAAAGACCCATAACAGTATATCACATAAAAAAGGCAGTATGGGATGAAGAAAAACAAAAGTCGCGGAATATAGAATTATTCAAAGCATATTCTACAATTCAAGTATTATTATTTTTAAGAGATTATTGGTATGAAATAAATAATATACCAATACCAGATGATAATGAAGTGTGGAATAAAATAAAAGCTGAAAACGGCGGGGAGGGAAATGAATGGCCAGAACAAGAAAAAATCTAACAAAAACAAATACAGGCCATCCATTAACTCCAGAAGAAGAACTATTTATACAAGGAATAGTAAAAGGAAAAAGCAACACACAAGCAGTTACAGATGCTGGTTTTACGCAGAAAGCAAAGCCGCAAGCTGCAAACGCTTTACTTAATAAAAATTATATCGCGGAAGAAATACGATACCGCATGAATAAGCTCAACCAAGACGCAGAAGAAACCGGAAGACGGTTGTTTGAGTTCTGGTGGAGCATTGTTGACGGAACAGCTAAAGACCAATTTGGCTTGGATGTTGATATGGGAACAAGAATTAAAGCGTCTCAGGAGATTGCAAAGCGAGTGTTGGATTTACAAAATAGGGGAAATAATAACGCCGCTCCGGAGATTAAAATCACACTTGATTGGGGTGATAGCTAATGCAGTTAATTGAATTGGTCTGCAAAGACAAACATTTAAACTTTAAAAACCACTCTCGTCAGTATTTTGAGATTGTTTCTGATAATGTTGATTATGTCGTAAATATTGATTTTCAAGACGAAAGAAAAAACGCAATGTTTTTACGCATTGTATTTCCAGATAAAACATGGAGAGAATTAGCAGTACCCGCAGACGGAAGCGTTGAACTCCCGCTGTGGGCATTGCAATTTAGATTGCTTGATGTCGGAATCACTTCCGGAGATATTTACGCAACGCTTCCAATGAAGATTGCAGTCAAAGGCAGCATTAAAGCTATTTGTGGGGAAGATCAAATTGAGATCCCAGAACAATCAACGATTGATCAATTGATTGCACTTGTAAACGATCTCAACATGAGCGCACAGGAGATCAGAAACAATGCTGCAACCGCAGCGCAAAAAGCCGGTGAAGCAAGTGACAGTGCTGCGGCAGCGCTTCGGTATGAGCAGTTAGCTCTTCAACACAAGAACGACGCTGAATCGGCAAAGACGGCAGCGGAGACAGCGGAGGGGCTTGCGTCGTCTGCAAAAACGGCATCTGAAACCGCACAAGGACGCGCAGAGGCAGCACAAACCGCGTCGGAAACCGCCCAAGGCAAGGCAGAAGACGCTCAGACAGCCGCCGAAACCGCACAGGGTAAAGCCGAGGATGCGCAGGGAATCGCAGAAGAAGCGGCGCAAAACGCTCAATCCTATGCAGAATCTCTTGACAGCGCAGCCATTCATGCCGCAATCGAAGAAAAAGGCGACAACCTGTGGTTCAACGAAGAAGAAGGAAAGTTGTATCTCATGAGCGGTGACACGCCGATTGGTGATGGCGTCACTGTTATCACGCACGGAGGCGGTGGCGGTGGCGGTGAAACCTCGGAGTATGCGATCACTCTCACAAACCTGCTTCCGTCGAGAATGTTCAGTGTATCAGAAAATGCAGAGGTCGAGCTGCAATTCAGCTATTCCTCCGTTGACTCGGACGAATATGACGACGGAAACGGCATCGGCTCGATCATCGTAAATAACGTGGTCAAAGCTACACTGTCCATCCCTCAAGGAAACAACGCGATCAACGTAACGCCTTATCTGGCACAGGGTACGAACACTGTTAAGGTGAAGGTCACGAATTCAGAAAGCAATTCGCGGACGCTGACTTATCAGATCAATGTGATTACGCTGAGTGTTTCTACGACGTTTGACGAGCTTGGCATTTACAACGGCGATGTTGTATTTAACTATACACCGTCCGGTACCGGCGTGAAGACGATTCACTTTGAAATGGATGGCGTTGAAATTGACACCGAAACCGTATCGAGCAATAACAGAAGCCAGTCGTTCACGATCCCGGAACAGAATCACGGCGCACACATCTTCCGCTGTTGGGCGACCATGATCGTGGACGAAATCAGCGTAATGTCGAACGTGATTACACTCGGCATGATGTGGATTGACCCGCAAAGCAACACGACGATTGTCCTTTGTCCGTTCAGCACTACGACAGCGAGACAGGGCGAAACGCTTGCAATTCCGTTTATGGTGTATGATCCAGATACGGAGAACGCAACTATTACAAGAGAAGTCCTTTACAGCGACGATTCCGTTTATGCGCATACGGAGGTCACAGTAGACAGAACCGCGCAGGTTTGGAACGTCAGCGATTATCCGTCAGGAACCGTCAAATTTGTGCTTTCTTGCGGCGCTGTTTCCGTCACAAAGGAAGTCACAGTGTCAGAATCAACTATCATTATAGAACCTGTTACAGACGCTTTGCAGCTTGAATTTTCGGCGGCTGGGCGCAGTAACAACGAACAGAATCCTGCAAGCTGGAGCAACCACGGTTATTCAGCAACTTTTGAAGGCTTCGGCTGGACCGGCGCTGACGGCTGGGTTGACGATGCAAACGGAAAGACTGCGCTTCGGTTCCTCCCGAACGACTTCATGACCATTCCATTCAAGGCGTTTGCGGACGATGCGAGAACAAGCGGTCTGACGATTGAAGCGGAGTTTGCCACGAGAGACGTGCAGGACTATGACAGTGTTGTGATCTCTTGTCTTGAGAGCGGAAGGGGCTTCAAGATTGCGTCACAAAACGCGGCGCTGACTTCCGAACAGTCCAGCGTGTCGATGCAGTTTAAAGAAGATTCGCACGTCCGCGTCTGCTTCGCTGTTGAAAACCGGAACCAGAACAGGCTCGTGTACATCTACGTTGACGGCGTGATGTGCGGTGTGACACAGTACCCCGCAAATGACAACTTCGCACAGGCTGACCCGGTAGGGTTGACCATCGGCGCTGAAAGCTGCGGCATAGACCTGTATTCCATTCGGATTTACGGAAAAGGTCTGAATTCAGCAGAGCAGCTTGACAACTATATCTACGATCAGGCCACGCTTGCACAGCGCGAAGCAGCCTATCACCGAAACGATATCTTCAACGCAAATGAGGAAGTTTCTTTTGAAAAACTGCCGCCGACGCTGCCGTATATGATCTTCGATTGTCCTGAGCTGCCGCAGTACAAGGGCGATAAGAAGACAGGCATCAATGTGACTTATGTGGACCCCGCGAACGCCGCAAACAGCTTCACCGCAACCGGCGTTGAAATGGACGTTCAGGGTACGTCTTCTGCTGGTTATCCTGTGAAAAACTTCAAGCCGAAGTTCAAACAGGGCTTCCACATGACGCAGAGCGGAACGACTGAATCAAAGTTCAAGCTCCGCAGCACGTCGATTCCCGTGTCCACGTTCTGTCTGAAAGCTGACTTTGCCTCTTCGGAAAACGCGAATAACGTCAAGCTGGTGGACTGCTACGAGCAGAACTGTCCGTATCATACACCGCCGCAGCAGGAGGACGACAGAGTGCGGCAGGGCATTGACGGCATTCCGATCGTCGTGTTCTGGAAAGACAGCAACAACGACGTTCATTTCGTCGGCAAGTACAACTTTAATAACGACAAGTCCACGGCAAATGTGTTCGGCTTCACAGCGGATTATCCGAACGCGGAAAGTTGGGAGTTCAAAAACAACACGTCGAACCGGTGTCTGCTGAAAGTCTCCGACTATACCGGAAACTGGCTGGATGACTTTGAAGCCCGTTATCCGGAAGACAACGAGAGCTATACCCAGCTCAAGCGTGTCACTGACTGGATTGTATCGACCGATAGGGACGCGGTACAGGACGCGGAGGACAAGGCTGCGAGACTCGCAAAGTTTACAAGCGAGTTTGAAGACTACTTTGTTAAAAGCGCAACCCTGTTCTATTATCTCTTCACCGAAGTGTTCCTTATGATCGACAGCAGGGCGAAAAACATGTTCCTCACGACCTACGACGGTACGCACTGGCTCCCGTTGCCGTATGACTTTGACACGGCGCTCGGCATCAATAACGAAGGTGTTCTGAGCTTCGATTACGACCTTGAGGACACAGACACGGTAGGCGGCGCGAACGTGTTCAACGGGCAGACCTCGGTGCTGTGGCGCAACGTCCGGGATGCGTTCGGAAGCGATTTAAAGTCAATGTATCAAACGCTGAGAAGCGGCGGCACGTTCAGCTATTCCGTGCTCAAGCAGATGTTCGACGCGCACCAAAGCGTATGGCCAGAAGCGATCTGGAACGAAGACGCTTTTGTGAAGTATCTCAAGCCCTATCTGATTGACGGCGAGAACTACCTGTCCATGTTGCAGGGCAGCAAGGAAAGTCAGCGCGACTGGTGGCTGTACAATGCGTTCAAGTACAGAGACAGCAAGTACCATGCCGGAGACGCTTTGAATAACTATATCACGCTCCGGTGCTATGCGCTCGGCGACATTACGGTCACGCCGTACTCGAACATCTACCCGACGATTAAATACGGCTCGTATACGGTGACAACGCGAGGCAAACGAAACACTGCCTATACGCTCGTCAATCCGATGGACGCGATGAACGACACCGAAGTGTACATCTATTCAGCGGACAGAATCAAGAGCGTCGGCGATCTCAGTGGCTTGCAGGTCGGTTATGCAAACTTCGCCGCTGCAACCAAGCTGCAAAGCCTGAAACTCGGCGATTCTGACGCGAACTACGAGAACACGAATCTCAAAGAACTGTACGTTGGCAACAACGAACTGCTGAAAACGATTGACCTTCGGAACTGTTCGGCGCTTGGTACGGATACTCAGAAAAGCGTTGATTTCAGCGGATGCGCGTCTTTGGAAAAGGTGTATGCGCAGGGTACGGCGCTCGGCGGCATCGAACTTCCGAACGGCGGTCATGTCGATGAACTTCATTATCCGTCCACGCTGACGAATCTGACGATTCTCAATCAGAAAAATCTGACAACGCTGACTTACGAAGGGCTGACTTCACTGACAACGCTGCACATTGAGAACACGCCGAACGTTGACATTGAGGACATTGTGAACGACGCTGTTGCGCTGAACCGTGTCCGTCTGATCGGTGTTGAGTGGACAGCGACAAGTGCATTGACGCTCGAAAGCACCATTGATAAGCTGAAAGCGTGTATCGGTATGGACGCGCTTGGCAACAACACGGCAAAGGCTGTGGTCACTGGCTCCGTTGATGTTAGCGAAATCACAGAAGAACTTCTGCTTGACATCAACGAAAACTTCCCGGAACTTGAAGTTGTTTCAGGCGGTGTACCGATTCATGTAGTCTCGTTCTATAACGACAACACACTGCTTGACACGCAGGTTGTTCAGCACGGAAGCGATGCGACGGCTCCGTCTACGAACCCGACGAAAGAGCAAACCGCACAGTACACATACACGTTCAGCGGTTGGAGCGGCAGCTTGACGAATGTCACTGAAAACCGCAGACTGTATGCGCAGTTTACGCAGACAGTGAGAACATATACAGTTTATTTCTATAACGGCTCAACATTGCTGCAAACGGTCAACAACGTACCTTATGGTGGAACAGCTACTTACACAGGCGAAACTCCTGTTGACCCACAGGGCGGTGATTTCTTAACCTTCCAGCCGACAGGCGCAAATATCACTGGAACAACAAATTGTTATGCTCAATTTACAGCCGTTTATGAGTATGCAGAAATCACGGATTCTTGGCAAGACATTCTTGATGCAATCGACAATGGAACGTATAAAGCGAAATATAAGGTTGGTAATTATAAGCCAATTGACTTTGGCTCAAGGGGCATTCTGAATATGCAAATCGTTGCATTTGACGCTGATGATTTGGCGAATGGAGATGGTACAGCTCCTATCACGTGGATTAGTGATAACCTTATGTTCCACCACATGAATCCTGACATATCCACTGACGAGCAAGGCTATCGTATCGAAGGAACCGGAGCAATCGGCGGCTGGAACAAGTGCGCAATGAGAAGCTACTTGAAAGAAACGATCAAACCTCTTATTTTGCAGAACGTACGAAACCGAATTGTTGAAGTCACAAAATCATCAGTTGGTTACGACACAACAGGAGAAATTGTTTTGAACGAATTAACATCGGATGACGTTTGGATTCCGTCGGCGAGAGAGATATTCGGTGCGGAATTCGGCGCTGAGACCGTTGGTACAGTTTATAACAAGGTGTTTAATAATTCAAATTTAGGTTCAAGAATCAAAAAAGGCGCCAACAACAACACAGCATATATGTGGTGGCTGCGTTCGGCGCGGCATCAAAGCAGGTTCGCGAGTGTTTCCGATAGCGGTGGTTATGCCAGTGGTTCGAGTTCTACTACACAACCGTCGCGATCGAACGGCGTAGCCCTCGGCTTCTGTCTCGGCGCATCCAATAACTAACAAATAATTTTTTAGGGGGTATATACCATGGTAACGTCCGAAAAACAAAAAATTTACAATGTAAAAATGCCTAAAGGCGGATACGGTTATTTCACACTGTATCGAGGCATCTATGATCCGTCGAATAATATTGACGAAAGACCCGCCTATGCAGAAACAGGAGATTTATTTGAGCCCTATAATTCTTCTGTGGTTTATAAGGCAACGAGAAGTGGTGGTAAAACCACGTGGGCTATTGACGAAAATGCAAAGCGTCAGAGTGAGACTGGAGAAGGCGGTTCCGGTGGCAGTCTTCCTGCCAACTTCCCGGAAGAAGGCGTGGCGAACGCTGGTAAATTCATCGGCTTCGACGCTTCTGGTGACTATACGGCAAAAGACGCACCGAGCGGTGCTGAAAAGTTCGTTGTCACGCTGACGGAAGATGACAGCGGCGCGGAAACCGTGTGGACAGCAGACAAGTCGGCAGAAGAAATTGCAGAAGCAAAAGAAGATGGAAAAATTGTTGTTGCGACTATGCAAACGACGTTGTATAACATTCCGCTTGAAGTTGATCTCGATTTGACGATTTCCGAAAAGGTACAAATCGCTGCTGGCGTGGAAGCCTATGTTGCACAATTCAGTTGTGCAGTTGGTGATGAAAATGTAAAAAAAATTATTGTTGCAACTTGTGTGCCGGGCGATAACATCAACGATGCTTGGGCTGTTAGCGAAGAGAGAGTAGAGTACGTTACAGGCGTTCCGAGTTACGGTCCACAAAACTACGGCAAAGTCCTTGGCGTATCTTCCGGCTCTTTGGCTTGGGTAGATTCCAACGCACCGCTTATCGTGACGCTGACAGATGATGGTTCTGCTTCTGTCGGAGACAAGACATTTGGCGAAGTTTACGCGGCAATGGGCGCAGGCAAAAATGTCGTATTGAGCGGAACATTAGGAGCACCGACGAAGATTGTGCCGAGTGGAATCGTTTTGGATGGTTCGACTTATAAGCTCACTATCCCATATAACGGACAATTTGTCGTGCTTCAGGGCGCAGAAAACGACTATATCACAGTAACCGGCGGCTAATCAACCATAACACAGGAGGACTTCATAAGCGCGGAGTCCTCCCTATATAAAAACACACGAAGAGGTGATTCAATGCCGAACTATTTGACATATCCGTTCAAGACGATGCGAATCACGCAGCGATACGACGGCGAGACGAGCCACAAACCGCACATGACCGGCACGCCGAAAGAGTACGCGCTTGATGAAGGCGGGAAAGACACTGGTAGAGATTGGTGCTATTGTCCTTGCGACGAGATGAAGGTCGTGAAACTGACTGGAGTTGGCGCGAAAGGCACAAACGCACTTTACTTGACGAGCTCGACAAAGTGCTGCCTTGCGGATGGGAGAGAATCTATCGTCACGCTGCAGCTCGTCCATCCGAACGACGACGACCTGAAAAAGCTGAAGGTCGGTCAGAAGTTTAAGCGCGGGGAAAAGATTTGCCGCGAGGGTAATGACGGCGCGAGCGGGTATCATATCCACATGGCGGTCGGGCGTGGTTCTATTATTGGCACTGGCTGGGAAAAGAATAGCAAGGGCAAATGGGTTCTTGTTACAACCGGCGGTCCGATTAAGCCCGAAGACGCTTTCTATATCGACCCGAACTTCACAAAAGTTGTGAACAGCGCGGGGCTGAAGTTCAAGACGCTTCCACAAGAAAAGCCGAAAGCCGGAACGTATAAGGTCATCTGTGATGCACTGAATGTCCGCAACGGAACGACAAAAGAAGCAAAAATCGTGGATGTTATCACGCGAGGAACGCAAGTAAAAATCTCAAAAACCAAAATCGGTGAACGCGATGGCGGCTATTGGGGCAAAATCGACGGTATGGGCTGGGTGTCCATGCAATATCTGAAGAAGGTTTAATGAGGTGATTAAAATGGAAACACTCGGTGAACTTCTTTCAACTGTTATTTTTCCCATTTTATGCACTGTATTAACTGCGGTTGTTGGTTATCTTGGAGTTAAGGCGAAGCAGCGACTTGAAAAGTCAGAAATGGAAAAAACAAAGAAAGAAGTTATTGAAATTTGTGTTAAAGCAACCGAACAGCTATTTAAAGAAGCCACAAGCACAGAAAAATTCAATGAATGCGTTAAAGCTGCAACTGAAATGCTTGCATCTCGCGGTATTACAATCTCAGAGTTTGAGATTAAAATGTTAATCGAATCTTGTGTTGCAGAATTTAGTGACGCATTTAATAGAGATTCGACTATTACATATCTTTATAGTGATGAAGTAGAAGATATGGACATCAACGAATAAACAAGCCAGCGGTGGGTATTTCTGATGGAAGTGAATATTAAGTTAGATGAGCAAATCATCCCTATGTATAAAGGCGTATTAAAAGATATTTTAAACCACGGTCATACCCACTATCTTTTTCCCGGCGGGCGCGGAAGTACAAAATCTTCCTTTGTAACAATAGCGATCCCGTTATTGCTAATGGCTTTTCCTGATGTTCATGTTGTTTGTTTTCGCAAGGTTGCAAATACTATTCAAACAAGTATTTTTCCACAGGTTGTTTGGGGTATTTATCAATTAGGGCTGGAAAGTTTATTCAAGATTCCAAAGACATATTCAACGCCTATTGTATATAAACCAACAGGGCAAAGAATCATGTTCATGGGTTTGGATGATCCTATGAAAGTCAAATCCATTAAGCTGCCGTTTGGGTATATTGGCGTGACGTGGTTTGAAGAGCTTGATCAGTTCGCAGGCGAAAACGAGTTGCGAACAGTTACTCAGTCAACAATGCGTGGCGGTGAATTGTTCTGGGACTTCAGAACATTCAACCCGCCAATAAGCATGAATAACTGGGCGAATGAATACGCCGAAACAGCAGAAGAGCGAGAAAACACGCTTGTCGTTCGGAATACTTATTTAGATGTTCCGCGTGAGTGGCTTGGAGAACAGTTTATTGAGGAAGCAGAAGAATTAAAACAAATAAATCCAAGAGCCTATGAACATGAATACATGGGCAAGGCAGTTGGCACGGGCGGCAACGTGTTTGAAAATGTTGAGCATCTTGATATGGGCAAGGAAATTGATTTAGGTGATAGACGAGTTCCGTTATTATCTACATTTTCAAATATCTTCTGTGGAATTGACTGGGGTTGGTTCCCGGATCCATTTGCGTTCAATAAAATGCACTTCGATGCAAATAGGCGAGATTTATATATCTTTGAAGAATATCATGCAAACAAAGAAAGCAACCAATCAACTTTTGAAACGCTTTACAACGATAAAAAGCTCGTTGCGTTAGATGAATTAGTCACAGCAGATAGCGCAGAGCCAAAGTCAATAGCAGACTATCGTTCTTATGGAGCTTTTATCAGAGGCGCGCAAAAAGGACCGGACAGTGTTAATTACAGTCACAAATGGCTGCAATCTTTGAACCATATTTATATAGATAAGCATAGATGCCCGGAAACTTATGATGAATTCGTTCATTATGAGTATGAAAGAGATAAAGATAATAATATTATTAGCGGTTATCCAGATGCAAATAACCACCATATTGATGCTGTTAGATATGCAATGGAGAAATATTACAGGAGGAGAGGGGCTTAAATGAACATATTTTCCTCTTTATGGCAAAAGATTAGGGAGGCGTTGCAAAAAATGATTGGCGCAAAAAGTATTGAAAAGGTACTTCATGTTACACCAGCAATTTCAAATAGAATGATCGATGCTATTGATTTGTGGAGCCTACTTTACACGAATCAAGCACCTTGGTTGCATGAACCGACGGAACATGATCCGACAAGAGTTGTTTCGTTGGGATTGCCTTCTATGATTGCAAGCGAAAAAGCAAGAACAGCTACAATCGAGATGAAGTCAGAAATCACGGTTCCTATGGAAGAGGAAGCTGTTCCGAACCCGGAATACAAAGAGCCTGTGAAAGATGAATTGGGAAATGTGCAGGTATCTGCTGTTCCGGAAACGATTATTCAACAGACCCCGGTTAGTGGCGCTGAAAGAGCAGAATTTATGAATGAGCAGTATCAAAAAGGATTGCTTGCTAAAATTTGTACTCAGCTTGAATACGGCATTGCAAAGGGTGGTTTGGTTATTAAGCCTTATCCAGTTATTGATGATGAGGAAGCAGATGTAAAAGGTCGTTTTGCATTTGACTTTATTCAGGCAGATGGCTTCTATCCACTTTCGTTCAATAGCAGCGGAGAGCTGACAGAATGCGCTTTTATCCAGCGCAAAGTAGATAAAGAGACCGTTTATACACGCTTGGAACACCACAAGTTGGAAAAAGACAAAGTGACTGTTTCAAACACCGCCTATAGAACGAAGAACACATCTACAACTGATAATAATGCAATGTCTCCAGATTTAGGCGATGAGATTCAGCTTACTTCTATTCCTGAGTGGGCTGATTTGGAACCGAAAACAGAGATTACAAATGTTGATAGATTGCTTTTCGGTTATTTTAAAATGCCAGAAGCTAATACGATTGATCCGCATAGTCCTCTTGGCGTTAGTGGATTTAGTCGTGCAGTGGATTTGATCAAAGACGCAGACAATCAGTATTCCAGATTACTTTGGGAATATGAAGCTGGTGAAATGGCACTTGATGTTGATGTTGATGCTCTTGAATCTAAAAAATTGCATGACGGAACAACTCATACATCAATGCTCCAGAAGCAGCGGAGATTGTTTAGAAAGCTCGACCTGGGCACTGAGGACACATATCAGCCATTCGCTCCGGCACTTCGTGATAATAGTTTTATTGGTGGATTGAATACAATCTTGATGCGTATTGAAGATACCTGCGCATTATCAAGAGGTACTTTGTCTGACCCTGCAGCAGAGGCAAGAACAGCAACAGAATTAAAGATTCTGAAACAAAGAACCTTCGTTGCAAATGCCCATATTCAGGAAGCGTTGGAAAAAGCTCTGCGAGATGTCGTTTACTGCATGGACGTGTATTGTACTCTTTATAATATGGTAAACGATGTTAAAATGATTAACGGCGAAGTTGATTCAAACAGAATCGGTCAATATACAATTTCTTTTGAGTGGGATGACAGCATTATTTCCGATGTTGATGAAGAGTTAACCAAACGCTTGACGCTTATGGAAAAAGGTCTCGAAAGCAAGATTAACGTGCGAATGTGGTATTTTGGTGAGACTGAAGTTCAAGCAAGAGAAGCACTTGAAAGAATCAAAGAAGAAGCTCGCGAAAATATGGAGCAAGAATTACAATTCGCTCCTATTAACGGCGGTGGTATTTAATGTTAAGCGTTGATACAATAGATAAGTTGGCACGGCCTATTGTTATTAGACAAGAACAAATAAATATCTATGTGCTTAAAAAGATAGCAGCTCGAATTAAAGAAATCGGTGAGTTAAATCCATCTGATATTAACTCACTGGAACAAATGATCCGAAACGGTTCTGATGTGCGAGAAATCAATGAAATGCTTGCAAAAATGACAAATTTACAGGTTCGGGATATTAAAGCTATTATAAAGCAAGCTGCTATTCTTGATTATGCCGATGTAAAAGCATTCTATGATTACAGGCAATTACCGTATATTCCACTTGCAAAAAACACGCAATTTCAGCGAATTCAAAACGCTATTGCAGAACAGACTGCTAATAACTATGTTAATCTATCGAGAACACGCGCATTTTATACTCAAAATGCCGCTGGAAAACTTGTTCCGACAAGCGTTACAGATACATACAATAAAGCAGTAGACAAAGCAATTCAAGCGGTTACGACCAGTCAGGTAAACTTTCAAGAATCTATGCGAAACACAATTCAAGAATTAGTTGATAGTGGATTGCAAACAGTTGATTATGCTTCGGGTTATCATAGGCGATTAGATAGCGCAGTACGAATGAATATTCTTGACGGCATTCGACAGCTTGCAATTCAAATGCAAGACGAAATTGGAAAGCAAATTGATTCCGATGCAAAAGAAATAACTGTTGTCAGAAATCCGGCACCGGATCATGCACCAGTTCAAGGTCATGTATTTACAAACGAAGAATTCAACAAAATGCAAAATGTACTTGATTTTGAAGATGTGAATGGAAAAAAGTTTGAAGCTATGGAACGCGCTATCGGTGTTTGGAATTGCAGACATATTGCTTATTCAATTATTCTTGGAGTTATGAAACCAAACTACACCGAAGATCAGTTGCAACAAATTCTTGATGAAAATGAAGCTGGATATACGACAAAAGATGGAAAGCATTTTACAATGTATGAATGCCGGCAGTATCAACGAAGAGTTGAAACACAAATCCGCCGATACAAAGATGGACAGATAACCGCTAAAGCTGCGGGTGATATGGAGTTAGCCCGGAAATTTCAGTATAAAATCGACAAAAAAACGCAAGAATATATGTTATTTAGCAATAATTGTGGATTACGCCCAGAATTAGGAAGAATTAAAGTTGAAGGATATAAAAGAATAAAAATTTAATGAATAAATTTTTAAAAAAGTATTGACTTTTTCGTTAAAATAGTATATAATAACTTATAGGAAATAGAAATGTCTGTTTTCATTTCAGTTTCCTCCGTCGGAAGAGTATATGTGAATAAGGTTGCAACCGCCTTGTTCGCGTATACTCTTTTTTCTTTGCGAATACCTTTTAGGAGGAAGATCATGGACACTTCTATTATTGTTTCAGTTATTTCCGCAATTGCAGTTGTTGTAACAGGTATTTTAACGTATCTTGGCGTCCGCGCGTCTAACAGAACAACAAGAGATACCATGACAAATGCTCTTGCAACACAGTTTGAAAAATACACTGCGGTGACAGACACTAAAATTGATAATTTAACAAGAGAAGTTAGACAGCACAATAATTTTGCCGTTGAAATTCCGGCAATTAAGCAGCAAATCGTTGATATTAAAGAAGATATTAGAGAGTTGAAATGCTCTTGATTATAGTTGAGCGGAACAACATTTAAAAAGGCGCAACATTCATTCCGCATAACTGCTATGCGGCTATATAAATTTATGCAGATATAAAAGAATGTTTTTGGAGGAAGAAAATGGAGTTTTTGAAAGAACTTTTTACAGCAGCAGAAAATGGTTCTTTGACCTATGAGCAGTTTGAAGCGGCCTGTAAAAATAAGGGAATTAAAGCTGTAAACCTTGCCGACGGGAATTATGTTTCCAAAAGGAAATATGAGGATGATTTAAAGGCGAAAGATACAGCGATTGATACTCTTAAAGGCAATTTACAGGCAAGAGATGCAGATATTTCAAAGTTACAGGATGATCTAAAAAAGAATAACGGCGATGCTCAAAAAGCAATTGACCTTGAAAAACAGATTGGGGAATGGCAGACGAAATATAAGACTGAAACCGATAATCTTAATGCTCAGCTCAAGAAGCAAGCAAAAGAGTTTGCGGTGCGCGATTTCGTAGGTACGAAGAAATTTACATCTAATGCTGCTAAGAGAGATTTCACAAATTACATGTTGGCAAAGGATCCAGAAGTTCAAGACGGTAAAATCATTGGCGGTGAGGATTATCTCGCAGCTTACACAAAAGAAAATGCAGATGCTTTTGTTGTCGAGCAGCCAAAGAATACAACTAAACAACCATCTTTTGTCAATTCTACAAATGGAACAGAATCTATCACAAAGAGCGGTGGCGAGTTCAGTTTTAATTTCACGCCGCTGCACGCTAAAAAAGAATAAAGGAGAATGAAATATGCCTACTGGAACTGGTATTAACGCAAAGCTTAATTATGCAACTGAATATGGCAGAGCACTTTCTCAGGCTTTCCCATATACGCTTAATTTTGGCGCACTTTATAACACGCCTAACAACGGTCGTTATCGTTGGGTAAACGCAAAGACGATTGAAATCCCGTCTATCCGCACGACGGGTCGAGTTGCGGCAGACCGCGATTCTATTGCGCAGGCAGCGAGAAACTATGACAACGCATGGGAGGCGAAAACGCTTTCTAACGAGCGTAAATGGTCTACTCTTGTTCATCCGCGCGATATTGATGAAACGAACCTTGTTGCATCGATTAGCAATATCACTCAGGTATTTAACGAGGAACAGAAGTTCCCGGAAATGGATGCCTATACTGTCAGTAAAATCTATACTGACTGGCTTACAACCACTGATCCGGAGACCGGATCTGCGAGAGAAGCGAGTACCACGGAACTCACTATTCAGACAGTGCTTGCGGAATTTGACGCGCTGATGCTCAAGATGGATAATGAACGGGTTCCTGCCAATGGTCGTATCCTGTATGTCACGCATGAAGTCAATTATCTGCTGAAGGAAGCCGAGAAAATTAGTCGTTCGATTGATGTTTCCTCCGGTCCGAATGCAATTGATAGACGTGTGAACAGATTGGATCAGGTCGAGATTGTTCCTGTTCCGTCTACGCTGATGAAGACTGAGTACGAGTTCACGGAAGGTTGGGCACCGGCAGACGGCGCAGCGCAGATTAACCTGATGCTGATTCATCCGCTTGCTGTTATTACTCCGGTTAGCTATACCTTCGCATCGTTGGATGCTCCTTCGGCTGTAACGAATGGCAAATATTACTACTATGAGGAATCCTTCGAAGATGTGTTTATTCTTAACAAGAAGGCTGGCGCAATTCAGTTCAACATTACGGAAGCCTAAGACGGAGTGACTTGAGATGATTATTGTCAGGCGAGGAAACGTGCGCTTGCGGGTGCATGAACAGGATAAGCAGTATTATAAAGATCAAGGATATGACATCCTCGATGATAAAGGAAAAGTCATTGAAAAGGCATTGCCAAAAGATACTGGACAACTAACGAAGATGTATTTGGAAGCGCGGGCTGAGGTTGACAAATATAAGCAGCAGCTTGATGACTTGAAAAAAGAAATCAAGAAGCTGAAAAAGAAAGATTAACAGGGGGGTGCGTCTAATGTATCTTACATTCGAAGAATACGCGACTTGGGGAGGTCAATTAGACGCACCTAATTTTCCGCTTGCTGAACTCGAAGCCAGATTATTGCTTGATAGATATACCTTTGGTAGGCTTAAAAACGAGGCAGAAGAAGATATTCCAGAAGCTGTAAAATTTTGTATGTTTAAGCTAATTGAATATGCAAGAGAACAGCAGGAGCTTTTTGCAAGCCCTACAATGAGTGACAATGAAAGTTCTTTAACAACAGGGATTTCAAGTCAGTCAAACGATGGCGTGTCTATCAGTTATAACGTAATGAGTGCCAGTGAAATCTATGCAGCAAAAAAAGCAGAATCCCAAGATATTCTTGGCAGATATCTTCAAGGAGTTACAAACAGTGCAGGTCAAGAATTACTGTTTCGGGGGATGTATTTAGATGAGTGATCAAATGACTTACACTCCGCCGTGGTGGGAAAAAGAAATCACTGTCTACAATCGCAATGAAGATAAAGTGAGCAACATTGTTGTATGGTATCGGTATAATATACCAAACTGCTTTTGGGCGTATGAAGGAAATCAGCTAACAATCGGGAGCACAGTATTAGAAACAAATACTACGATTTGTCGAATTCCACAAAATAAACGCTTTAAAGAGCGTTATGTGTGGGAATCGTTGAATGATAAGAATAACTATTTTACGCTTGGAACTGGCGATATAATTGTGCTTGGAAATGTTACTGATTTAATTGACGAATATGCTTCTGGACACAGGTCAACAGACTTGATTAACAAGTATAAAGACCTACAGGGCTGCATTAGAATTCAAAGCGTAGCTAATAACACGGGAACGGCTCGCTGTATTCCTCATTATTTGGTGAGGGGTGAATGATATGAGTGATTTCGTATCAACTGTGAATGTTGATATAGATGCTCAAGCACTTAGCCACAAATTAGAAGCATTAGTGGATGAAAAAACAATGCTTGCCGTTCACAAGCTTCTTGCTAAAATGTGCGATCCTTATGTACCGTATGGCGAAACCGGATTATTGAGTACACAAATAGAAATAACTCCCGAATATGTCAGATATTATGCTGGATCCGGAGACGGCGGCAGTTACGCACACTATCAATATATCGGCGAAGTTTATGGTCCGAATATTCCAATTATCGAAAATGGAATTATAGTTGGATGGAGAAGCCCTCCCGGAAAAGGTTCAAAGCATCCAACCGGGCGGCGCATTCAATACAGCACAAATGTTCATACTCAAGCATCTGCTGAATGGGATAAAGCTATGATGCGAGAGCACGGCGATGAGTTCAAAGAACAAGTTAAGCAAATTTTATTGAGAAGGGCAAGAGAATTATATGGTTGATAAATATCAAGCAATTATTGACTATCTTAATAATTGCCCGCAAATTCAGCAAAATCCTTTGTTTTTTAACTTTTCAGAAGCAAAGGACAATGCAAAACAACTTATGATTGTTCCGGTTGATAAGGTAATAAACCAGCCTTACATTGACGGGAGCGTTTTAAAGAGATATACATTTACTATTTACGACTATCGGTCGATTACATATCAAGCATTAGCAAAAATTTCTGGTTATCCTAATGAAAATAAAGAGGAATTACTGGATGTACAAGCAATTATTGATTGGGTCACTGAGCAGAACGATTCTCAGAATTTTCCTGACTTTGGTCCCGACTGCATTATTGATAGTATTGATGTATCTACAAACACGCCCGCCTTGAATAGTGTTGACACGACTTTAACACCGGCGCTTGCTAAATATAGCATCACAATTGTGGTCGATTATTTAGACATTTCAAAAAGCAATATTAGATTATAAAGGAGAAATGATTTATGGCTCTTACTTCATCCCTTACCAGCGGCCAGCGCGCACAGCGTAAACTTCTCGTGACGGCGGCAGCTTGGGGTACTCCGGATCAAACTACTGGCGAACGTCCGAATAAGCAGATTCTTGGTGCCCGTACTGAAGATAGCTCGATTGAATTCAACCCCGATATTAATACTACAACTGATATTCGCGGCAACACTTATACCGACGTGGAAAAGACTGAGCCTCAGCAGACACTTGATCCCAGCTACATTCTTGGCGGTAGTGGCCTGCACGACTATCTAACGGAAGCTGTTCTTAAAAACGATATCGACGCCTATAACCAGAGATTTGACATTTATGTCATTACTGTTTGGTTAGTTAATGGAACTCCTGTTACAACTTCTGGCTCGGAAGACGGGAAATTTTACACCGTTAAACATAAGAACTGCTCCATCTTCCCGACCTCTATCGGTGGTAGCACTTATGTTTCCATGCCGCTTGAAGTTCACTTCTCGAATGACATCGTGGAAGGTACCGTTGATAAAATCGCAGACGATTTTGAATTCAGCAAAGCGTCGGCATAATAATTAGAGATATTTTAAGGAGGAAACTGAAATGGCAGAAAAAATTCAAAACATCAATATTGATGTCAGTAGCAGAAAAAAGTTTACAATTGATGGTGACGAAAACAGGGTTCTTGAATTAAATACGAATGACATGGGTATTTTTTCAAGATTAGGTGATTTTGATCAGACTGTTACCGCAGCATTCCAAGAATTTGAAGATTTCCAAAATACAGAAATGGAAAAAGATGATTTTGATGTTGTTAAACTCGGGGAAGCATTAAAAAAACTTGATGATGTTATTAGAAATCAATTTGATATTTTGTATGATACAAATTTCAGCGAAGTTGTTGTTCCGCACGGAACTATGATCGATTTAATTGACGGTGATTTTAGATTTCAAAAACTAAATGATGTCTTTTCAACAATTTATGAAAAACAATTCTCAAAAGAATTGAAAGCACAGAATGAAAAGATCAGAAAACATACCGAAAAATATATCGGCAAAATTGATAAAACTTCAAAGGAATAAATTATGTTTGAGCTTCCAACACAATTAGAGATAGGCGGCAAATTACACGCCATACGAAATAACGGGGACTTCCGAATGGTGTTGGATTGCTTTAGGGAACTTAACTCAGTTGAGCTGGATGACACTGGTAGGGTATTATCCAGCTTAACTATTTTTTATGCTGAAATTACCGACCCAGTGGATGTATTTGAAATTTTTGGTAATCATTATACAGAAGCAGCACAAAAAATGATGTGGTTCTTTAATTGCGGTCAAGAAACATTTGGAAATAGAACAAATTATATACTTGTAGATTGGGAGAAGGATCAACAATTAATTGCAGGCGCAGTTAATGCCGTTGCACAAAAAGAAATCAGAACACTTGATTATCTTCATTGGTGGACATTTATGGGATATTATTCCGAAATCCATGATTCCGCTTGGAATGCTATTGTTAGTGTTCGATATAAAATAAAAGCTGGAAAAAAACTTGAAAAAGAAGAATTAAAATTTAAGAATGAAAATCCAGAATATTTCATCTGGGATTCAAAATCTGTTCATGAAAAAGAAGACGAGGAACTGATTGTAGAAATTTGGAATAATAATAGTAAAAAGGAGGTTTAAGCATGCCGCAGTCTGTAGACGGTGATATTAGACTTTCCGCATCTTTTAAATTTGACACAGAAAGTGTTAAAAGACAGGCTCAAAATGTCAAGAAAAGATTAAAAGATATATTAGATTCTGGAGCTGCAAAAGGAAATCCACAACTCGAAAAGATGGAATTACAGCTTCAAAAATCTGGATCTCAAATAGAAAAATTACAAAAGAAATTACGTGAACTCGAAAACACAAAAGTTCCGACAGATGAATATAAAAAATTAGAGGATGAGCTTAAAACACTTGCGGATAAATCTGAAGAGTTATCACGAAAATTAAGCGATGATTTTGTTAATCAGCCCGGAATGGAAAAATATCGTGAAAAACTTAATGCTGAATTTGACAAAGTTATTGATAAGATTGAACAAGTTGAAAATAAAAAACGAGAGCTTGAAGAATCTGGAGGCGCTTTTAAATTTGCTGATTCAGAACAAGTTTCAAACATTACTACTCAACTGAGTTTTGCTACACAAAAGGGAGAACAACTTGCTAATAAATTCGATCAAATATCGGGTAATACACAACAAGCCGCTGCAGGAACTGCGAAATTATCAAATTTCGTTAAGGGCGCGGGAGCTGCTGCGGGAAAATTCAGTAAAGTTATGATGGTAGCATCTATTGCTATCAGCGGAATTAAAAAGGGAATTCAACTCACTATATCGGCTATAAGAACATTTAAAAATATAGGTGTAAAAGCATTTAATGCTGTTAAAAAAGCAATTTCATCCGTAAAATCAGCTATAGAAAAAGTAAAATCAGCGTTCTCTAAATTAAAATCGAAAATTAAAGATACATTCGGCTCATCTAATAAGAGCATAAAACACGGTTTAAAAATGCTTATTAAATATGGTCTGGGTGTTCGTGGTTTATTTGCGTTATTTAGAAAATTACGCGGTTATGCTTCTGACGCTTTTCAGAATCTCGCTCAGCAATCTTCGTCGTTCAATAAGACGATGAGCAATATAACAAATACGTTTTCGCA
The DNA here is from genome assembly GCA_017964755.1 of Bacteroidales bacterium. Lineage (GTDB taxonomy): Bacteria > Bacteroidota > Bacteroidia > Bacteroidales > WCHB1-69 > RUG11942. The sequence goes on along the minus strand of JAGCRI010000130.1, from coordinate 17,652 downwards.
GTTTAAAAATAGCCTTGCCACTGCTTTGCAGCCGATAATTACTATTGTAGAGCCCATAATTATTAGGATTTTAAATTTATTTATTAACGCGGCAAATGCTGTTGGTTCATTTTTTGCAACACTAACTGGTCAGAAGTATATCTATAAGGCTATTAAACCAGCGGAAAGTTATGCTGAAAGTATTGAAGATACTGGAAATGCCGCAAAGAAAGCTGCAAAACAGTTAGCTGAATATGATAAATTAGTTGTTATTCAATCGCAGGATGCGGCTGACGCTGCTTCGGCAGCGGGCGGTGGAGCTGCATTTACCGAAGAATTAATTGATCCGTCATCTTCGGTCGCTGATTTTGCGAGAGCTTTAAGAGAAGCGTGGGAAAATGAAGACTTTGAAGCAATAGGCCAGCTTATTGGTGAGAAAATTAATAGCATTGTTTCCAAAATAGATGAAGCTGTTAAATGGGATAATGTTGGCGAAAAAATAACAACATTTATTGATAATACTTCAAGGGCATTTAATTCATTAATTGATACTATAGATTGGCCTTTAATCGGACAAACTATTGGTGATGGATTAAACACCATCACATACACAATTGAAACATTTATTGATAAATTTGACATTTCCGAACTTGGAACAAAATTTGCATTGGCTTTTAATAGCTTGAATGACACCGTTGATTGGGAAGCTATTGGACGGACATTCTCAAAAGGATTAAAGGAAATCACCGATACCATAAATAACTTTGTAGATAATACCGAGTGGGAAAAATTTGGTTCAAATATTGCAACTGCATTCGATTCCCTTGCGGAGAATTTTGACGCAGAATCTTTTGGGAAAGCAGTAGCAGCACCAATTCAAGTTGTTACTGAAACACTTGACGGATTTCTTAAAAAGTTTGATGAAAACGGTACATGGGACAAGCTTGGAAAGAAAATTGGAACAACAATCAGTTCGTGGTTTAATGCCATTGATTGGAATACAATAGGATCTAATTTATCATCTGCAACGAATGGTATTGCAACCACCATTATTTCGATGTTCGATTCTGTAAATTGGACGGAAATGGGTTCAACGCTTGCAACCGGATTTGATACCTTGATAAGTGGAATTGACGGGGAAAAAATTGGAACAGCTTTAGCTGCCCCTATTGAATCTATAAATCAATCGTTGAACGGCTTTTTACAACAATTTAAGGAAAATGGCACATGGTCTACTGCTGGAACGAAGATAGCTCAGGTTATTAACAGTTGGTTCAGCGGAATTAATTGGAAAACCATCCGTGAAAATATTACATTAAGCATTGATGGTATTATTCAGTCAATAGAATCACTATTTGATGAAACGCGCTGGTCTGATATTGGATATGATCTTTCAGAAATTGTTAATGGATTCTTAAATGTTGATTGGTCAAATGTTGGTGAAACAATTGGTAAAGGAATTGCGGGTGCTTTAAATACTGTAACATCATTTCTTGATGGGGTGGATTTTCAAAAACTTGGTAAAGATGTTGTTGATTTAATTCTTGGGATTGATTGGAAAGCTATTTTCAAATCAGCAGGAAGTTTGCTTTCAACCGCACTGACTTCAGCTCTTGATATAGTTATTGGTCTTGTAAAGGAATTTGACTTTGCAGATTTTTTAAGCACCCTTGTCGGTTCAATTCTCGGCTTCGTTGGAAGTATAAATTGGAGTGGATTAGTTTCTAAATTATCTGAACTTCTTGGTGCGCTTGTTTCAAAACTGCTCACGGCCCCATTTAATGTCGGTGTAGATATTGGAAATTTTGTAATTAACTTAATAGGAAAAATTAAAGATTGGTTTGAAGATAAAAAATCAGAGTGGGATGAAGCTGGTATTTCCATTTGGGAAGGTATTTTCCAAGGCATCTGGAACGGAATCAAGAATATCGGAAAGTGGATTAAGGAGAACATTTTCGACCCGTTTATTCAAGGTTTCAAAGACGCTTTCGGTATTCACTCACCGTCAACCGTCATGGCTGAAATGGGCGGTTATTTGCTTGACGGCCTCAAGCAAGGCCTCGGTAACCTTTGGGAAGCTGTAAAAGGTAAATTTACAGATTTGCTTAACGGAATCAAATCTTGGTTTAGCGATAAAAAGCAGGATTTAATAGACGCTTGGAATGGATTCAAGGACGGAATCGGCAATATTACAGCCACTATCAAGGGTAAAATCGACGAAACATTCGACAGAGCGAGAGAAGCTTGGAACGGAATTAAGGACAAGGTATCAACGCTCACAGCGGAGGCAAAAGAAAAAGTTACCGGCGCGATTCAAAAGCTGAAAGACGGTTGGGAAATTGTTAAAGACAAAACAGCTACACTTTTAGCAGAAGCGAAGGAAAAGACAGCTGGAGCAATTCAAACGATTAAAAATGCTTGGGATTCCATAAAAGATAAAACCGTTCAGCTTGTAGCAAACGTGATCGACGGTGTTAAAAACGGTATAGGAGTTGGTATTGAAAAGCTGAAATCTGGCTGGGAGTTTGTAAAGGATAAAACAGCTACACTGACTGCTTATGCTAAAGAAGGGGCCTCTGCTATATTCGACAAAGTTAAAAGCGGCTGGGAGATTATCAAAGATAAAACAGCTACGCTTACTACTGGAATCAAAGAAACTGCATCTGGAGCATTCGACAAAATAAAAAGCGGCTGGGAGTCTATTAAAGATAGAACGGCAACTCTTACAACCAATGTAAAAGAAACTGCAACAGGCATTTTTGATAAAATAAAGAGCGGCTGGGACGTAATTAAGGATAAAACAGCCACGATTACAACCGGAATCAAAGAAGCCACAACAGGAACATTCGACAAAGTTAAGAGTGGTTGGGACGCAATCAAAGATAAGGTTGCAACCCTGACAACGAAAGTAGAGCAGACAAAAGACAACGCTTTCAGCGAAGTACAAAAAGGTTGGGATGCAATAAAAGACAAAACCGTTTCTTTGAAAGCAAGCTACGATACAGCTAAAGAAACCGTCTCTGGTTGGTGGTCAAAAACCAAAAAGTGGTTCAATGGTGGAGATGAAAACACAGATAGAAGTTTTTCAATCGGTGGTACTTTTGAAGCCGCAAAGAGCACTGTATCTGGTTGGTGGACAAAAACTAAAGACTGGTTTAATGGCGGTAACGGCGGCGAATCCAAAGACAATAGAAAGTTTAATGTTGGAGCGGCATTTGGCGCAACGCAAAAAGGAGTTTCAGCTTGGTGGACTGATAAAGTCCAAAAATGGTGGGGCGACAAAAAAAGACTTGGGGTAGGAGCAAAACAAACAACTACAAAGCAGGATATAAAAGACTGGTGGCAAGCAATTAAAGACAAATGGGCAACAAAATCTTTAAAAGTTCAAGGGGAAATGGAAGTTGATAAAATTAACTTTACAAAACCCGCCCAGCAACAGCTTGCAACCGTTGCAACGTATTCATCCGGACAGGTAAAAACAAACTATACGGCCGCAGTTGCGGCAAGTGGCGGACTTTTCAACACGGGTCAATTGATACTTGCAAGAGAAGCTGGCCCAGAGTTAATTGGTACTATTGGAAGTAAAACAGCAGTCGTTAACAATAGACAGATTATCGCAGGTATTGCGAGAGCGGTTTATTCGGCGAATAGAGAACAAAGCATTTTACTTCGTCGTCAAAACGCATTAACAAGAGTTCAAACAACCGCAATCAGAAATCAACAACTTGGGCAGGTTAAAATTCCACATCTTGCTAAAGGAAGCGTTATTCCGCCAAATAGGCAGTTTTTAGCGATGCTTGGAGATCAGCGGTCCGGAACAAATGTGGAAGCTCCGTTGTCTACAATCGAGCAAGCACTTCAAAATGTTTTAAATCGTATGTCTGGTACGAATGCTCCAATTATTTTACAGCTTGATGGAAAACAAATTGCAAAAGTTGTTTGGAGCGAATCCGACAAGCGATATAAACAGACTGGAAAAGCATACGCATAAAAGGAGGAAACTGAAATGGCTTTTCAAGGTTATTTATTAAAGGCAACCAATTCTAATCAAGCAAACACGTTTTTGAACAAGTACATAAATGAAGAAAGTTGGGAATGTACACCGGATCAGCGAGAAGAAATAAAAGCATACAGAGACGAAAACACGAGAGATTTAACGAGAATAACAGCGGCAGGGAAAAAATCTGTATTTAGTTTTGAAACACGCGAAAATCTTCATCTCGCAGATAAAACCGCATTAATCAATTATTTTTACACCAACGAATCTGATCACACGCAGCGCAAAATCAATTTAACTTTTTGGAATGATGAAACCGGTAGTTATGACACGGGAGACTTCTATCGGCCTAATATGGCGTTTAAAATTAAAAAAATAAGTGATAATGATATTATCTATTCATCATTAAAGCTTGAATTCGTTGAATATTAAGGCGGTATTATATGGCTGATATTATTGTAAATAAAAAAACATATATCAAAATTGGAGATAATACACCGATACAAAGTGGAATTGCAGAAGGTTCAATGATTATAGATAGAGTTTTATTTGCTTCTGATATGCTTTTTGGGCAGTTTGCGTCATCGAGATGTGAAGTTCAATTATATAATATTTCAAACGTTGCTGGTCAGAAAATCAAAGTCTATCAAGTAGAAAATGAAGGCGAATCAAGTGAATCAACAGTGGATTTATACACCGGTCAGATTGAATCTTCTAAATTGGATAATGCAGGTTATTATAGAGATATTATTGCTTATGATATGTTCTATTTTTTGGCAAAGAAAAATGTTTCAGATTGGTTTAACGGTCTATTCACAGGCAATACAACAGAAATCTCAGTTTTAACCGCTTTTAAATCCTTATTAGCACACTTTAATCTTACTTATGATTCTACAACCGTAAACGCAACATATTTTAGCGGAACATTATATAAAACATCTGTTGTTGCATTTGAAAAAGTTTCATTTAAAGATATTGTAAAGTTTTTACTTGAACCTCTTGCTTTAATTCCATACATCACACCGACCGGTGATGTAGCCGTGTATTCTCCGAGCATGTCAAGTGATATTGATTTAACTGGTAAATATGATGTAAATGAAAGTGTATTTGAAGAATACACAATTCAACCAATGCAATGGATTGGGATCGCTAATATAGACAATGAAATTTTGCAGCAGAAAGAACTAACTAATAATGATTCTGATCTTCGATATGATTTACCTTATAATCCAATTCGTTTGGATTTGTATGGTGAAAGTGCAACGTCTTTAAGAACAGCAGTTTTAGATGATTTTTCAGCAAAGGCCGACTTTGTAGAATACATACCTTGCGAAGTATCAATGATTATTTCTGATATGTCTATAAATATTGGAGATAAAATAACAACTTCGCGTGGAGATTCGTATGTGTCAGAGATAGTTTTATCAGGACCGCTGTTAATAGAGCAACAAATTATATCAAGGGGTTCTCCTATACAAGAGGAAGTGGAAGAAGATTATGATCCTTCGTTTACATATTTAGACAATAAGATTAGCGAAGCAGCAGCAGATTTACAGAATCAATTAGATAATTATGAACCATCTGCCGAATACACGGCAAAGGTTGAAGAGTTTAGCAACACGTTTATAAATGGTGCAGGATTAAAAACGATTAAAAGAACTGATATTTCAACCGGTTCAACTCTTGTATATTACTATGCTCCAGATTCAAACGGAAATATTACCAATTCAAAATTTGTGTTCGTCATGAAAAGCACTGGATTTGCTTGGACTAATGAGTGGAAAGGAACAGCGGACGCAGCAAGTGAAGGTTCAACAACGTGGTCAAGTGGAATCGGAGCAGATGGAAGTTCACTTATTAAAATTTTAAATGCGTATAAAATCTCTGCGGATATAGTAACAACTGGAACACTGCAAAGTTCGGATGGAGACGTGTCAATCGACTTGGATAACAAAGAAATTGATTTCGGTAGTGATCTACACTATGATCCAACAAACGGTTTACAGATTGATTCTACAGTTCTAATTGGAGCGGCAGGAGATGCTGTCGCAGATGCAATTTCCGACCTTGTTTATTCGTATTCGTATAAGGCGACAAGTACAAATTCGGCACCGGCAAGCACTTCATCCGGATGGACCACGATTGCGAACTCCGGGTTCAGCGACACGAACAAGTATCTGTGGCGACTTCAGATCATCCTTGGACCTGATTATTCCCCGATTTCCACAGAGGTTTCGTTGTGGTCTGTATGGGGCGAGAAGGGAGACCCGGGGCAGGACGGTCAAGACGGTCGAGACGGTCAAGACGGAAGTCCGGGGACTAATGGTTCAGACGGAAGAAGCGTTGCGTCTATTGTTCATCAGTATAACCTTTCGTCATCCAATAGCACAGCACCTTCCGAAAGTGACAGCGGTTGGTCTAACACTCCGGCGACATATGTATCTGGAAAGTATTATTGGGAACGCGACGAAATCACATGGACAAATCCGTCCAGCACTTCTCACACGACCGCTGTTTTGTCAAGAGGTCTGAACAAGGCGATTCTTGACGCAAACGAGGCAAACTCTGCAATCGGATCTTGGTGCTATAGCAACAACACAACCTATATCAACGGCGCAAAGATTTATACAGGCTCCATTACATCTGACAAAATAAGTGTCGGAACAGCACAGATAGACGAAGCGTTTATCAACGCACTAATGGCAAATAGTGTCGAGGTAGACGGGGATATTACAATCAATTCTCCCAATTTAAGTTTATCGTTCACAGATCAAGAAAAAAATGCCGTCGCACAAGAGAAGTTTTCAAAGAATTATTCTCAGCTTGAATTTGGCGAACAATTATCTGTTCTCCTTATCCTGTACGCAAGAAAAGTTGTTTATGCGGCAGAGAATCAAAGTAAATTCACTATCCAAGATGCAGGCGAAGACGAATTTGTTACAATATACCCAAACGCTGTGCTTGTAGCGAATACAGACGATGAGTATAGCGGATATGGAATAAATGCAGAAATTGGTGGAAACGCGATTATCCACGGAGATTTGACTGTAAATGGTAACTCAAACATCGGCGGTGGTGGCGGCCCGTCTGACAAAGGATCAATTGAGGTTCAAAACCCGAACGGTTCATCACGAACAGGGAGCGAGACGTTCAACACTAATTTCACTTCAGCACCGCTCGTATTTTTGCAGTTAAGAGCAGATGGCACATATCCGTCATCTGAAGCGACTGTTCTCGCAGACACAAGCGTTGTTCCATATTCGGTATCGACAACCGGATTTAGCTACAAGACCAAAAACGAACCAACATATTCAGGTAGTTTTTATATAGACTGGGTTGCGTTTGGGTAATGGTGAGCGAAATGTTAAAACGATATGTATTGAAGCAAGTTAGAAAAGCAATCATTGAGATTCAGCGATTCCTTCAAGAATGGAAAGACTGGCAAGCAGAGATATTTAATAAGGAGTGAAGCTATGATATACACACTCTTAAACGCATTTATTTTCAACGTGTTTTTACCGATGTGGCTTGTGGTTGAAAAAATTAAAAAATCAATTAAAATGATTGAATAATGGTCATTCGGAGGAAATTAAATGAAGCAGATAAAATATTGTGATTTTACGAAACCAGAATTGGATGTGTTTAGAGAATTATGCAATTTTACAGACGATGAACGAGTATATTTTGAAATGAGAGCAAAAGACAAATCAAATGTACAAATATCTATGGAGTTAAATGTATCACTTAGCAAAGTTGATACATTAGCAAGAAAAGTAAAATCTAAAATCATGCGTGTGATTTGACTACTATAAGTTAATCAAAAGTTTTCTTAAAGGGATTCCAAAGTTTTGGAGTCCCTTTTTTCTATATAATATAAGTATAGAGAAAAACAAGGAAGGCGATGACATGAAGGACATTAGTTATGATCTCAACCAGATGCTTGAGACAGAAAAATGTTCTGCGGTCATTGCTTTTTTTGATCTATTGCGAGGTGATGCTTATGGCGTTTCGATTCTTCAATCCGAATCCAGACAGAAATCTTGTGGGCGATTGCGTGATACGCGCAGTCTCAAAGGTGACAGATCAAGATTGGGACACGACATTTTGTGATATAACCGTTTGTGCTTTCGCAATGAAAGATATGCCGTCCTCAAATGCGGTGTGGAGCAATTATCTACATTCAAAAGGCTTTAACCGTTATATCATTCCAAACACTTGTCCAGACTGCTATACCGTGAAAGACTTTTGTACAGATAATCCGATAGGAGAATATCTGTTAGCACTTGGAACTCATGTCATAGCAGTTCAAGACGGAGATTATTTTGACACGTGGGACAGCGGAAACGAAGTTCCTATTTATTATTGGAAAAAGGAGAGATAAACAATGGCGTATAATAATGGATTTCCTATGAATTATGGGTATTATCAAAATCAAATGCAGCAACCTGTTCCGCAACTGCAATTTACACAACCGCAGGAAAGTGGGATTTTGTGGGTACAAGGAGAAGCTGGCGCAAAATCGTGGGCAGTCGCTCCCGGGAAAAATGTATTGTTGATGGATAGCGAATCCAATAAATTCTACATCAAGTCAAGCGATCCGAGCGGTATGCCAATGCCTTTGCGTGTATTTGATTATACAGAACAAACAGGCAAATCGGAAGAAGTTAAAATTGACACTTCTGAATTCGTGACAAAGAAAGAACTTGAAGAAAAACTCAAAGAGTTATTTTCTAAGGAGGAAAAATAATAATGGCTAATTCTATTTTTAATGCTTTAGGTGGAAACACTATGCCGAACGGTTTACAGAATTTTATGCAGATGTTCAATCAGTTCAAATCCAATTTCCACGGCAATCCTCAAGAAGAAGTGCAGAAACTTTTAAACAGCGGAAGAATCTCACAGGAACAGTTCAATCAATATGCACAACAAGCTACACAGATTCAAAACATGATGAATGGCAACAAATAAGGTATCAACAACCAAGTGCGCATAGGTTGACGATATAAATATATTTATAAAGGAGAACAAAACTATGTCTTTAGTTGAAAACGGCAGCGGCATGTATATGCCTGTTGCTCCCGCCTATGCGGGCGGTGGTAATGGCGGTTTCGGCGGCGGCTGGGATAGCGGTTGGTGGATTATTGTCCTCCTTCTTTGTCTCGGTGGCGGCTGGGGCGGCGGTTTTGGTGGTGGCTTTGGCGGTTATGGTAACATGATGCTTGGCTACGACTTCCCGTGGCTTTTAACCGGTCAGAACAACATTAACAACAACACAAATGATGGATTCAGAGATCAGATGCTGAATAACAACATCACATCTATCAGAGACGGTATCGGCAACCTGTCTACCCAGATTTGTGGCGGCTTTGGCGATGTTCAGATGGCTCTTTGCAACGGCTTTGCCGGCGTTGAACAGGGCGCGAATGCTCGTCAGATTGCCAACATGCAGCAGGCTTTTGCTGCTCAGACGGCAACTTCTCAGGGCTTTAATAATGTTCAGTCTCAGCTTGCTCAGTGCTGCTGCGATAATCGTCTTGCTTCAGCGGATCTCAAGTACACTATCGCGACAGAAAACTGCGCTGATAGAGCAGCTATTTCGGACGGTCTGCGCGATATTATTGCGAATCAGACGGCGAACACGCAGCGCATCCTCGACCAGCTTTGCAATGATAAAATTGATGAAAAGAATGACATCATCGCTCAGCTTCGTCAGGAACTGCTCTACACCCGGGGTCAGGCTTCGCAGGATGTTCAGACTGCTGTCCTCCGTCAAGGTCAGGAAGCGGAAGTGGATGCTCTGTATAATAGACTTTCCAATTGCCCGGTCCCGACAACTCCGGTCTATGGCAGAACCCCTATCTTCACCTGCAACAATAACAACGGTTGTGGCTGTGGTTGCGGCATGAATTAAGGACGGTGCTAAATATGGCAGAGTATGTATACAACCCGATTCAGCTTGTTCAGCCGAATCAAAATGTATTGCTTAACAGCTCGATCCCTTGTAATAAAGGATATGTTTATCACAGGGACGGAGCTGGAATCCTTACTCTTCGCGGCATCGTGAATAACCCTTGTGGCTGTTTTGCTCGTTATCAGATAACATTCAACGGCAACATTGCAGTCCCGGAAGATGGAACGGTCGGACCTATTGCTATTGCTTTGGCGCTTGACGGTGAGCCGATTCAGACAAGTCGTGCAATCGTCACGCCAGCAGCAGTTGATGAATACTTCAACACTACATCAACGGCAATTATCACTGTTCCGAGAGGTTGCTGCGAAAATGTTTCTGTTGAAAATGTTTCTTTCGGAGCCACGGCAGCAGACGCACCCACGGCAATCAATGTCCAAAACGCGAATCTCACAGTTTCGCGTATTGCTTAGGAAAGGAGGATGTCTACAATGGATAAAAAATATGAAGCTATCAAGGAAATCCTTGAAGATCAGATTAAGAAAATCGTAAAAAAAGGAGACATCACTCCGCAGGAGCTTGATAGTCTTTACAAAGCCTCTGCTATTTGCCTTGACTTCGAGACCAAAGAAGCTATGAAAAAAGCTGAAGAAAAGGAATCTCAGGGCGAATATTCACAGCGCGGCTATTCTAATGAAGGTTATTCCACTCATTATCCTTGGTTCATGAAAGGTTACGGCTACGACGGCAGAAGTATGGACCACTCCAATGATGGGAGTTATCGGGGCGGTAGCTATGATAAGCAACCTAATTGGAATGAAGGAACTGCTATGGGCGAATCGCATGAATCTTCCAATCGCGACTATGCTAATCGAGGAAGCTATCGGTCAAGTTATGATGGACAAAGCTATGAACATGACGGCGGCAGCTATGGTGGCTCAAGTTACAGACGCGGCAGAGATGCAAGAACAGGACGCTATGTGAGTCGTGACGGTGGAAGCTATGAATATAGCAGACACGAGGAAAAGGAACACATGCTTGACAGGCTCGAATCTATGCTTGACAACGCTTCCAACGAAAAAGACCGCAGAGCGATTGAGCAGTGCATCGAACGCATCAGCAAGTAAACAAAAAAGAGGGCGGTAGAAATATCGCCCTTTTATGAGGTGAAAATATGGATATAAATATTATAAACGAAATGATAGATGAGCTAAAACAAAGCGATACAACCTATAATAATGTTAGAGATTTAGCAGCCCTTTATGAAGTTAAAGACCGCTTTGAAAACGATCAAGAATCAATAAAACAAACAGACGTTGAAAAAGAACTTTCCGACATTTTACCTGCCTATGAAAAATATGTAGAAACGAAAACAAAGTTTCAATTAACTGGCGCAGAAGAAGAAAACATGATATATAAATTGAAACTGCTTTGCATTGAGATTTTTGACCTGCTTAAACTATTATATACAAATACAAATACTGATGGAGAACGAGCAGAAATACATAGATGTATATCAAGATTAACCGAGGAAATTTGATTCCTCGATTTTTTTTTATTTTTTTTCAAAGTTTTTTTGAAAAAACTATTGACTTTTTCAAAAATATCATTATAATAATAAATGTCAAAAGACAAAAACAAAAATGAAAGAGGTATAAAACAATGATGAATTTTGAGCTTGCAGATTTAATAAAAATCGCAGAACATATTAGCCAAAAATTCGGAATTGCTTGGTTGATGAGTAATGGCGAAGAAATTAAAGTTGCTTACACCGAGAGCGAAAGAGATTTTGAAAAAAGACACGGATTTTGGGTTGCAGTTATTTTTGAAAACGGACATCCAGTAGAAGCATAAAAATTTATCCCGCCCCGGAGGTTACGAGGGCAAAAATTTTTAAAAAACTATTTACTTTTCAAAACAGATAGTATATAATAAGAAAGGGGTATTATAGTGAGAAAAATTGAATTGAAACACGATATGAATATTCCGGGATGGGGAGTTATTAAACAAGGCGAAAAATTCAAGGTTATTGAATTCAATAAGCGTTTCGTGTATGTACAGCTTGGAAAATGTAAATTAAGGCTTGCGAGAAAAAGAGATTGCAATATTTTGTATTGAGGTGGGCTTATGATTTACAAACGACAGATGAGCACTGGCGCTGTTGGAAGAATAACAACTGTTGACAGCGATACCGGAGAATATATTACAGAAGCTTGGATTTCTGGAACAATGACTTCCCGAGTAAAAATGAATATCTATGAAATGGGTTGGAATTCCGTTGATGAATTTCTAAAACAGCGAAAAGGATTTGTGAAAGTAAATGACAATAAAAGTTGAAACAAGACCATCGCAAAAGTGCAATGGCGAATGTTCAATCTTCGTTTCATTTCAATATGATTATCATATAATTCAGACAATTAAAGAATTTCCGCAGAGATATTATGAGCCCTCGACTCGAGAGTGGGAGCTACCTATTTATAAGCTCGCGGAATTACAGCAAAAACTGCCCGAATTTCGTTTTGAAATCGTTGATAATAAAAGTATATTAGAAAAAGACAAAACGCCTATAATTACTAATTTTGCCTTCAAAACGAAGCCTTATAAACATCAACTTGAATGTTTTAATTATGGAATGAAATATGATAAGTTTCTGCTTGCGGATGAAATGGGTTTAGGTAAAACAAAAGAAAGTGTTGATATAGCCGTTGCCAAGAAACAGCAGAATGGATATACACATTGTCTAATTATCTGCGGAGTTAATTCGTTGAAATGGAACTGGGTTAATGAAGTAAATACCCATTCGAATGAATCTGCTTGGATTCTTGGACAACGAAAATTGCGGAACGGCAAAACAAGAGTTGGCTCAAATAAAGACAAGCTCGAGGATTTATATAATTTAGATTTACTAAATCATTATTTTATAATCACGAATATTGAAACGCTTCGAGATACGGCTATTCAAACAAAAATGGTTGAGTTGTTCAAAGCAAAAAAGATTCAGATGATTGTTGCTGATGAAGTGCATAAATGCTTTGATTATGATACACTGGTTGTAACAAACAAAGGCGAAGTGAAAATAGGCGATATTGTAACTGGGAAAATTTGTATTGATAGCGTATTAAGCTATAATATTCAGACAGGAGAGCGCGAATGGAAACCGATTAAACGAATGTTTGAAAATACCACAATGCAAAAATTTTTGATATTAAGAGTAGAAACAAAAGAAGGAATAAAAACCGTCAAGTGTACAGACGAGCATAAATTTTATACAAAGAATAGAGGATGGGTTTGTGCTAAAGATTTAACTGAAAACGATGAAATAGAAGAATTTTAGTGTATAACACTTGACTTTCTTTATTTTATGTGTTATAATATTACATAAAATAAAGAGTAGGTGATTTTATTGATTAAAAAATGTCAGTTTTGCGGAAAAGAATTTTCTGGAAGACCGGAAAGAAAGTTTTGTTCAAAACAATGTGCAGACAGGAATAGAAAAGGCGTTTTACTTGCAGAGCGAATGACAAAAGAATGCGAATGGTGTGGAAAAGAATTTAAAGTTGAATCGCGTAGTAAACAAAGATTTTGTTCAACAAGCTGTTCGGCACTTTGGAGAAATAGCGCCCTTGGATCGAATAAAATGAGCGAAGAAGCAAAACAAAAAATGTCAAAGGCGCTAAAAAACAGATGGAAAGATGCCGAATTCAGAAAAAATAATTATATTAGAATGACTGAAAATAATCCAGTTCACATGAACGGAGTTATTGAAAAAGCAGTTTCAACGCGATTAAAAAATGGTAGTTATAGAAATAACTATAAATACGGAAACGGAAAAATATCTGAATACGAACAAAAATATTTTGATAAATTTACAAAACTTGGGTTTGTGTATAACTTTGCTATTCCAACCAAAGTTGCGAAAAGAGCTTTTCCGGAAGATCGTTTCGCAGATAATTATAAGCCCGATTTTGTAAATTTAAAATCAAAAGTGTGTGTAGAAATTGACGGAAAAACACACGAAAGTGCGGAACAAAAGAAATTGGATGCTAAAAAGGATAAGTGTTTGAAATTTTTAGGGTTCACTGTGGTACGGTTTTCACACAATGATATTGATGCTGGAAAACTTGAGGAGTGGTTAAACAAATGGCAAGGCTAATAAGCAAGGAATATGAAGATGATATTTCTATTTTTGCGTATGACATTGAGGTGGAAGATAATCACAACTATTATGCAAACGGTGTATTAGTGCATAATTGTAAAAATCCAACAAGTCAGCAGGGCAAGGCGTTTCTTAAAATGCAAGCAGACACAATGATTGCAATGACCGGAACACCGTTAATGAATAATCCGCTCGATTTGTTTATCATTTTAAAATGGCTTGGTTATGAACGACACGCATTTTATCAATATAAAAAGCATTACTGCGTCTTTGGCGGTTTCGGCGGTTATGAAATAACTGGATATAAGAATCTATCGGAACTGCAAGACCAGTTAAATCAGATCATGCTGCGCAGAAGAAAAGAAGATGTGCTTGACTTGCCGGAGAAAACGTATATCAATGAATTTGTCGAAATGACGCCGAAGCAAGAACAAATCTACAAAGAAGTAACGGCAGCAATTAAAGCAAATATAGATCAAATCAAAATGGCTAATAATCCGCTTGCGGAGTTAATTAGAATGCGTCAAGCAACAGGCTATACAGGTATTCTTTCCTCAACTGTTGCTGAAAGCGCAAAACTTGACAGAATGGAGGAACTGGTTGATGAAGTAGTCGGAAACGGAAAAAAAGTCGTTATATTCAGCAACTGGACACAGATGACTGATATTATTGCGACGAGGTTAAAACGAAAATATAAGGGAGTGGTTATTACAGGGCAGACAGCGGATGTTGAGCGGCAAGTTAATGTGAATCATTTTCAAAATAACCCTGATTGCAAATATATCATTGGTACGATTGGAGCAATGGGAACGGGGCTGACATTAACCGCCGGAACAGTTGAAATCTTCCTGGATGAACCGTGGAATATGGCACTGAAAGAACAATGTGTTGACCGCTGCCACAGAATTAGTCAGAATGAAAACATCACAATCTACACCATTATGTGTAAAGATACCATTGACGAAAGAATCCATCAAATCGTTGAAAACAAGGGATTGCTTGCAGATACAATTGTTGATGGTGTTATCACAAAGAATAAAGAAGAATTACTTGAATTCCTATTAAGTTAAAGGAGGAAAAAATGCAAACAAATAAATTAACAATGTTGGTTGATGCTTTTGCAGAAGTAAAATCAAGATTTGAAGCGGCAAAGAAAGATGTTGATGATCGCGGAAAAGAAATCAAACAGATTATGCAAGACGAAAATCTTGATTCGTTTGATACTGGCTCTTATACCGCAAAATTTACGCTACAACGCCGGGAAACAATGGACGAAGGTAAAGTTATTGCTATTCTGCAAAAACGCGGATTTGACGGGAAAATCGTTAAATTAAAGCCTTATGTGGATATGGATGCTCTTGAGTCTGCAATTTATCACGATGAACTACCAAAAGAAGTGCAAGATGAACTTTCAGCCTGCGTTATTGTTAAAGAAATTCCGACTTTGAAAGTCGTGAAAAATAAGGAGGTGAGAACATGAGCACTGGCGTGATTATTACAGCTATTATCTGCGCAACTGTTATTTTTATTGGCGTTCTTGGATTTATTAGCGCAAAGAAAGAACGCGAAATCAAACAGATTGAAGCAATGAAAGAAGCACCAAAAACACTTCTTGATTATATCTTTACAATGGGAGGAAATAAAAATGTCGAAAGCAATCACAACGACAATTAAATTCACAAGCAGAGCAAGTGTGAAGATTGGAGAATCCTATTATACAGTAGAAGCGCAGGAAGAAAGAATGATTCCTGACATGGAAGGAATCGACATTGAAGAGGAGCGAAAAGACTTGTGGAACACTGTGAATCAACAGTGCGATGATCAAATCGCTGAAATTCTCAAAACTTTTAACAAATAATTAAATTTGCAAAAACTATTTACTTTTTCAGTTTTTTATAGTATAATATTATAGACGGTTAAAGAGAAATAGGAATTCTCAACCGTAACAAACAGGTTAGCTTGCGCTCCCACCACGGTGCTTGCATATAGAAACCTCATAGGAGTACAGGCTGACTGGTCTATACATTAGCGTGTGGTGGCGCTTTTGTATAGACTTTAATTTTTAGGGGGCAGCGAATAATGAATAAGAATTTTGAAGGTGTTTATGTTCCAGCAGAAATTTGGATGCTTGAAATTCCGTTAAACGATAGATTTTACTTGGCGATATATAATGCGTATGGTAAAGATACTATTAAAGCGGATGAAATAATGAGTGCAAATTTTTCAAGATCAACAATTTTAAAAATAAAAAATAGACTTGCAAATAAAGGATATATTGAGTTTATTAAAACGCCACAAGAAGCAAAACAATTTGTGTTAGACACAGTAAACAAAGGAAAAACTTGTGAATGGTGCCGCCGAAAATGCTATGTCCTACACGAACACCATTTTCCAATATCAAAAGCAAAGGGCGGTAAAGAAACTGTAAAAATTTGTCCAAACTGTCACGCCGTTTATCATTCCATATTTAAGGAGGAAAAATAATGAATTCTAATAATTTTATAGTCATTCAGGGCTGGATGTGCAACGAGTTAAATCTGGGTGGAAATGAATTACTTATATTTGCACTTATTAACGGATTTTCACAAGATGGCGTATCAAGATTTTCTGGTGGAAGAAAATATATAGCAGATACGTTTAATATCACGTTACCAACAGTTGATAACGCCTTAAAAAAATTATTAGAGTCTGAATATATCACGGTTGAGAAAAGTACAGATCATATTCATACAGATAGTTATGCAGTAACAAACGAGGTAGTAAAAAAATTTTACCCGGGTGATAAAGAAATTTTACCAGGTGGTGATAAAGAAATTTTACCTAATAATATATATAATAAAAATATAAAAGAAAGTAAAAATAAAACTAATTCTAAAGAATTAGTACAGAATTTTGAGCTCGGTAAACCCAAAAAGAAAAAATCAAATCTATATACAAAATGTTCTGCCATGATTTATGGTTTTACAGATATTCCCGCATTGCAAAAATTATTATTCACCTATTTAAACATGCGGCTTGAAATTAAGGATAAACCTCTGTACGCTAATCAATTCAAAGGAATGCTGAATAAACTCGCATCTTATTCAGATAGTGCTACATTGCTTTGTGAAATTGTGCAGCAAAGTATTGATAGATGTTATTTATCGTTCTTTCCCGTGAACAATTACAAGCAAGGCAAATCAACACATGATGCTATTCACGAATCCGGCAGCGGGGTCGTCATAAATGATACAAAGGAGGATGC
The DNA here is from genome assembly GCA_017964755.1 of Bacteroidales bacterium. Taxonomy (GTDB): domain Bacteria; phylum Bacteroidota; class Bacteroidia; order Bacteroidales; family WCHB1-69; genus RUG11942. Next base: position 368 of record JAGCRI010000130.1, on the reverse strand, counting down.
AGAAAAGCGTGAACAATTCAGAGCTAAAATGGAAGCAGAAGGAAAGAAAGCAGTTTTCTGATGAATGCTGGTATAAAGAAGTATGCTCGGATTTAAATTGTGAAAACTGCATCAAATACCTTGAAATGCGTTTTTTGATGGATTCAAGCGGCATTCCAAAGGCAAAACAGCAGCCGGTGAAACTAATTCCAGACGATTGTGATTATGATAAATTTGTTACTTTGGACAGCGTTAAGAAGGATATTAAAGAATTTGTCGAGCTTGGCGGTAATTTGTTCATTTGCAGCAAAAGCACTGGTAATGGAAAGACAAGTTGGGCACTGAAATTGCTTATGCACTTCTTTGAGGAAGTATGGGATGGCAATGGT
>JAGCRI010000129.1 GCA_017964755.1 Bacteroidales bacterium | reverse complement strand
TTCGACAGGCAGTCAATGCAGTGGGATCTCAACTATTTCAAATATTATTTTCTGAAATTGGCGGGAATCTCTTTTGACGAACAATTGTTGGAAGATGATTTTCAGAAACTTATTGATTTTCTTTTGCAAGCGGGAAATTTCTATTTCCTTTTCCGGGATTTTCAGTCACGGAATATCATGATATTTAACAATGAACCTTATTTTATTGATTATCAAGGAGGTAGAAGAGGCGCTTTGCAGTATGATATTGCTTCGCTATTGTATGATGGGAAAGCTGATTTGTCGCCGGATTTGAGAAATGAACTTCTTGAATTTTATTTGTCCGAACTTTCAAATTATATCCCTGTCCGCCATGATGAGTTTTTGCAGTTTTTTGATGCTTTTGCGCTGATTAGAATAATGCAGGCTTTCGGAACTTACGGATTTAGAGGATATTACGAAAAGAAAGCGCATTTTTTGCTAAGTATTCCGTATGCAATCAGAAATATAAAGTATATACTTGATAATTGCCATTTGCAATTGGAAATTCCAGAACTTTTCTCTGCTTTAAGAAAGATTACAGAATCGGAACTTTCTAATCTTTCAATGGAAGTGTCTGATAAACTGACAGTTGAGATTAACAGTTTTTCGTATAAAAAGGGCATCCCGATGGATTATTCGGGAAATGGAGGTGGCTTCGTATTCGACTGCCGCGCGCTGCCAAACCCCGGCCGTGAAAAGTTCTATCAGGATTTCACCGGCAAAGACAAGGTCGTGGCCGATTACCTCGAAAAGTATGACGAAGTCTCAGATTTCAAAGATTCAGTCTTTGCGCTTGTGAAACAATCAGTTGATAACTATTTGGAACGTAAATTCAACCATTTGTCAGTTTCATTTGGCTGCACTGGCGGTCAGCATCGTTCCGTCTATTTCGCCGAATCGTTGTCTGAATATCTGCAAAAAACTTATAAACAAAAGATTAAAGTTATACTCCAGCATACTAATCTGAAAGGTTAGGGGACTATTGTAGTTGTTATTACTTTTTTTTGGTAATTTTTTTTTGGTAATGAAAAAAACATTATCTTTGCAAAAATTATGTGAAGATGGTATCAGTTATAAACCCTTTTTTCGTTTCCGGAAAAATTCCTGAGGAGTATTTCTGTGATCGTGTTGAAGAAGCAAAGACGTTGAGACATTCTATTGATAATCAGATGAATGTGGTTCTTACTTCGCCGCGGCGTATGGGTAAAACTGCGCTTGTTGACTATGTTTTCGACAATAATAAAGTTAATGATGATTATATAGTTGTTTCTGTTGATATACTTCATACGACTACTCTTAGGGAGTTCATCTTTGCGTTGGGTACGGCAGTATTTGAATGTGTCGCTTCGCAAAGTCTTAGGCTTCGTAAGAAATTTGTCTCTGTGATAAAGTCGCTCAGTGCAAGTTTCGGTTATGATCCTGTGCGTAATATGCCTACATTTGACATAAAATTAGGTGATATTCTTCAACCGGATTTTACGCTCGGAGAAATTTTTGGGTATCTTGAATCCGTTAATAAACGTTGCGTTGTTGTTATTGATGAGTTTCAGCAGATTACAATTTATCCTGAAAAAAATGTTGAAGCATTGTTACGTTCTCATATTCAAAAACTTACAAATACTAATTTTGTATTTTCAGGTAGCCGCAGGCGTTTGATGGAAGAGATGTTCTTTTCGTCTAAACGTCCCTTTTTCCAAAGTGCAAAGTCACTCCGCCTTGAGCCGATTTGTCAGGATACCTATCGTACTTTTGCGCAAAATAATTTTGAGATCGCAGAAAAAAAACTTTCTTCTCAAGCATTCGATGAGGCTTATAACGTTTTCCAAGGAGTTACTTTCTATGTGCAACGTATTATGAAAGAGGCGTTTGCAATCACACGTCCATCAGAAGAGTGCGATATTGATTCTGTGAAGAAAATTATTGATGATTATATAGATGAAAATGACTCACGGTTGCGTGAACAGCTCGCTTTTATTACCGAGTCGCAAAAAGAAGTGCTCTATGCTGTACATGAGGCTGGGTTTGCACAGAATATTTTGTCAAGTGCTTTCAATAAAAAATATCGTTTGCGTTCGCCAAGTTCTACTCAATCCGCAGCTAATAAACTGCTTGATTATGACCTTATTACAAAGTCTGAAAACGGCTACTCTATTTCAGACCCGTTGCTTGACCTTTGGTTGAGCAGAAAGCAATTCTGAATTTTTCCAAAATATTTGAAAAAGTGTTGACGGTATGAAAAAATTTTGGATCTTTGCATCGTCTTTTGAGACTATGCTGGATTCGTCTAGTTGGCCTAGGACGTAAGGTTTTCATCCTTAAAATCAGGGGTTCGAATCCCCTATCCAGTACAAAATTTTAAAGGCGAGGTTTCTTAAACTTCGCCTTATTTATTTTATAATCAGAGACTTATAATTTAAGCTGCTCGCTCCGCCGAACCCTTGCCCACGCCTTGCCGCTTTCTCGCTATTCTCAAGTATATTCCAAAAAGAATTACACCAAAGTTGATGAAAATTGCAATTTTCGCCAAATAATCTCCATGTTTTACGTAAAATGTAGTGCGCTCGTTCGGGAAAACTTCTTGTCGTATCGCTACGCGTTCACCGTATTTGGTCGCTTGGTGTACATCTCCTTTTTCGTCTATGAATGCCGATATGCCTGTGTTTGCGGCTCGCATGATGGTACGCCGTGTCTCAACCGCGCGTAATTTCGAGAATAGAAAGTGCTGCCTGTGCCCCGGCGTCTCTTTCCACCAGCCGTCATTGGTTATCACGCTCATCAGCACGGCTCCGTCTCTTACGAATTTCGCAAAATGCTCACCATACGCAGATTCATAGCAAATGGGCGCTCCGATTTTTATAACTCCTTGACTTGTAGTAACTTCAAATGACTTCGGCGCGGAATCAACACCTAATGACCCTGAGATGCCGCCGAGGTTGACAGCGTATTCTTCAAGAAATCCGAATACTTGTGGAAATGGCATTTTTTCAACGCCCGGCACTAATTTGCTCTTGTGGTAAACCGCTTCGCAGCCATTTTTGTCATATAATGCCGAGGTGTTGAAGTAGTCTTTGTACAGGTTTTTCGGACCGGCTTTCCTTGCTGTCTCCGTAGCTTTGCTGTCATATTGGCGCATGGTCGAAAGCCCTAAAATGAAATTTAATTGCGGACGTTGCGCTATGAACGAGTCAAGTATGACAAAACCGAAATATTTGTAAGTCTCTGGTTGATATGTTTTTGTAAGTAGCTCGTCTTCCATTATATCGTGTGGAATACTCGATTCGGGGCAGATGATTAATTCTGTGTGCTCCGTAGTAACCGGATTAGCAACTTGCAGCAGCCTGATTGTCTGGTCAACGTTTGATAACACATATTCTTCTTCCCACGGGTCCGTATTTTGCTGTACTATAACCGCTTCAATTGGATTTGCTTGTGATAAATCGTAGGTCTTGTACATTATTTGAGAAATCGTCATCGGAACGAATATTGTGAGGAATGTTCCGGTTGCAAGTGTAATTATCTTTTTCCTCTCCGCTTTTCCAAAAAACTTTATAGTATTGAAAATCAAGATATTAACAACAAATATCCAAAGCGTTCCCCCGAATGCGCCGGTGTATTCGTACCATTGTACCCACTCTGTGCATGGCGAGAATACGTTTCCCAAGTTAAGCCACGGCCACGTCAAATCCCAGTTCAAGTGCAGATATTCCCATGTCATCCATAGCGAAATCAAGGCAAGCGGAATTGTTGTTTTCGGCGGTTTTGTGCTGCGAAACCATTGCCAAATGCCGAAAAATATCGACATGAAGAAGGCGTTAAGAATGAAAGTCGCAATGCTCCCTTCTGGCGTGCTGTTCCATATCCACCATGTAGTCAATATGTTCCATATCAGCAATCCGGGAAATGTGTATGCAATGCCTTTAAGTAGCGGCATCTTGGTCTCCTCATTTTCTAATTTTTCGCTGATGAAAAAAATCGGAATGAATGCGAAGAAAATCAGAAACGGAAAACCATGCGGCGGCCACGCTAAAGTGAGGATTACCCCACTTAACAGACTGAGTAGCAGTAATTTGATTTTATGCATTATTTTTCAGGATATTCGCACAGTTCTGTCAGAACACTGCCGGTTGATTTCGGGTGCAGGAACGCGATGTGGAGTCCTTCAGCTCCATTGCGCGGGGCCTTGTCAATCAGTCTCACCCCTTTGCCTTCCGCTTCGCCTAATGATTTCGCAACATCATCAACGCAATATGCAATGTGGTGGATGCCTTCGCCGCGCTTCTCTATGAACCCCGCTATTGTACTCTCTTCTGATGTGGCTTCTAATAATTCAATCTTTGTCTGCCCGACTTTGAAGAATGCGGTTTTCACTTTCTGGTCTTTTACCTCTTCAATTGCGTAGCACTTCAAGCCCAAAATTTCTTCGTAGTATTTGATTGATTCTTCAAGATTTTTTACGGCAATGCCGATGTGTTCAATGTGTGAAATGTTCATAATGTGTTTGTATTTAATAAGTTATATTGAATTAAAACATATATCCGATTTTGACGTAGAAGTTTGTTTTGCTCGCTCCGTCCTGCGTATCAAACGGAACAGCCCAGTCAACCGACAAAATGAAGTTTTCGTTCATCGCGATTTTTAACCCTATGCCCGCCGACAGGTGCGGACGGTAAATTGACTTTTTGTCGAAGTTCAGGTAATCTCCAAGTTCGTCCAAATTGAAGTCGGGGTCGTTTTCCTTAATGGATTTCACTACTTCGTTCTTGTCAAGTTTGTATGGCTGAAGTACCATTCCCATATCCAAGAACGGATTGAACCCGATGTAGAAGTGCTCTTTTCTGATTTTGAATTTGCAGGCTTTGAGTCTGAATTCCAAATTTGCAAATCCGAAACCGTTGGCTAACACTCTGTTACGAAGTACACCGCGCACCGAATTGCCTCCGCCGGGACCTTCGTACAACACACGCTGTATGTATAGGTTGTTCATGTAAGTGTTAAGGTAGAACGGACTTTTGCCGTATGTAGTTAGCTGAACGCCAATACGATACGCGAATGAAATCCAGTCTTTATATATCGGGACATAGTGCCTGAAATCGGCGTTTACCTTCATGTTGTTGAATGCCTTTTGTGCTCCGAAGGCGGCGTTGTAAGTCAGGAAAACGTCAGCATAAATGCCCTTGTTCGGATTCTGCTGCTTGTCGCGACTGTCGTATGTCAGCCCCGCATGTACGTATGGATGCCAACCGCCGTTCTTTTCGTTTTCGTCCAAAAGCCCCCACTGCACATATTTGTCGTATAGCACATCAATTTCCGGTAATTTCTTTGTTTCCTTCTTTCCTTTGTTTAACATCTTAATATCCACAGAGTTACAACCATAACCTAATACTCCGATTCCAGCATTCCAGTAGAAGTTGCCGCTGAGTTTTCCCTGTATGTCAGCACTGAATCTGAATAAGTCTCGTTTGAATTTGTAGTATGCCCTGCTGCGATACCCCTCCTCTGCACTATATTTTTTTGAGTTCCGCCATACATCATTGAATACTGTCTGGTAGCCGTTGAAACCGTAAAAGTCACACATCGCATCCGGCAGATAAGATGCGTCTATCGTCAGTCTGTGATTGGGAATCAGATACTTAGAGTCGTAGAAAAGTCTGAAAACCCCGTACCTCTTTGTGGTATAGGATGCTTCAATATAGAACGAGTGCAGATATTCCGGATAGGTGCTGCCGTCTCCGAAATAGTAGATGTTTGCCAACGCCCCATACTGGAAACCCAAGTCGGCATCGTATGAAACACTCGGCAACGCCCCGAAAGTCCAGCCTTTGCGGATGCCTGAAGTGTCCTTCTCACGCTTGCGCATCTCCATCAACTCACCTTTAGTATCATCTGACAAAATGCCAAACGCGTCCCCCTCCGCCTTCACCAAAGACAAATTCAAAATCAAAAACACAACACCCCACAAAATTTTTTTATCCATACAATTCACTATTTACTATTTACTATTTCCTATTTCCTAACTCCTGTCTCCTAACTCCTAACTCCTGTCTCCTCACTCCTAACTCCTAACTCCTATCTCCTATATTCTATTGTATATATTATATTAATGTATATTTTTCATCATTTCTTTCAACAAAGATACATAATTTTATTGTATATTTGTAAGTTAATATATTGATTCATATATTATTGTAAATTAGTTCTTTATATATAAATATTTTAAGTTCGGCTCTATGAATTTTATTGAAGAGATTATTGAAAAAGATATTGCTAATGGTAAAAACGACTCCAAAGTGCACACTCGCTTCCCTCCGGAGCCGAATGGATATCTCCATATCGGGCATGCAAAATCAATTTGTTTGAATTTTGGAATCGCTAAAAAGTACGGCGGCTTGTGCAATTTGCGCTTCGATGATACGAATCCCGTTAAGGAGGATGTTGAATATGTTGATTCCATTAAAGAGGATATTAACTGGCTTGGCTTTCAATGGGCTGAAGAACATTATGCTTCCGACTATTTCGATCAGTTGTATGAATGGGCGGAACGCCTTATAACAGAGGGGCTTGCATACGTTGATGACCAGTCACAGGAGGAGATTAGCAAGGGTAGGGGCGTGCCGACTCAGCCGGGTACCGAAAGCCCGTTCCGCAACCGTTCCGTGGAAGAGAACCTTGACCTTTTCAGACGGATGAAGAATGGCGAATTCCCTGATGGCTCTAAGGTCCTTCGCGCCAAGACAGGAATGACCTCTCCGAATATGCACATGCGCGATCCCATTATGTACAGAATACTTCATTCGGAGCACCATCGCACCGGCAACAAATGGTGCATCTACCCGATGTACGATTACGCCCACGGCCAGAGCGACTCCATCGAAGGGATTACTCACTCTATTTGTACTCTTGAGTTTGAAGTCCATCGTCCGCTTTATGACTGGTTCTGCGAAGCCCTCCGTATCCACCATCCTCAGCAGATTGAATTTGCCCGCCTTAACCTCAGTTATACGATAATGAGTAAGCGCAAACTTCTGCAACTTGTTAAGGACCACTATGTTATGGGTTGGGATGACCCGCGTATGCCTACAATTTGCGGGCTCCGCCGCCGCGGTTACACTCCACAGTCAGTGCGTAACTTCGCCGAAACGGTCGGTATCGCCAAACGAGATAACGTGATCGATGTCTCCCTCTTGGAATTTTGCGCCCGCGAGGATCTGAACAAGGTCGCCACCCGCACCATGGCCGTCCTCGACCCCGTGAAGCTCGTTATAGACAACTTCCCTGATGATAAGGTTGAGATGCTGAATGCCGTCAACAATCCTGAAAACCCTGAAGCCGGTACTCGCGAAGTGCCTTTTACTAAGGAACTTTGGATTGAGCGCGCTGATTTTAGGGAGAACGCTGATAAGAAATTTTACCGTCTCACTCCTGGCGGTGAGGTGCGCCTCAAGTATGCCTATATCGTGAAGTGCGTTTCTGTCGATAAAGATGAAAATGGCGAAATTACCGCTATCCATGTAACTTACGATCCTGAAACTAAGAGCGGAATGCCCGCAAGCAACCGTAAAGTTAAGGCTACAATTCATTGGGTATCAGTTAATTATGCAAATATTGCTGAGGTGAGACTCTTCGACAGGCTTTTCGCTGTTCCTGCTCCCGATGAGGTTGAGGAGGGTAAAACTTTCCTTGATAACCTTAATCCTAATTCTCTTACGGTTCAGCAGGCTTATATTGAAAAGAGTTTGACGCTTGCAAATGTAGAAAAGCACTATCAGTTTGAGCGTCTCGGCTACTTCTGCGTTGATAAGGATTCGACCGCTGAAAAATTAGTCTTCAATAAGACTGTTAGTTTGAAGCAATAGTCTGATAATCATGCAGTTATATCTTTCTACTGCTTACCTGCCAACGGTGGAGTACATTGCTGCTATTCGCTCCGCCGAGAATGTCGTCATTGAAAAATGCGAAAATTTCATCAAACAGACCTATCGTACCCGCACCTACATCATGGGTCCTAACGGGGTTCAGATGCTTGCGGTACCTGTCGTGCAGACTCACGATAAAATTCTGATTTCCGATGTCCGCATTGACTATTCCGTCCCATGGCAGCGCTCTCATTGGCGTTCCATCACTACTGCGTATAATGGGAGTCCCTATTTTCTTTATTATCAGGATTTTCTGAAACCGTTTTATGAAAAGCGTTATGATTTTCTCTTGGATTTCAATATGGATATGCTCGCACTTTTGCTGAAATTGCTGGCAATCCAAACACCGGTTTCGTTATCACAAGATTTTTCCCATGCCGCACCTCAAGGCACAACTGATTTGAGGTATTCGTTCCATCCGAAGCGCCCCTTGCCGGAGTCTCTTAATTCAGCTGAGGTTTATCCTCAGGTTTTTTCCGACCGCTTCGGTTTCGTCCCCCGACTTTCCGTCCTCGATTTGCTATCGAATGTCGGGCTTCAATTTTCCGAATTTTTCGCTTGCAAGCGGTAAATTTGCGTAATTTATTGATTTTCAATAAGTTACAAATTTTGTTATAGATAAACTTTCTTTTAAAAAATGATACGTAACTCCATATTGGTGTTGTGTGTCTGAAATCGAAAGAAAAGGCCTGAATTTTCTATGTGAAAATATTTAATATTGTAAAGTACTGATTATTAGCAAGTTATAATTATTAAAAAATGTCTATGACTTTAATTCACCAGATAAGTTTTGTGGCTTGGCAATTTTTGACGAAAACTTCTAAAAAACAGGCTCTAAAATGGTCGTTTTTTTCAAAATCCTTGATTTTTCAAGGGATTTCGCTTGCAAACGAAAATAACTGGTTTTGTATAATCTTGTTTGTCAGATAGTTATGTATTATCTTTTTTTAGCAAAAAAAATCTCCAATAGTTTGAAAAATGAATTTTTTTTTTGTATTTTTGCAAGTTGATAATAGTATAATGGATACAAAGGAAAAACTGAACACTAAAGAAAAACTGACCTTCACGCCAACAGCTGCTGTTGACCGGAGGGAAGTTTGTAATGAAATGAATATTAATCAATATAGAAATAAATAAATATAATATTAATAATTAAATTCAAAACGATGAAAAAATTTATGATTTTCTTCCTGATGACATTTGTCTATTTAGGAATGAACCATGCGAACAACGTGGTAGCTAATTTGTCGCTTGAAGCAGGATTGCATGCAACCCCGAGTATGGTTACCTTGCCAGCTCCGGGTGATACAGTCTTTCTTTCTAAGGATTCTGTCGTTACTAAGAGAGACTCAGTCGTGTCCGCTGCTTTTTCAGGTACTGTATCCGACTCGTTAGATATTGCTGGTACTCACTACGATACCACTAATGTCTTCCTGAATAATGCACCTGAAGTTCAGGTCTATTCTTGGAAAGACAATCTGGATACTGTTTATTTTAAAAATGGTCTCACTCGTTTTGAAGGAGCTTATTATTCCGCCAATGGAGTTATCACCTTCCGTTCAGGTGCTGTAATTGGCGCGACTTTCAAGGACACCGCCGGTCTCCTTACTGACCCGGCTGTCGATAACTTGAAGTTGAATTGGTATTATCTTAATAACGGTAACAGAGTGCTCTCGAAATCTGTTAGTGGCGAGTCTTCCGACAAGTTGTTCGTGAGCCCGTTCCTCACTCACGGAAGCTATGCCCTTGCTGTGGAACTTACCGCTAATATTAATGATACTGTTACAACTTATATTCCTAAGTATGCTATTTATGACACTACCCGTTATGATAGCATCGGTTCTTATGTACACTATATCGATACTCTTAACTATAAATATATTCAGCAGCTCGATACAACTTATTATTCTTATGTATATGTTCTCGCTGACACTTCTGCTGTGGATCATGTAGGTGCTTGGATCGATACAGTTATTGTTAGTTCAACTTCAATAGCTGATATGGTGCTCGGCACACAGGTGAATCTGTCAGCAGCAAATATTAATGATACTATCTACTTGTCTAATGACACTGTTACTACTTGGATCGACACTCTTACTGTTCGTCCTTTGAGCAGCGACTCGATGTCAACATTTAAGGATACTGTCAAAGTGACCTATGCAATGAAAGTCGATACAGTTTGGGATACTTTCATTGTAACTCACGACAGTTCATATTTGGATAAGACGATAGTAAGGATCGACACAGTACAACATGTGGCCACCGCTGTTGTCGCTGCCGCCGATTCAGTCACGAAGGCGTTCCTCGGAAATACTGATGTCGTTTTGGCAAGTGAGGATTCAATACCTTACTTTGTCAGAAGTAATACCGACCGAAAAGGTATTGCTATGACATCAAATCCTTCCTATGTCTGTTCTTCGGCCCCGGTCGAAATTCAACAGTATCAGGAAGGTCTGGGAGTTGAATACCAGAAGAATCTGTATAAAGTTGATACTAATAAGATATCAACCTACTTAGCTTCATATACAGATCCTGTTACTGGTTACAACTTCCCGTTGACTGAGGCGATGTTAAATGCTGTAACATTGAATGGGGCAAATGAAGATACCGTGTTCATCGGACATAATAGTTATGTTGTGGTATCAATGTCCGAAAAAGCATATACACAATGGGCTACCATTGATGTGCTTGCCGGTACAATCCCGTCAATTGTTATTAACTCACCTGCTTATAACCCGCTCACCCATGCAGTTGACTCAATCTTCTGTCAAGGTTCAAAATATATGTTGAACATTTCAATTGAGGGTGGTCTTAATTTTGAGGAAGCTACTGATGTTATTGCTCACTTTACAATTTTGGAAGATGGTGAACCAATATATTCATCAATTGTTGACTCTGCAATTACTAATGAAGATATATATGAGCTGACACTTGATCAGCATAAAGAATATGTCATCAAATATGATTATGCTCAGCAGATTGGTAGTGGTGGTCAGTATTATCCGATTGACGGTTGCTTGGTTACCGATACAATGGCTATTTCAGCTCACCCGGTACCGCAACTCACTTTCAATATTGAAACAACTGAGTATCTGGGTAATGGCACTGACACATTGTTCGTTTGCCCAGGCTATCAGCCGGTAGTTACCCTTACAGCTAACATCGATACCTGCTTCAGGGATTCTGTCTTGTCAGTCGTCTTCTTTGACACTAACAATGTTATACGCGACACCCTTGTAAAACGAGCTGGCTTCGATACAGTGAACTTGGTGCTTGACACTATGCTTATTAATAGTGATACTACTATATATTATGGTATCAACATTTTGAATACAAGCCTTTGCTCTGATTACGGAGTATTCACATTCTCAATCCGTCCGGTTGAGATGACCTTGTGGTTGAAAGATTCTGTAACTCTTGCCGATACTCTGTATTATGCAGCTGAGGATTGCAACGAACACTTTGAATTTATTCCGCGTGTTGGACAGGTCGGCAGACCGTTCGCAGAACTTTCACCGCTCAGCCAGAATACACGCCTTGAACTTATGGTCGGCGACTCAATGTATGACCTGAGCAATATGCAAAGTGTTATGTTTACCCAAGAAGGTTATCTTATGATCGACTTGGGCTTTATCGATACTAACATCCAACAGCATGTTACCGTCTTCGTCTATGATAATGGTAACCTCGGTTGCGAGACATCTGATACAATTCAGTTCATTTATAATCCGAAGCCGGAATTTGAATTCACTACATTGTATGATACACTCTGCGTTACAGGTCAAGATACCATTACGGTTCACATGACCAACTATGACACTACCCTCTCTAAAGATTTCCTCCCATATAATTATGCACTTATTGAATATGATGGCGTTTATCATAACGCTGACACTTTGGCGAAAGGTTCTATCGCTACATTGACCGACACTTTGTTTAGAATCGGTTTCACCAATGATGAACCTGGCAGATATACTTATGTATTGTTAGTTAAATTTGACTCTTGTGCTTACGAATATGATGAGATTCCTGTAATTAACTTCGTGGCTAAACCTGTTGTTACATTTACAAATGACACGGCTATCTGCCCGACAGCTACAGCATTCTTTATTCCTACAGTCGAGCTATCGCCGCTTTTGATGAACAACACGATGACCTACCTCTGGTCTGCTGAAAATGCTGTTAACGATACTGTCGTTACTCCAAAAGATTCTGTATTTTATGGCGTAGTTCCTACAGCTCATTGGGATACCACTTATGTTCAAATTCAGGAAATTAATGAGATAATTGAGCTCGGCTATTGGGAGGAAAATCCTGATTCCACATGGATTCCTACAGGATATGACACTTCATACACTTATAGAGATTCTGCGGTTTATAGCAATCTTGTATATTCAACACTTGATACATTCTATGTTGATACAACTATTATAAACAAGTATTTCACAACATTCGATTACTCAGTCGCTGATAGTGCATATTTTGCATTTTCACTCACAAGCGACCTTCCGGGCTGCTCTATTTCAATTGACTCAGCTAAGAAGATTGAAGTATTCCAGATTGAGCTCACACTTTGGACAATGGATACTACTGCTGCTGATACTCTCTATACAACTATTCCTTATTGCAAGAACTACTTCGAATTTATTCCTCGTGTAGGTCGTCTCAACCAGACATTTGACGAAACTACACCTATCACAGATATTATGCCTGATATCGAAGTTTGGACAAGCGACACTTTGGTTACTGATCTTACAGGTGGTTATGCTGATTTCAGCCAGAATACAGGTACTATTATGCTTAACTTGAATTTCATTGAAACTGATAGTCAGGCAAGATATGTCATTCGTATTAAAGATAACGGTACACTTGGCTGTGTAGCTGAAGCTTCAATTATCTTCATCTATAATCCGGAACCGACATTTGAATTTGAGGTTGCTTACGACACACTCTGTGTAACAGGTGAAGATACACTCTTTGTCAGATGGACCAATTTCGATACTACATATACTTCACAATTCCTGCCTTATAATTATAAACTTATTCAGATTTCAGGAAATAATGACCTTGATACATTATACAGTGGTTCAATTTCTTCTATTGAAGATTCCCTGTTAACATTCACTTTCACAAATGATAATCCTGATAGTTATGATTATCTCTGGGTCGTTTATTATGACACTTGTGAAAGAGAATACGATGAAATACCTGGCGTTGAGTATGCTGCTCAACCTGATATGACATTCTCAAACGATACAGCTATTTGTGCTGACGCTACTGCATTCTTCATCCCAACTGTTTATTATGATGAGGAAATTCTTGGTAACTTCCAATTGTCTTACCTCTGGACAGCTGCCAATGCTACTCTCGATTCATTGTTGTGGGATACAGTTCGTTCCAGCGGCGCTGAACTTGATACTTTCTATGTTGATTCAGTAAGATTGAATGCTGTATTCGATAATATCAATTATAGCAACGGAGACTCAGTTTATTTCAACTTCTCAGTCTATTCAGAACTTCCAGGCTGCTCTGTTAAACAAGATACTGCTAACAAGCTTGTCCTCTACGGTCCTGATACTCTGACTGCACTCTATGTCAAATATTCTGGTATTTATTATCCGATAACCGACACAACTCCTTATCTTGAACTTTGCGAAGTTGATTTGTTGGCTGATTCTGCATTCCAGTTTATTGCAATTTATGGAAATAACTTCTTCGGTGCAGATACACTCGTTGAAGACTCAATCTATTCACCAAGAACAATCACTGCTTGGCCTGATACTTTGGTTTCTCCGCTCTTGCACCACGAATCACACAATTGTGCTACTATAATTGATACATTAGTAAATGTTATTATTTACACTACACCGTTCATCACAATCCAACAAGTTCCTGATACTTGCCAGGGTTCTGATGTAATATTCACAATGGTTCTCGACTCTACTATCTATAAACCATCTTACCTTGCAAACAAGACTGACTCTTTCGCAGCTGTTTGGATGTTCAATGGCAATATTGATACAGTCTATTCACGTGAAATGATTATTAACTATTCAACGACTTTGCCGAATGTTGAATTGGGTCATACTACTGACACATTGATACTTATGGCAAACCTCATCAACCTTACACGTGATTGTGGTATTACAGCTAACAGTGATACATTCGTAATCTACACTGCTCCTATCATTATCCCAGGTTCAGATACAGTTTGTCCGAATGCTTCTGTTACTGAAATTCCTTGTTCTATCGTCTCTGCTCAAGACCAGAAACTTTATTGGTTAGTCAGAAACGAACACGATACTTTGGCTTGGCGTGACAGTCAGGATATTATTCCTGCAGGTGACACTTTGTCATTCACTATCGATGCATTTGTTCACCATGATACTACTTATGCTAAGGGTGGTGTATATAAGTTGGTTGTTGAATCTTGGCAGGCTGAAGACTATTCAGACAACTCAGGTTGCCGTGAATATGACACACTGTTATTGGTAGTTAAAGAAGCTCCTGTAATCGACAACTTCACATATGTACGTTATTGCTCTGATACTACAACTACTGTTTATCTCCACGGAGTTGAAAACTATGACTACTTAGATTGGTATGTTTGGAATGAGGGTACGCAGTCTATGGATACTGTTACTATTAACAGTGTTGATCAGGTTGGTCTCACAGATTCTGTTTGGACAACTCCTGTCTTGACTAACCCGAGAGATAGCTTCATGGTTGTTGCTACAAATAGCCACTGCTACACTGAATTCCCGGTTATCGTCAAGACCGTTACTAACCCGAATGATAGCATTTTGTTCGACAAATCACTCGTTGCAGGTTCACACTGCGGTGGTGATGAATTCACAGTCGGTGCAGAAGTCGTAATCGTTGCTTCTGACAACAGAGACTGGGACGGCACACACGATACAGTTACTTACACTTGGACTCAATGGATGAATTGGGAAGTTTCAAATATTCTGACCTGCAGCACTGTTGACTCAGGTGATGTTTGCGATACCTCATTCGTAATTGAAAATACAACTCAGACTCTTGCCAACTACGTTTACAAACTCGAAGTTGCAACCTCTGGTTATAACTGTCGTCCAGTTAAATTTGAAACTGATACTATTAAGGTATATCCTACAATCTTTGCACAAGTTACTCCTTCAGTTGACACTATTTGCGAAGGCGGTAGCGCTTACTTGGATGCTAATGTTATCCCGGTTGACAGCAATGCTCCTGTTTACTATCAGTGGTATCACAACGGTATCAAGATACAAGGTGGTGACGGCTATATAACATTGGCTGACATTAACAAATATCCTTATATCGTTGACATCAGCACACCTTCAGAAGCTGGTGAAAATGAAGCTAACCCACATGCTGAATACTATTACCTCTATGTTGAACAGACTGGTACTTCAGTTCCTGCATATTGTGCAACACGTTACACTGATTCTATCCGCATTACGGTTATGAATGACCCGAGCGTCATCATCACTGGCGAACCGAATCCTGACAAAGATTCTGCATATACATATACCTGCAATACAATGGGCGGTTATATTAACGGTCCTCTTACTTATCAGTGGTATATTGATAATATTCCTGTTGCAGGTGCCAACGACACAACATTCATAACAACATTTGCTGTTGCTGGCTCGCATAGCGTTAAATGCGAAGTGTTACAATCTTGCCCAGGCTGCAGCACAGTTGGTGAAATGAATGTTCAGGTTGGTGAAATCATTGTCAACGATGTTGTTATCTATGCTAACGGCTCAAGTGCAAATACTATTACTTCTTGCCAGTCAGTCGTTCTCTCAACAAATATGCCGAATAACGGTAACTATACATATAATTGGTACTGCAATGATGAACTCGTTTATTCAACTTATGACCCAACCTTCACTGCTACCGCTTCTTGCGACTATACAGTAGTCATTCTCGACGGTGGTGATACAGTTGGTATGCCGCTGAATAACATCAATGTCAACATCATTCCTGTTCCTACAGTTACTATCTATTCTAACGGTGCTCCTGCAATGTCAACTAATGTTGGTCTCTATGGAACACAGAACTATCTGACACAGACATTTGACGCTCACCTTGACAATGCAGATCCTGCATCTACATATTCATATCAATGGTACATCAACAATATGCCGATTAACAATGGTACATCTCAAACATATGTTGCTGATGACTCACTTGCAGTCGGTACATATTACTATACAGTTGTTGTTACTGACGATGCTACAGGTTGTACAGCAGTTTCAAATCCTGTACAGGCTAACGTAGTTTCTGGTATCCTTGTCAATATCGTTGGTAACCAGACATATTGCGAAGGTGCAACTATCGACTTGACAGCTGTCATCGAAAATGACCAAATCGGTTACAACTTCATCACTTGGATGAAAGATGGTAACTACCTCAACGAAGGCCAGAACTCATTGCAGTTGACACTCACAGCTTCTGATTCAACAGCTGGTGATTATAAGGTTATCATTTCTCGCGAAGGTTGCGAAGATACTTATTCACCTGCATTCACAATCAATGTTATCGAAGCTCCTGCAGTTGAAATCGCCGGTGCAGTTATGTGCGCTAACGGTACAGCTCATCTTGTTGCTTCAGCTTATTCATCACTCAATGAACAGCCTTATAAGTGGATTTGGTCACAGGTTGACACAGCTACAGGTACTGTTATTTCACAAACAACAACTTATACAAATACATTTGATGCTAATGCTGCTGGTTTCTACACTGTTGAAGCAGTTTATCAGACAAGCGCTTGCAACTCTACTTCAGATTTGACAGAGGTTCTTCCTTACAACAACGAATTCTTCGCTTCAGTTGACGCTTCCACAAATACAATTTGTGACGGTGGTCAGGTTGACTTGACTGTCAATATGAACGGCGTTCCTGCTGGTCTGAATAATCCTACCTATCAATGGTATGAAAACGGTGCTGCTGTTGCCGGTGCTACAATGCCGACATACTCACCGATTATCTTCACAGGTAATGCAAGCACTACAACTTATACATATTATGTTGAAGTTTCTTATAACGATTATCCGTGTGCTATTGCAAGCACTCCGAATGTTGTTACAGTTGAACCTAACTTGATTGTTACTATCAACGGTACACAGGATGTTTGCGAAGGCAGTGAAATCAATCTCCACGCAATCGTTTCTAACTTCTATGATGATCCTGCACTGCTCCACTATGAATGGCGTGTCAACGGTAAGGCTCTCAGCACAACCGACACAGCTTTGATGGATTCAGCAGTCCTCAGACCTTACGGTTTGCAAGAACAATTCATGATTAACGATACTCTCTACACCTCTTTGGCTACAGATATTGAATCTGAAATGACATTCGCTGATTCAATCATTCCTACTAAGGTTGACACTCTGATTGACCACGTTCTCTGGACATTCGACCGTCAGGTTATCTCTAATATCGACACTGTTCGTATCGGTTTCGCTTATGTTGACAGCACTGTTACTGACATGCACGAAGAATATATGGTACTTGCTCAGAATGGTGAAGGTTGCGTTGACTCAATACTCTTGAGCCACAGACCGGATATGGATACTCTCTATGTATTCGCATACGGCGACACAACAGTTGTTAACCACTACGAATTCCTTGAAGTTTCTAATGATACAGTAGTTTACACATCATTAGTTACTATGACCGATACTACTTACTATGGTACTCTTGATTCTATTGACATATATGAAGTATTCTATCTCAATGAAGAGTTAGTTGAAGATAACTGCGACAGTATTTATCCGTATGACCATAGCAGTGTATCAGTTTATGACACACTTCCATATATGCGTCCTGCTGATGATATTACTATCACTCGTTACGATAGCACATACGCAGTTCAGGTTGATTTCGTTGGATTGAAGATTGACACAACTATTGTTAATTATACATACGATTCAACAGTTGTTGCTGACACAGTCAGAACCTATTCTTCAGACAGATTCGATATAGTTTTGGCAGATACTACTTATATTTATCTTGATGACACATCATTTGTACAGTTCTATAAGGTAAGTGTTGACACTATTCTGAACTACAGATTCGACACTTTGACAACTTCATATCTCACAACTGATGTAATGTTATCACCTGTTCCTTATACTGAAGGTGATACTCTCTATGATGATAATGACCTTGACAGTACATTCACTTCAGATGCTTACCTTGCTGGATTCAGAAAAGGTATGGAAGATAAGATTGCGACGTTAAGAGACACTTTATATACTCGTTCTGGATATGGTACATCTTGGTCTCCATATACCTATAATTTTGCATATTCATTAACATACGAGTTAACGCCAAGTAATCCTTCTGGTACATATACTCAACGTGGTATTACAGCTGCAAATAACGATTTTAATATAGGTGTTATTACTTCTATAAATAATAATGCAGAGACAGTTGCTCAAAATTACCATATAGACTCTTTACTTGGTTATACTACAGGGTATGCTTGTGCTGTAAATCTGCCTAATGCAATGTCTACAATTACAACAGGTGGTAATAACCAAGTAAGAATTAATGTTGCAACATCTAATGGTAAAACATATTATTACTTTACAGGTAATAATAACCAACAAACTTATGCTGGTTATGAGAGTGATTATGTTGAAGGTTATACTTCACAATATTACAATAGTTATATTAACACATATTCTAATGCTATTAACCAGTACTTCCCGGTTGAACAGCATAGTTACACTCAGAGAGTTGCTTACGTTGAAGACACAACATACGTAGCTTTGGTAATGGAGAACAAATATACTCCAGTCTATAAATTCGATACATCATACATATTCAAGACAGATACTCTGTTCTATGTCCTTCAGAGAACATGCGACACATCTTATAAGTATGATCAAAACACTGTAGTTTACCATAAGACTGCTATCTATGATACCAACTGTGTATATAACACATTCAATATCACGTACGATACAGCTACGGTTTACAGATACGACACATCTTACGAGTATGTATATGTTCCTTCAATGGTTGAATACCAGTGAGACCTTATCACATATCCGGATTCACTTGTCTTGACAACAGGCGACAGCACAGATTATCCGGGTTCACCGTATCCTTACACATTTGAGGTTGTTGCAGCCAACACTAATGGTTGTGTTGCCACTTCAGCCGCATTCGATGTCAGAGTTCAAGACCAGCCGGAAGTTACGGTTGCAGTCACAGCTGACAGCGTATGTCCTGGTACAGAGGTAACAGTTACGGCTAACGTCTCTGATTGGGATTTGAATGAACTCACATTCGTTTGGAGCGACAGTATCCACACTGGTCCTTCATTCACAACTACTATTTATGACAATACAACATATACTGTAACAGTAACACACATTTCAGGTTGTTCAACAACAAGCCCGGCTACTGACATCGTTGTCAGGAATATTGATAACGTTGTTGCCACTGCTTCTGTTGATTCAATGGGCGGTGTTTGCGAAGGTGCTGAAATCGCTCTTACAGGTTCAGCTACCGGCGCTGGCATCCTCACTTATCAATGGTATGTCAACGGCCTTGAAATTCCTGGTGCTACAGCAGCTAACTCAACACATATAGCTCACGTTGTCGGTGATTCTGCAACACTTGAATATATGTTGGTTGTTACAGCTTCTGGCGACTACTATTGCGGTGGTCTCGGTGCAAGCGTAGATACTGCTATTGCTGAAAACAAAGTTACAGTTTACGCTGATCCTACAGTCGTAGTTTCTGGTGATGCAATCGTTTGCAAGAACGGCCAG
>JAGCRI010000128.1 GCA_017964755.1 Bacteroidales bacterium | reverse complement strand
TAGGGCAGACAAAGCTGCATCCGGGCTTCTATTTCAAGACAGGTATAAATTTCGACTTTAGTAAGCGTGAGGAGACGATGCACGTCTTGGAAGTCGGAGCAACGGTTGACATGGTTTTCCCGTTTGTGCAGCAGATGGCGTATAACAAAGCTAAACCTCTTTTCTTATGCGCATATATCGCCTACAACTTCGGAAAAAGAAAAGGCAATTATGAGTAATTTGCTGCCGGAGCCGTAGTTCAACTTTAATGGATTGTTTTGTTATGCTCTCATTTTTTTTGATTATTTTTGCGGTTGCAAATTAAAAATTTGGTTTTATTTCAAGAAAAAACGGTTTTATTATGGCAGTAAGCAGGAAAAAAGCGGCGGAAAAAGCGGAAATTTCTACTAATCAAAATATTAAAGATATTATTATTCAGGCTCTTATGGAGAAGCTGGGGCGTGATATAGTGGATATTGACATGAAGGGAATGGATAATGTCATTTTCGATGATTTCATCGTCTGTACCGCAACTTCGAAGCCGCACGCTGAAACTCTTTGCGACTATGTGCGCGAACTTGCATGGAAAGTGGCTCACCAGAAACCTTATTTTGTTGAGGGCTTGGAGAATAAGGAATGGATTATCCTTGATTTTTTCAATGTGATTGTACATATCTTCCTTCAGGAGACACGCGATTTCTATAATTTGGAAAATCTGTGGAGTGATGCCGAGATAACTCGTTTTTGATGTGTGAACTTTTTTCGCTTTTTTGTGTTAATATGTAAAATCGTTTTGTTATGGCAGCTCCAAAATCCAATAACCCGAATCCGAACCAGGGCAACGGTAACCGTTCACAGCGGAATTTGAGCCTTGTTTATATAATAATTACTTGCGTACTCATTTTTTTGTTTTTCTATACCTCCGCGGGCGGTGCTGTTGATGAGGTGGATAATACGGTTTTCAATAAAATGATTGAGAATCAGGATGTGAAATCTCTTGAATATGTCAGAAAAGACAACAGTGTGCAGATTTATCTGACCGATGAGGCTTTAAATAAAAAAGAGTATGAAAAAGCAAAAAAATTGAATCCAGACGGGCCTCATTATTATATCCAGATTGCTGATTATCAAGTTTTTAATGATAATTTAAGAGAGCTGAAGGAAGAACTTATAGAGTCACGTCTTGCGGCGGACACCACGCTGACGCGTGCTGACGTCAAGGATGATTATGAGATACCGATAAAGCAGAATACAACTGAAAATTGGGTGCGTGAATTGATATGGGTGCTACCGACACTCATCATTTTCGGCTTTTTCCTCTATTCAATGCGGGCGATGCGCGGTGGCGGCGGCGGTGGAATCTTTGGCATCGGCAAGTCGAAAGCACAACTTTTTGATGCGAAAAGCCCGACTTCCGTATCTTTTAAGGACGTGGCTGGCATGGAGGGGGCAAAAGAGGAGATTGAAGAGATTGTCGATTTCTTGAAGAATCCTAAGAAATATACTGTGCTTGGCGGGAAAATCCCGAAAGGTGCGTTGCTCGTGGGGCCTCCAGGGACAGGCAAAACGTTGTTGGCGAAAGCGGTGGCAGGTGAGGCACATGTGCCTTTCTTCTCAATGTCTGGGGCTGATTTTGTTGAGATGTTTGTCGGCGTTGGTGCTTCGCGGGTGCGTGATCTGTTCAAAACAGCCAAAGAAAAAGCCCCCTGTATCATCTTCATCGACGAGATTGACGCTATTGGCAGGGCGCGTGGGCGCAATTCACTCAGCGGCGCGAACGATGAACGTGAAAGCACTCTGAACCAGCTGCTTACAGAGATGGATGGTTTTTCCACTAATGCTGGCGTTATTATACTTGCGGCGACAAACCGCGCCGATGTCCTCGACAGCGCGCTGCTGCGTGCCGGCCGTTTTGACCGCCAGATTCATGTGGAACTGCCTAACCTCGTCGAAAGAAAAGGCATTTTTGAGGTGCACGTCCGCAACTTGAAACTCGGCGCAGATGTTGACCTTGAGTTTTTCGCCAAACAGACACCGGGCTTTTCGGGGGCCGACATCGCCAATGTGTGCAATGAGGCGGCTTTGGTGGCAGCCCGCAAGTCCAAATCGGAAATCGGCAAAGAGGATTTCCTCGCTGCCATCGACAGGATAATAGGCGGACTTGAGAAGCGCGGCAGCCTGATAACACCGCAGGAGAAGAAGGTTATTGCGTACCATGAGTCGGGACACGCTTCTGTGAGCTGGCTTCTGCGTTATGCTTCACCGCTTGTCAAAGTTACGATTGTGCCCCGCGGCAAATCGCTTGGCGCCGCTTGGTATCTGCCGGAGGAACGCCATATCACAACTTACGAGCAGCTTTTCGATGAGATGACCGCAACTTTGGGTGGCCGCGCCGCCGAAGAGGTGGTGTTTGGAAAGATTTCCACTGGCGCACTCAGCGACTTGGAAAAGGCAAGCAAGCAAGCCTACGCTATGGTCGTCTATTACGGGCTTAGCAAAAAAATCGGCAACATCAGCTATTATGACTCAACTGGACAGTCTGAGTATTCATTTTCAAAACCTTACAGTGAAAAAACAGCCGAGGATATTGACTCTGAAGTACATGATATGATTGAGGCGGCATACGCGCGTGCCAAGAATATCCTTGAATCAAATAAGGATAAGCTGAAACAGCTTGCCGAAATACTGCTTGAAAAAGAGGTGATTTTTGCGGAGAACTTGGAAGAGATTTTCGGTAAACGTGAATTTGAAAACGAACAACCTGAAGTGGAACAACCCAAAATTGAAGATAAAGAATAATGGATATTAAAGATACAATCAGTGCGGCTACAACATCGCCTAAAGAGGTCATGCGGAAGAATCTGCGTGACGCGCTCGGCTCGAAATTGCAGCAGCCGGCTTCCAACGAGAATCTGAATGCAGCGACATTACCGCCAATGACTGATGCGGTTCAGACTTTTGTGCAGAACTTCCGCAACAGTGGGGGAAAATGCAAGATTTGCGAAAGCAATCAGATTATGGGGCTCATGGTGCAATTCCTTAAAGCCCAGAAATATGAGCGTATTTTCTGTAACTGTCCGTCTTTTATGCCCTACTTTCAAGCAGGAGGCGTACAGGTTCTGTCGGCACTGAATAACGATTTTCCCCCCGAAATTGTTGTGGCATACGCTGATATGATGATAGCTCGTAGCGGCGGCTTTGTCTTCACCCAGAAATTTTCACTTTATCCCTCACTTAAAAATATTGCGCAGGACATCTTGGTCATTGGCTCTGTTACGCGAATAGTTTCCGACATACATAACGCTTTGGAGGTGTTGGCGGCGGAAGACACAAAATCAAACACAGGTCTGGTGGAAATTGTAACCCCGTCACAGCCTGAAAATATCGGCGGAAGCGACTCTTATTCAAAACTGAATCCGCGTATTATCTTACTGCTTGCAAAAGATTAGCTGACACTGCTTGGAATATGAATTTTGTTGATACACACACACATATATACAAGGAATATTATCCCGACAATTTTGATGAGGTTGTGGCACGTGCGGTTGGGGCAGGGGTTACCCAAATGGTTCTGCCATGTGTGAACTCCTCAAGTATAGATTTTATTAAAGAGGCTGTAGCCAAATATCCTGAGAATTTTTTCCCTCTTGCCGGGCTTCATCCGAGCGATGTTAATGAAAATTACAGAAGCGAACTCGAAGTTATCTCCAAATGGCTCGGTGCGCCCGAACTTGTCGGAATCGGTGAAATTGGCATGGATTTGTATCATGATGATGCTTTCAAAAAAGAGCAGATGGAAGTCTTCAACATACAGTTGGGGTGGGCGTCCGACATGGATTTCCCGCTTTCCATACATGTGCGCTCCGCTTACGAAGAAGCGTTTGCCGTGCTTAGGAATTTCTCGCGGGTGCCTTTGCGCGGGGTCATGCATTGTTTCTCAGGTGGTATCCGCGAAGCGGTGAAAGTGATTGAGATGGGTTTTGTGCTCGGCATCGGCGGAGTGGTTACTTTCAAGAACAATAAGTTGCAAGATGTCGTTAAGGAGGTAGGATTGGAACATCTTGTGCTTGAGACTGACGCACCTTTCCTCGCCCCGACACCATTCAGGGGGAAGCCTAATGAAAGCTCGTATATTCCGCTTATCGCTGAAAAATTGTCCGAAATATTCGAGGTCCCGGTCGATTATGTCCGCGATATTACAACCCGAAACGCATGGCGCGTGTTCGACAAAATCCCCCGTAATTGTTCTGACCTATGATTTCGTTCAAAAGGTTTGTTCTCGACAACGGTCTGCGCGTTATTGTCCATGAAGACAGGTCAACTCCGTTTGTCTCATGCAATGTGGTCTATAATGTTGGTTCAAAAGATGAAAACCCCGACTTTACAGGGATGGCGCATCTTTTTGAGCATTATATGTTTTCAGGTTCTAAAAACATCCCCGACTATGACCTTCCGTTGCAGAGAATCGGGGCGGTCAACAATGCTTTCACATCACAGGACATTACCCAATATTACAGTATTGTGCCGGCCAACAATATTGAAATCCCGTTTTGGCTTGAATCTGACAGAATGCTTGAACTTGCTTTCAATGAAAGACAGCTTGAGGTGCAAAAAAATGTTGTGAGTGAGGAGTTCAAGGAAAATTTCCTTAATGTTCCTTTCGGTGATATGTGGTTGGTATTCAATGATTTTATTTATGACAAGATGCCATATAAATGGTTGCCGATTGGGAAGTCGTTAGACCACATAGCCAAGGTTGACATGCCGTTAATGAAAGATTTTTATTACAGGTACTACCGTCCGAATAATGCGGTGCTTGTGCTTGCAGGAAACGTGTCGGCTGATGATATGTTTCCGCTTGCCGACAAGTGGTTTGGCTCTATTCCCGCCGCCGCTCCTAAAAGCACCGGTTATTGTTTTGATTCACCGCAGGTTGCGGAGCGGCGGCTCACGGTCTCGCGCGAAGTGCCGTACGACATGCTCATTAAGGGCTGGAAATGCTGTGGCAGGCTTGACGATGATTATTATGCTCTCGATTTGATTTCCGACCTCTTCGGAAGCGGGCATTCTTCTTATCTTTATAAAAAATTTGTCTTGGAAGAAAAATTGTTCGTTGAACTAACTGCTTATATTACAGAAAATTTGCTTTCAAATGTTTTTATTCTGATAGGAAATCCTGCCGAAGGGGTTACAATAGAGGAAGCTGATAAAAGATTGTCGGACTTTTTGTATGCTTTTCAGTATGATGATAATATTGCAAGTGATTTGCAGAAAGTGAAGAATAAGGTTGAGTCATCATTGCTTGCCAATGAGATTCGTCTTGATGACCGTGCCTCCGCACTTGGAGTGGCCGAAACCTTTAGCCATGCTGAAACTGTGTTGGATAGGCGTGAAAAATATTTTGCCGTGGATATTGCTCAGCTTCAACGTGTTTCATCAGATTTGTTTTTGCCAGAAACCAGCAACACACTATTCTACAAGGCAAAAAAATAAATTTTCACAATTAACAATATCTTGTTTGAAAATCAGTTATTAAAATATCAGAAAAGACGTTGGGAAATTTTATTTTTGAAAAATTTTTTATAACAGAGATATGACACCTTTATTGTACATTCAGACGGAAGTTTTGACGGATTCCGCAATGCCGGCGGCCCAAGCAGCTACAGCGGCAGCTCAGGTAACTACAGAAGAAATCAGTGTCCTTAAACTCCTTTTTGATCCGGCGAGTTTATGGATAATGATACCATTGTTCATTATGTTTGCTCTTGCAATATACATTTTTGTCGAACGATGGCTCACCCTCACACAGGCTTCAAAGGAGGAACGCAACTTTATGAACAATATCAAGGATTTCATCCATGACGGTAAGATTGATTCGGCTGTGGCTCTTTGTCGCGGAAACGACACCCCGCTCGCGCGGATGATAGAGAAAGGCCTTTCGCGCATAGGCAAACCTCTTGAGGATATTTCAACCGCCATAGAAAACACCGGGAAACTCGAAATCCAGAAGATGGAAAAGCATGTGTCGATACTCGGTACAATCTCCGGCGCAGGCCCAATGCTCGGTTTCCTCGGTACCGTGGTCGGTATGGTTATCGCTTTCCACGATATGGAGGCGAACCCTAATAATCTTGACATTTCAGTCCTCGCCTCAGGTATCTATACGGCTATGATGACTACGGTTGTCGGACTTATTGTCGGTATTATCGGATATATCTGCTATAATATCATTGTCTCAAAAATCTCGAATGTGGTCTATGTGCTTGAAGCTAAAGCTACTGAGTTTATGGATCTTCTTCACGAACCGCTATAATAGTTTCAGATTATGATTGAACTTCAGAATAAACGCAAGGTTGATTTTAACAGCTCGTCCATGTCGGACCTGGTGTTCCTGCTTTTGATTTTCTTCATGATTACTTCAACTCTGGTTTCTCCCAACGCTATAAATCTTACTTTGCCTACCAGCGACTCGAGCAGGCAGTCGCCGTCAAAGAATGTGGAGGTTTATATTGATGACCAGAACAACTATTATGTGAACCCAGAAGGCCCGAATGCGCCGCCGATGACAATTGACCAAGTCTTTCCGGCTTTGCAAGACGCTGTGGCTAAAGATAATTCAGGACAGAATTCCATAGTTTTGCGCGCCGACAAGAGTGTTCATATTGAGTATGTTGTGAAATTGATGGATGTTGTGAATAAATTGAATGAGGAACGAGCTGAAAATGACAGATATAAGATAGTTTTGGCAACTGAAGCTGAGTAGAATATGACTACAGAACAGAAAAATAACACAAAAGCAGCAATTGTTACGGCGATAGTCATTTGTATCAGCCTGATACTATTGTTGTTTGTTACGCTGAAGAGTCAGAATCCGCCACCGCCGCCGAAGCGGATGGTGATGATTGAACTCGGCCCTATTGGCGGCGGTGGCGGCGGCGGTTCTCCGCATGCAGCCTCTCCGAACAAAAGCAAATCCACAGGCAAGTCAACGGCTACCCAAAATGCTGACAAAACTGCTCCTGCGGTGAATAAGGGTACAGGAAAACCAACGATAATAACGCCCCGAAAATCAACAATAACGCCATGTACGGTCAGCGCGGCAGTGGCAGCG
>JAGCRI010000012.1 GCA_017964755.1 Bacteroidales bacterium | reverse complement strand
TATCAACAACTCCGTTGAAACAGAATTTTCCGCTACACATTGCGACAGCTTTGTCTGGAACGACAGCACATACTTTACTAGCGGAAACTACACACAGCACTTCAGCACGGTGAACGGCTGCGACAGCGCCGTAACGCTGCACCTCACTATCAACAACTCCGTTGAAACAGAATTTTCCGCTACACATTGCGACAGCTTCGTCTGGAACGACAGCACATACTTCACAAGTGGCGACTACACACAGCACTTCAATACGGTTAACGGTTGCGACAGTGCTGTAACGCTGTATCTCACTATCAATCAATCTGTTATAACTCAAGATTATATCACTATAAAACGAACAGACCTCCCCTACCATTACTTGCCTACAGACACTATATTTGAATCGGACACACCAGATTCTACAAGTGTAATTTATTATTACTCAACCATATATGATTGTGATAGTATTTTTATCCTAAATCTCACCATCATTAATAACACAGGAATAGATGATTTTCACTCCAATTCCATAAAAATTTATCCTAATCCGGTATTCAGCACTTTCACTATAGAAACAGAGGCTAATTCATTAAACTATTATATTGCAAGCATTTACAATTCATACGGACAAATTATTATCAATCAAAAAATTGAAACTGACAAAACTGACATAGACTTAAGCGGTCATCCTTCAGGAATATATTTATTGAGATTATGCAGTAATGGCAAAACTGTAAAAGCTTTTAAAATCATAAAAAATTAAAAGCATTGTGATAGTTTTTGTATATTTGCCGACATTTTTTTGCAAAGCATGAAAAAACTTCTTATTATACTTGCGATAACTTTGAATCTTAGCGCAATTTGGGCGCAAAGACCTGAAAACGAACAACTTGCAATACAATATTACCAAAACGGTGAATTTGAAAAGGCAGCTGAGCTTTTTGACGATATATACAGCAAAAAAACAGATTCCTACATCTATTATTATTACTATCAGACTTTGCTGAACCTGAATGACTTTAAAAAATTGGAAAAAATCGTCAAGAAACAGCAGAAAAGCCAGCCGAACACACAAAGATACAAAATAGACATCGGTTATGTATATGAACGGAGCGGAGACATAGAAAAAGCCACAAAAGAATACGAAAATGCAATAAAAACAGTAGAGGCTAATGAAAGCAAAATCAGGGAATTGCATAACGCATTTTGGAGCAAAGGATTGCGAGACTATTCAATCAACACTTTACAACATGGTCGTAAAATATTGAATAACAACAAGGTATTTGCAACAGATTTGGCTAATATTTACAACCAATTGCAGCTCACTGACAAGGTTATTGATGAGGCTTTGGCGTTGTTAAAAGACGATGAGGCCAAGTATCTCCAAGAATCTGAAGCAATAGTGCAGAACCTTTTGGCTGATGATGCTGACCAATACAAATATATTACTTTGAAGAATCAGCTACTGAGACTGACACAAAAGAATCCCGACAATTTGTGCTATCTTCAGATGCTATTCTGGATATACCAGATAAATAAGGACTATCCGGCCTCTCTGCAGCTTGCCAAAGCAATAGACAAGAGAAACAAGGAAGAGGGCGAGCGTGTTTACAGTCTCGCTAAAACAGCGGCAGCCAATAAGGATTACGAAACAGCTATTGAAGCCCTGGATTATGTGATTGCCAAAGGCGAAGACGGCGCAAATTACGACAAGGCGAAATACACACTGCTTGATGTCAGGTACCTTCAGCTTACCACCTCCTACCCTATTGACAAGCAGAAAGCCAAACTCCTTGAGGCTGACTTCAAGAATGTGATAGATGAAAACGGCATACATTCGGGAACTGCAGAGTTGACACGGAAATATGCCCATCTGCTTGCTTTTTACGTTGACAAGCCGGATGAGGCGGTGGAAATTCTGAACAATGCAATAAGTCAGGCCACGCGTGACGTAAAAGAACGCTCACTTTATAAGATTGACCTTGCCGACATCCTTCTTTATACGGGAAATGTCTGGGATGCAACACTGAATTATTCTCAGGTTGAGAAATCCTTGCCGAATGACACTATCGGGCAGACCGCAAAATTCAAAAATGCAAAGTTGTCTTTCTATATAGGTGAATTTGACTGGGCTAAAAGCCAGCTTGACGTGTTGAGAGCTGCCACCTCGAAACTTATAGCAAATGATGCAATGTATTTCTCCATGATTATTTCAGATAATGAGGAGGAGGAAGATGACGATTTCGCTGATGAGACAGATACACTATTGCCTTTGATATTTGGTGAAAAAGATGTAAACAAGCCTTTGAAATACTTTGCGAAAGCCGATTTCCTGATGTTCCAGAACAAAAACGAAGAAGCCCTCAAAATGCTTGACTCTGTGTTATATGCCGAACCTTCCGGGAAACTTACGGATGACGTTTATTTCCAGAAATCAAAAATATATGCCCGCCAGCAGAATTTCATTGAAGCAGAAAAAATGTTGCAGGCAATTCTCGAGTCGCACAGTGACGACATTCTTGCAGACGATGCGGCTTTCGCTTTGGGTGAGCTTTATGAATATAATTTCAAGGATACTCAGAAAGCCATGGAATATTATCAAAGGCTCATGAAGGATTATCCGGGTAGCCTTTATACCGTGGAGGCCAGAAAACGTTATCGCGCGCTCCGCGGAGACTTTGACGAGTAGAATTATGGCGAATCTTGTTTTAGATATCGGTAACACATTGCATAAAGCCGCGATTTTTCAAGATGGGACTTTAATTTCAATTTGTCAAAAAAGAGACCTGCAACTATCAGATATTCAATTTTTTATAGAAAACAAGAATATCGTTTCAGCTATCGTTTCCGAAACAGGTGCTATGAATGATGAACTGCACCGCTATCTCGAAAAGAATTTTAACACAATATTCCTTTCACACAAAACCGCACTTCCCATTAAAATTCAGTATAAGACGCCAGAACAGCTTGGTAATGACCGTATTGCAGCGGCGGTTGCTGCGTGGGCACGCTTTCCTCACAGCAACACTCTTGTGATTCAAGCCGGGACATGTCTTGTATATGATTTTATTAATAGTCATGGCGAATATATGGGCGGCGCCATTTCTCCTGGATTGTCCATGAGATTCAAAGCACTGCACAGTTTTACAGCAAAACTTCCGTCAGTTGCCCCTGATTATGACACATTGTCAGAATGTCAGTTAACAGGTGCTTCTACAAAAGAGTCAATTGTTAGTGGGGTTTTTAACGGTGTTATAGGTGAAATAAACTACGAAATCGGGCTATATATGAAGAAATATCCTGATTTGAATATCATTCTGACAGGTGGCAATATGCACCACTTGAAAAAATCAATAAAAAATACGATATTTGCAAACTCTAATTTGGTGCTTGAAGGCTTGAATAAAATATTGGAAACAAATGCGAATCAATAATAGGATATTTCTTTGTCTTGCGCTGACGTTCCTTTTTTTGGGAAAAACTGTTGCGCAAAACGAAATAAGTTCCCCCTACTCCAATTATGGCATAGGGTTGGTAAACAGTTGTACTCCAAGTGCCCTGACAGCACTTGGCGGAACAGCGTATGCCATGCAGAATCCGTTCATGATCAACTTCAGGAATCCGGCTTCTTACGTGGCTTTCGATTCACTTTCTTTTATTGCGGATGCCTCATTCAGTGTGCACGCTAACACTTTAAAGATAGACACTCTTACGCAGAAAAGTGCTATTGCCCATCCTAACTATTTCACCATAGGACTGCCTGTTACAAAACATTGGCGCACAAGTGCCGGAATTTTGCCATATAGTGACCTCGGTTATGTGATAGTTGATAACCACGAGGTGAATCATTTCGGCAAAAACAAATACACATACGAAGGTGACGGCGGACTTATGCAACTCTATTGGGGTAATGCTTTCAAATTATGCAAAGGCTTGTCGCTTGGGCTCAACGTCTCCTATATGTGGGGCCGTCTGTCGTATAAACAAAGCGTTGAAATACCTGGCAGCAACTTCTTCAATACGACAATAAACACATCAACACATGTTGATGGAATCTATCTTTCAGCCGGACTGCAATATTTTGCCCTCATCAAAGAAAAGCACAAGTTGGGTTTCGGCTTTGTGTATGAAAACAGTGCCTATATATGGGCAAGACAGCAGCAGCTGGTGACCATTTTTGAGGGCTCTCTCGAAAACATCACCGGCCTTGACACGTTATCCAATGAGCAAAACCGTAAAGGCAGACTTCAAATGCCCCAAGTAATCGGCGGAGGGTTCTCATATAACTATGACAACAAGCTGCTTGTAGGTGTTGACTTCACATGGCGCAACTGGGCGCGTTACAACCTTATGGGCGAAACCGACTCCCTGCAAAACGCATTCATAGTCAGTGGTGGGGTTCAATATACTCCCGACCCGATGTCTTCAAAATATGGCAAAAGAATCAGTTTTCGTGTAGGCACACGTTATTCCAATGGCTATTTCAGCTTCAACGGGAACCGTGTCGGAGAATATGCCATCACCCTCGGTTTGGGATTCCCATTCAGGGGAACAAGCTCAAACTGTGCGCTCAACATTCTTTTTGAATATGGCAAATTAGGCTCTCTCAACAAAAACAAACTCTCTGAAGATTTCTACAAATTTACGTTAAGTTTCACATTACAGGAAAAATGGTATCAGCGTACAAAATTGGAATAGTATCTCAAAATTATACATAGTAAAATAAATAAGGTCAAACAACGTTATTATCTTCAAAAATCATTTTTAAAATTTCAGAAAAAGAAAATAATAAAAAATATAGAGCAATGAAAAAATTATTTTTAATCGCACTTTTTTCGGTCAGCACATTTTTCTTAATGGCACAAAAACCGTGTACTCCGCCGTTGTATTCGACACCTGAAGATTCTATTTCAGCCACGGAACTCGTAACCACATTCCGAATGACTCTTGAGGCAAAGAACTACAACGATGCGTACAACGCTTGGCAGGAACTGATTACCAAATATCCATGCAGCTGGTCAGGCATTTGGGCTAAAGCTCAGACAATGTTCGACAATCTCATCCGCCTTGAAAAAGATTCTGCACACCGTGAAATGTTGATAGACTCGACATTATGGGTTTATGAGGTCAGACACATCTATTTCCCGAAAAATTGGACAGAAGGCAACAGTTTGGGCAACAAGGCGTTTTACACAATGCGCTACCGCAGCAAGAACGCCGAGAAAGCTCTCAAATGGTTCACACAGTCGGTGGAAATGGAAAAAGAAGCTACACAGCCACACATTTGGGACATATATTTCAAAACTGCTGAAGCTCTCCTTAAACGTACAAAAGACACAACCCTGCTCATCAACGCTTACGAACAGGCCACTGACTATATAGGAACAGCAATAAACAATTCATACAAAAAGTACGAAAAGACACTGCCTAATTTCGACAATCTGAAAGAGGCTCTGGAAAAAGAACAGATAGATATTGTCGAATATGACAAAAGACTGAAAAGACTTTCCAACGACACTGCCAATGAAATGAAGAGAATCACGCAGTACCGTAACACGCTGAACAACATTGAATCCAAGTTCACTCCATACGCACCGTGCCACGTTCTTGAAGCAGTTTACAGCAAAAAGCTGGAAGCAAACCGTGATAACCTCACTGTTTTGAAGAAAATAATTCTTACAATGAGCAAAGGCAACTGCCTCACTTCACCAGTCTTTGTTGAAGCATTAAGTATTGTGCATAAAGCCGAACCGAGCGCACAAAGTGCATTCCTCATGGGTAACTTGTCATTCAAAAACAATGATATTGACAAGGCCATCGAATATTTCACTGAATCCATACCGTTATACGAGACCAACAATGACAAAATTGAACCTTATTATATGTTAGGCCTTTGCTATATGGTTAAAGCTGAGTTCGGTAAGGCCCGTGAGGCGGCTCAGAACGCAATCAAAATCAATCCTAACTGCGGGAAAGCGTATGTCCTCATCGGCGACCTCTACCAAAAATCAGGTTCACGCTGCTCAGGCGGAGACATGGTGCCTTACGAATACAACTGGGCTGCATACGACAAATATTCGCGCGCAATTTCAGTTGACCCGTCTGTTGCCGATGACGCAAGAGCAAAAATGTCAAAACTTACCTTCCCGTCAAAACAGGATATCTTTATGAGAGGGCTCGAAGCCGGCAACACCTACCACGTAGGATGCTGGATTCAGGAAAACGCCACAATCAGAGTGAAGTAATTGCACTACCCCATTATGAATAATCATCACAAAAGCATTTCATTAATATTTTTAATGACAATGCTTTTTCTTTTTTCTTGCAAACAGGAAATCCCGAAGAATGAACTTCTCGAATATGACGGCAAGTTCCCTGACGAGTCATCAACCGACATCGAACTGATATTCAGTGATGACGGCATAAAAAGTTTTGTGCTCACTGCCCCGGTCCTCAACACATACACACCCAATGACTCACAACCTGACCGCAACTACATGGATTGTCCGGAAGGGATAAAAATCGTATCATACGATGAAAACGGCTTCGAACAGTCAATTCTAACCGCCGACTATGCTATAAGCGAGCAGCACACGCGCACAATGGAAGCACGGAAGCATGTGGTTGTGACGAACCTGATAAAGCACGAGACTATAGAAACGGAACAGATTATTTGGGATAAGAACAATAAGAAGATTTTTTCAAACGTTGAAGTAAAGCAAATCAAAGCTGACGGGACAATCAACTATGGGGACGGATTTGAGGCTGACGAGAAATTCACAAAATATGTTGTATGGAATCCCCGCGGTGAAGTTCTTGCTGAAGACATTGACGACTGATTATTCACAAATTAGGAATTGAATATTAATAATTAAGTTTTTTATATATGGAAAGTAATAACAGGGAAGATTTGAATTCATCATTCTCATTGATAGTATTTTTATTGAGACATTGGAAATTAATAGCAATAGTCTGCACTGTCACGGCAGTCGTGTCGTTCATCTGCTCCACCCCACTCTTCATCAAGCCGAAATACCAGTCAACAGCAATTATATATGCCCCGCGCACCAATTCTGTCGCGAAAATCCTGTTGAATCAGGAGAATTACAACGAGCGCCTCGAAGTCAAAGCATACGGCACAGAAGACGAAACCGAACAGATGATGCAGATTCTGAACGCTCGTGAACTGAAAGAAATCATCATTAACAAATTCAACCTGCTCGTTCATTACGACATTGATACAAATTCAAAATATTGGAATACAAAACTTTATAAGACTTTCGATAAGAATTGTCAGATCAAGAGGACACAATACGGGGCAATATCAATCAGTGTGATGGACACTGACCCCGCTATGGCAGCCGACATCGCCAATGAGATTGTCAACCAGCTTGATACGGTGAAAAACAATATAGAAAGGGAACGCGCTGTGGCAGCATACAAACTTTTAAGCAGACAGCTTGACAGTATAAATCTGGAAATCAAACGATTGGACGATTCTCTGAAAGTATTGATGGAAAATGGCGTCTATGATTTCGAGAGTCAGTCGGAGCGTGTGATGCAGCAGCGTGCCATAGCTGTTGCTCAGGGCAACACCGCTGCCATAAAACGCCTTGATGAAGAGCTGACAAAGCTCTCCACTTGGGGCCCCGCCGCCGTCACAATACGTGAACACCTGCTCCTGTTCCGTGAGTATCAGGTGCTCTGCAAATCGAAGATGATGGACGCAAAAGTTGACATGGACAACAGAATGCCTGTGAAATTCAAGGTTCAGACTGCTGTCCCTGCCGATAAGAAAGCCTATCCGAAAAAACTCACTATAGTCATTATTTCCACTTTCGCAGCATTAATCTTTACATGTTTCATACTTCTTATCATTGAACGTGTGAGACGTGTGAAAGTCGCGAAAAATGAGAATATCAACAATAAATAACACTGTTATCTACCTGGCGTGAAGGAAAGGAACAGACAACTTCTTATTATTGCATTGATGGTCGCCTTTGTGGCTGTCAACGCTTTTTGTGTCGCCAAAGAAATGTTCATAGTCCCCTTGCTTTCCGCGGGTGTTGCCACAGCATATCTTCTGATATTCAAAGTTGAGTGGGTTATGTACCTGATGGCATTGAGCATGCCTTTTGCCATCACTTTCAACAACGAATCGGCGAGTCTCGGGCTATCACTGCCTTCAGAGGCACTAATGATAATGCTAACAGGACTGTTTTTTGCACGCATACTATATGACATGTCCGTTGATAAAAAAATCGTGTCACATCCTGTAACAATCGCCATTTTCGCATACCTCACATGGATATTAATCACTTCAATAACAAGCGAGATTCCTGTTGTCTCATTCAAATTTCTCGCCTCTAAAATCTGGTTCATCACCTCTTCTTATTTCATGGTTCTCCAGTTGATGAAGAAAGGCCCTGAAAAATGGCTGACCTTTTTCAACTGCTACGCAATAAGCCTTGCTATTGTTGTCTTGATAACCACGAAAAAATCAATTGCAATCGGCCTTAACGAGCACGCTATGCACTGGGTGATGGAGCCGTTCTACAATGACCACACTGCCTACGGTGCCGTACTCGCCTTCTTCCTTCCAATGAGTATCGGCTTTATTTTCCTCCCTCAAAACGGGAAATTACAAAGACTCTTTTATGCAGCGCTTTCTGCCATTTTTGCCGTAGGTCTTTATTGCTCATTCAGTCGTGCAGCCTGGCTGAGTTTTGTGGTTGCCATTGGCGTATGGTGTATGGTGAAACTGCGCCTCAAGTTTTCATGGATAGTCGCTGGCGGGCTGATTGTTTTCAGCACCTTGTTCTATTTTCAGATGAGATTCTTTACAGGATGAGCCGGAATTCACAAGATTCATCAGGCAATCTAACCGAACAGCTGCAATCAATTACAAACATAAGTACAGATGCCTCAAATGTGGAAAGACTCAACCGTTGGACGTCAGCCTTCGGTATGATTCGCGAGAGGCCGGTCATTGGTTGGGGACCCGGAACGTACCAGTTTGTGTATGCTCCGTTTCAGAAGCCGGCATACAAGACCATAATCACTACAAATATGGGAGACGGCGGAAATGCCCACAGCGAGTATATTGGTCCGTGCGCTGAAACCGGCTTCATCGGGCTGGGAACAGTGCTTCTGCTCGTTGTGCTCATCCTCTATTACGGATTTATCACGTATATTCGTTCTAACAACCCTACAAACAAAATCTTAGTCCTTTATACTACACTCGCATTAGTTACATATTTTGTGCATGGTGTGTTGAACAATTTTCTCGACACTGACAAATTGGCCCTGCCTTTCTGGTCGGCGTACGCACTTATTGTGTACATGAACGTATGTTTAGACAAAAAACAAGAGAAATAATATCTGATTGACTTTACGGGTAAAATTATCTATTTGTGTACTGTTTGTAGTTAATTTATTGTTAACTATAGCATTACAATGTAAATACCATTTCAAATAATTCTTACAAGAATAGCGCTTAACAAATATTAACAAAAAAATAAAACAACAAGATGAATGTAATAATAAAATATGTATATTTGCAAATTGAAAAAAATAGAATAAAAGATAAAAGAAGAGTTATGAAAAAAAGTGCCATTTTCCTATTCATCCTTGTAGCAAGTATATTAACAGCAGCTGCAAAATCTGATGTTGAGGTCATAAAAGGATCATTGGCAGAGCTTAAATCATCTGATGCAAAGATGTTTGTCCGTTGGGACTATAGCAACAGCACCATTGAGGGCAAGGCTGTCAAGACGTACCTCAAAGAGCAGGGTCCTGATTGGGAACGTGACTATGACGCAGAAATAGCACGTGCTGAAGAGAATTTCAGGGAACGGTTGGCTGACAAGTCAAGTGACGTCACAACGGTTACTTCGGAGCAAACCGCAGATTATATCATTGTGATGAAAGTATCTGATTTCCAATACGGCAGCGCTGCTCTTTCTGCTGCAGTCGGCTTTGGGGCAGGTGATGCGCATCTGTCAGGCAAGATGGAAATATACAAGAAAGGCTCGAAGACGCCAATTGCAGTTCTTGACGTTGACGGGGTCCCGGGGGCAGGATATGGAAATGAAATCAGACGTGTGAATGCTTACCGCGAATTGGCAGAAAATCTTGCGAAACTTATTAAAAAAGCAAAAAAATAACCATTAGAATTAATAACCTTTAAAAAACAAAAAAATGAAAAAAATCAAACTTTTTAGCGCAGTGTTCATTGCTATGGCACTGATGTCAGGTGCAGCATACGCACAGTATGTTACAATTTATTCCGAAAACATGGGGAGCACAACAACCAATACTCCAGTTGACACCAATGTTTTCCAAAATTTAGACATCTCCTACTCAGCAACAGCCACCGATGTGCGTGCTACCTCCCCTTCTGCAAATTCATCATACACCTATTATCCGAATGCTTCAGGTGAAGCAAATCTTTTTATGTCAAAAGACAGTGCGAGTGTATTTATTGCAAGCGGCATCTCAACAGAACATTTCAAAAACATTGAATTGACTTTCGGTTTGCGCAAAGAAGCTAATGTTACAACTCTTTCTGACCTTGTAGTTGAATATTCAACTGATGGTGCAAATTGGACACCTATTACAATCACACAGTGGGAACGTTGGAAAAACGGTATCAGCGATAATGACAATTACACATCCGGTACTGTTAGCAACATGCCTACAACTTCATCTACAGGCTGGTATTTTATCACTTGTGCAGCTGCCGACAACAATATTCCAGCTGTATCATCTCTTTACTTAAAAATCGGTAAGATACTCGGAAGCGATAAAATCCGCATTGATGACATCACGCTTACTGGTGAAGCAACACCTTATTTCACAATCAACGAACCTGAAAACGGCCAAACATACGGCCTTTGCGACTCTATTGAAATTAACATCGATGTCCAGAATTTCAATTTCACAACATCTTTGGGCGGATACATGGTTCCAGGTGATGGATTCCTCAAAATCGAATCACAAGTAATTGATATTGTAGCTTCACAATTCGGAGTCTCATTGAGCAGCCCTGTTTATTGCGACAAAACTATCATGGGTATGATTAACAATCTCGGTAAATTCCAACTTCCTGAAGATACTTACACATTCACGGTCTCTTTGGTTGACAATGATTCTATCCTTATTGACAATCTTACAGAAACAGTAACATTCACAGTTCAAGGTGCTGAAGTTGCAACTCCTGTTTTCTCATTGGAAAGCGGTGCATATCACATGCCGACAACTGTTGAAATCACCTGCGAAACAGAAGGTGCTGAAATTTATTATACAACAGACGGCACTGTACCAAGCAAGGAAAATGGTTACCTTTACGAAGGTGAAATTGAAATTACTGACTCAACAACTATTATGGCAATTGCTTATGCAGAATGCGCATACGATAGCAAAGTCGCTGAGGCAACATATACAAAAGATGTTACAGGTGTTGCTGATTTCAATGCCAACAACGTTGCAGTTTATCCGAACCCGGCTACCAACGTACTCAATGTTATGGCTAACGGATATTCACAGGTTGATGTCATCAACTTCCTCGGACAGGTTGTTTACAGCAGCAGAATCAATGATTCTAATGTCCAAATCAATGTGAACAACCTCAATTCAGGTATTTACTTTGTACGTCTTCAAAATGCAGAAAACACTGTTACAAAGAAATTTATCAAGAAATAATCTTGAAAATACGATAGAAAAACGGCTGTCCCACGAGGGCAGCCGTTTTTTTTATCCCAATTAAAACGGATCTGAAAATTCTTCCTTGGAAATGAAATCCTCATCGGTGAGCGTTTGCAAGAAAGCCTTCAGGTCAGCGATTTGAGATGGCGTAAGAGCCGCTCCCCCTTCGTTCACTTTGTGCATAAGAGGATGAATATATGGAGAATAGACGAGTCCGGAATTATAAAACTCCAAAACCTCATCTAATGTCTTGAAACGTCCATCATGCATGTATGGCGCGGAAACTGAAATGTTGCG
This sequence comes from Bacteroidales bacterium, assembly GCA_017964755.1. Lineage (GTDB taxonomy): Bacteria > Bacteroidota > Bacteroidia > Bacteroidales > WCHB1-69 > RUG11942. The sequence continues at coordinate 16,062 of JAGCRI010000012.1, read as the reverse complement.
AAGTGTCGGTGCCCTGTATGCCCCTATATCCTTCGTATTTCCCGTAACAGAATAACGGTCGCGTGTATCATTGAAAACAGCATCCAACCCATTGTTATAGAAGAGGTTTGTGGTAAAAAGCGGAGAACCGCCGCCGCCGTGGCAGTGATAGCAGTCAGCGCCCTCCTCCGTGGAAAAGAGCACATAACCACGCAACTCCTGCTCCGACAGCTGTACCTCCCCGCGCAAGTATGCGTCAAACTTTGAATTTCCTGACACAAGGACACGTATAAACTGCGCTATTGCCTTTTCGATACGGCCAATATTAATTTCCGGCGTTCCAAAAGCCCTCTCGAACATCTTCGGGTAACGAGCATCTGTCTTTATGGCGGCGACAGCTCTCTCTGCTGTGGAGTTCATTTCGTGGGGAGCCATAATGCCCATGAGCACCACATCTTCGATGGTGCGCCGTGCCGCTTTCGGATTGTTCTCGTAAATCATGCCGTTCCAGAAATAGCCTTCACCATTAAAGACCAAGTTCACAAGCGGCATAGGATTGTGTGGCGTTGGGGTTCCTGAGAGTCCGTATGTTGCACCGCCGGGGAAACGCGGATTATCCATCCCGACATCAAAGCCGTGTGCCTGTGCGTGGCAAGTGGCACAGCTCATCATCGAATCGGGACAATTGCCCGTATAGCCGCATAGCCGTGTGTCGTAAAAAAGATAACGGCCAAGTTCAACTCCTTCCACAGTCAGCGGGTTATCGGCTGGAATATTCAAGTTTGTCGGGAAATACTTTGGAACCTGAAGCGGATATGGTGTCGGGGCAAAATCCTCTTCTTCAATATCATTGTTCTTGTTACAGGTCACAAGTACAGCTATAAGAGCGAGTGCGGCAAAAAAAAGCGATGCTGCCGAAAAAAAAGATTTGCGCGCCTTCATTAATGTAAAATCCTATACATCATTTCTTTAAGAAGGTCTTCCTGCGAGGCGGCCGTGTCAACCCCTTTCGCTTTCACATCATACTCGCGCAAGAGGGAAACAATATTTCTCAACTCGTTCACCGAATAACGCATTGCATACTGGGCATTTTTCTTTATGACATAATCCGAAGCAGTCCCAAATATACTCTTCAATGTCTCTGAATCGCGCGCTGGTGCATAATGGTACGCCAAGAGTTTCATAAAGAATGATGTCAGAATCGATATGGTTTTGATATTAGGATTAAGGTTTATGTTTTTGCAAAAATTAAGCGCGATTTTATAAACTTTAGCCTCATTTCGTTCACCGAAAGCATCTTGCAGTTCAAAAATATTATATTCTTTTGTAACACCGATATTTTCTTTGACAATATCCGGAGTAACTTCAGAACTGTTTTCGGGAAGGTGCAGGCGCAGTTTCACCAGCTCGTTATTGATTCGTGACAGATCGTTGCCGATATATTCTGCAAGAATTGTGGCTGCCTCAGAATTAAGCTGCAGGCGATGTTCCGATGCCTGCTCCTTAGCCCAAGCAGCCAATTTGTAATCTTTGACAGGCTCTGACAAAAATATGACACCCGTCTTTTTTGCAGCATCAAGCAGCTTGGCAGGTGCCTTGCCATACTTATGACATATCACCAAAACTGTTGATGGTGAGGGGTTTGCAATATAAGAAGCGAGTTTTTCCAAATTTGAAAGGTCTTTAGCCTCCTTGACTATGACCACGCGGCGGTCGGCTCCGAAAGGGAACGCACGCGCCATGGTGTCAACCTGAAATGCATCTGAGTCCTTGCCATATACCACCGACTGGTTCATATCCTGTTCGTCTGCTGACAAGAGGTTGTTTTCCATATAACCGGAAATCTGGTCGATGAAAAACGGTTCCTGACCATGAAGAATATAAACAGGTGACAGCTCACCACGTTTCAGTTTGGAAATTATATCTTTATGAGTCATATTTACACTAAAAATTAATGCAAAGATACAATTTTTGAGAGAATTTCGTATATCTTTGCAGCGAATTATTAAGCAATCAAAAAGAGAGAAACTGAAGCTATGAAAATCTATAATCCTTTTGACGACGATTTCGATGACGATGAATATGATGAAGACGACAAGGAGTTAGAACAGCTCGTCAAAGATTTCAAAAATAAAATCCGGAATTCCACAAATGACTATTTTGATGATGATGAGATTGAAGCTGTGATACTCTACGCCATGCGTTCTTTCGATTTCACTTTGGCTGACCAAGCTATCGAATATGCCATAAAGGCTTTTCCGAGCGATTCATATTTCAGGATTTTGAAAGTGCGCAGATACATGATTGAATTTGACACTGAAAATGCTGAAAAAGAGCTTAATACAATAGGTAAAATGTTTGCGCCGACAAGTGAATACTACTTGCAGAAAGCACTGCTTATGAAGATGAAGGATGAGAATTGCGACATCACTCCAGTGCTGCGCAAAGCAGAGCTTCTTGACCCCGAAAGTCCCGAACTGCTTTATATGCTTGCCTCCGAAAACTTGCGTGCAGGAAATATCAAGAAGGCTTTTTCTTATACAGAACGCGCTATTATGGCCGACCCTTCCATGGAAGAACAGATTTTTTCCTTCTCATTGCTGTTTGATGACGCGAAGAATATTGAAAATGCAGTTGAATTTTTCACTATGCTAACCAACCGGTTCCCATTGTCGAAAGAGGCGTGGAGCGCACTCGCATTTGCATATAGCGCCAATAACGAACACGAAAAATCAATAGAAGCAAACCAATATGTGCTTTCTATTGACAGTAATCTTCCAACTGTATACTATAATATAGGCAACTCATATTTCGAACTTGAGCAGTACGACAATGCACTTGAGAACTATAAGGCCGCATACGAGCTTGATGACAAGGATTTTTTTGCTCTCACATGTATGGGCGACTGTTATTATGTGAAGAATGATATTGAAAAGGCAATGGATTGTTACCAGCGCGCCCGCAATATCAATCCGGAGTTTATGAATGCAATAACAGGGATTTTGTCAATACTTAACGATGAAGGCAAGCATGAGGAGACAGCAGTGTTCATCGAACATCTGTTCAATTCCGGCATACAGTCGGTGGGAATATTGTTCACAGTGCTTTCATTCTACAAGGCCGAGTTGGAACCCGAAAAGATGAAGCAACTCTTCAACGTCGCATACGAGCATGCACCGGAAAAGCCGTTGTTTTTCTCTATGTTTGCCCAATTCTGCTGCCACTGCGAGGAATATGAGCTCGGCATAAACTTGCTCTCAGACTACCTTGACGAGGAATTCCCCAACAATCCGTATTATATGGCGGCGTTCCATTATCTCAACCAGAATTTCGCTGAAGGCGCCAAATATCTGCAAATCGCGCTGCTGACCAATTACGAAAATGTAGAGATGTTTATGCAACTTGATCCTGTACTCTCCACATACAACGAAATCGTTGACATGATAAACATGTACAAACCGTGACAAATACCAGACATGTATAATTTCATCTATCGGAAAAGAGTATTACAAATAATATTAGCTGTCGCAATAGCGGCATTCATGGTAGCACGGCTTATGCTTGCCCCCGCCATTTTCCATAAGCCTCACGTGCCCACCCTACTTTATCCCGTGCTTTACGACTTCTTCCTTCCCCACCCTATAGGCTTCCGCATTGCTTTGGCTCTTTTTATTGCTATTCAAGTGTTTGTTTTCCAAGAATTTATATCAAGACATAATTTTCTGGATTCGGCATCTCTAATGCCTGTTATATGGTTTTTATTCTTTTCGCTTTTCACTTCCGATTTTCCGGCATTCTCACAATCATTGCTACTTAATTTTCTGATAATCATATTATTATCGCTTAATATAAATAGCCTTAACAGTTCTAATGAGGATAACCGCCGGCATGTTTTCTGGGCAGGCTTCATTGTTGCGATGGCAACTCTTGTAGAGCCAGCCGCAATACTACTTTTTTTCATTATTTGCGCAGCACTGATAACAGGAAAGACAAATTTCTTGAAAAGGCTCTGCCTCGCCCTTACCGGACTATTTATGCCATTCCTCTACATAGCTGTTATATTTTTTCTTACAGGCAGAATGACAATACTGATTGATTACTTTTACAGACAGCAGTTTTTTGCTTTTCTTTTCATTGACTGCAAGCCTGCAATATTTATCGCATTTTGCATTGTTTTTTTACTCACGCTATTATATACACTGCCTGCACTTAAACTTTATTATGACAATAGGGTTATATTGTTGAGGAAAAAATTCCTCATTGTCAATATTACATTTTTGATTGTTTTATTGATAGTTCTTACCGGAAATCACAGTTTTACGGCAGGGCTTCCATATCTTGTCGTTCCTTTTTCAATATATTTTTCAATGTTATGCCAATTAAGGAGAAATAGAATCACAACTGATATTTTAATGACCGCATTCGTTGTCATCATATTGTTAATCAAAATATTAGCCTAAAATGAAGAGCAGATTTTCTGAAAAGGACATAATCGAATGCGGGTGCGACGAAGCGGGACGTGGCTGCCTGGCCGGCCCCGTAGTGGCAGCGGCCGTCATCTTCCCAACCGGTTACACCAATTCAGAAATCAATGATTCCAAGCAACTTACAGCAAAAAAAAGAGCTGAGCTGCGACATATTATAGAAGAAAACGCCATTGCTTATTCTGTTGTTTTCCAGTCGGAAGATGTTATTGACAAAATCAATATTCTGAACGCCTCAATAAAGGCGATGAATGAGGCGGTAAAGCAGCTTGCTGTCAAGCCGGAACTTCTCCTGATAGACGGCAACCGCTTCATTAACTCCACAGGCATTGACTACCGATGCATAGTGAAAGGTGATGCCACATACCAGAGCATTGCTGCCGCATCAATTTTGGCCAAGACTTACCGTGACGAGTATATGCTGAAAATTGACAAGGAGTTTCCCGAATACGAATGGAAAAATAATATGGGCTACCCTACTCCGGCGCACCAGCAGGCTGTGATGAAATACGGTTTGTGCAAATATCACCGCCGCAGTTTCCATCTCAAATGCCAGCAGTTGGAGATGTTCACATAGAATACAAATGAGACGCACTGTGTAATAAAATCAATGGAAGACGAGCGTGTCGTATTGTGCTGCAAAGCCGCACCACACTCCTAACACATTCTCTCCTTTTATGTTGCTGATAATCGGTGCGGGGCTCAAAAAAGGATTCTGCCCGAAAATTATGTCAGAGCCGGCAGATGACCAAAACTGGTAACTGTTGTAGTCAATTGCAGAGGAACGAAGCACCACTGTGTCGCCTGGACGGAAAGTCATTCTTGTAAATTCACTTTTCTCCTCATCACTCATCTCAGGCATAAACAGCAAAGAGGGATTCCCTCTCATTATTTCATAATTGAACGATTGCCCATTGAAAGTGCCGTCGTCAAAAGCCACAGGAATTGATGTAACCCATTGTTTATCAGTAAATTTCTCACAATAAACTTTCACACTGAAATGATAATAGTCGGTTTTTGCCGGGTCATCAGTCAGCTTAATGCGTATTGTTGCCGAACTGTCGCCATGAAACGCGAGCCACGTGGAATCAAGTTGGAACGGGTATAGCACGGAAGTTTTTGAAGTGTACGTTTTCCCACGCCATTCAATATTCAAATCATAATCCACGCCAAATTCTCCCATCATGTTTTCAGCAACATAAGCAAACATTATCGGTGAATCGTCAGAAATGCGGTATTTGAGAGTATCAACCTCACCTTTGCTCGATACAACTGTAATAACAGCATCATTGACCAAAATATTGTTAATCAATGTATCTACATTAATATCAGAAAGATATGATATGCTTCGTGTTAAAATCACAGTAGGATGTCCGCCGTTCACAACAAATCCTTCGACCACAAGTTTCTTTTCATAATCAGGCAATTTCACATTTATCTCCTTCTGGCATCCGCAGAAAAAAGCAGAAAACAGCCAAAACAAGATAAAATAACGGCCTTTCATTTCCATTTTTAAATAAAAGTTAGTTCATTCCGCCATCACAAACGATAACCTGTCCCGTAATGTACGATGACAAATCAGAGGCAAGGAAGACCGCAACATTGGCAACGTCAGTAGGAGTTCCCATTTTTCGGAGGGCGATGCGTGTCATCCACGATTTGCGGATCTCTTCAGGCACTTTGTCGGTCATTTCCGAAGCGATGAAGCCCGGTGCAATTGCGTTGCAACGTATTGAACGGCTGCCAAGTTCTTGAGCGACAGTCTTTGAGAATCCTATGATGCCGGCTTTTGAAGCAGAATAGTTGGCTTGTCCCACGTTGCCGTGCAGCCCGACTATTGAACTTATATTTATTATGGAGCCGCAACGCTGTTTCAGCATGACACTCTGCACCGATTTCGTAAGGTTGAAAACCGATTTCAGGTTGACATTGATGACAGCATCCCAATCTTCCTCTTTCATTCTTAGCAGAAGACCGTCACGGGTGATACCGGCGTTGTTTACTAAAACGTCAATACGTCCGAAATCTGCCACAACGTTTTCAATAAGTTGTGTCGCATCTGCAAATGATGCTGCATTTGAGACATAAAAAGACACCTTTCGCCCCATTCCTGCAATTTCATTCACAAGGCTTTCGCTATTTTCGTCAGCCTTTATATCAGTAAAAGCGATATCAGCACCATGCTTTGCAAATTCAATGGCAATAGTACGGCCAATTCCACGTGCCGCACCCGTAATCAGCGCGACTTTATTATCCAAAAGGTTCATAATTATCAATTTTAAAATATCAATTTTCAATTATATAATCTACAGCATCTTTCATTGATGAAAAATAATGGAACTTCATTCCATCAATAAATTTGCCTTTAATGTCATCTACATCTTTCTTATTATCAGCAGAAAGTGCTATGTCATAAATCCCTGATCTTTTAGCGGCGAGAATCTTTTCCTTTATGCCACCTACCGGCAGAAGTTTGCCCCGCAGTGTGATTTCGCCAGTCATGGCGACTTTAGGACGAATATTGCGCTTCGTGAAAGCTGAAATCATAGATGAAAGCAATGTTATCCCTGCTGACGGGCCATCTTTCGGGATAGCACCTTCAGGCACATGAACATGTACTTTCTTCTCTTCAAAAACTGACGGCTCAATCCCGTAATCTGCGGCATGAGCTTTAAGGTATTCGTATGCTATTGTTGCCGACTCCTTCATCACATCGCCAAGATTGCCTGTCATTGACAGACCTCCGTTCTTGCTCGGACTGATGATAGACTCTACAAACAGTATTTCTCCGCCGACAGGTGTCCATGCCAAACCGGTAGCCACACCAGGGACTCCATGTTCAAGCGACTGCTCCTGTTGGAACATCGGTGCGCCGAGAATATCAGTCAAGTCCTTTTCGCTGATAATCCGTTTCACTTTGTCGCCTTGTGCAATGTGAGCCGCCCGGCTGCGGATTATCTTAGCTATCCGCTTTTCAAGAAGACGCACCCCTGACTCACGGGTATAATCCGATATTACTTTCTGCAAAATCTCATCAGGAAACTGTATTTTCTTTTCCGACAAGCCGTGCTCATAAAGTTGTTTCGGTACGAGATGGCGTTTTGCTATCTCAATTTTTTCCTCAAGGAAATAACCGGTTATATCAATTATCTCCATCCTGTCCAAAAGTGCAGAAGGAATATTCGCAAGGTTGTTTGCTGTAGCTATAAAAAGGACTTTCGAAAGGTCGTATGAAGCCTCAAGATAGTTATCGTAGAATGAGTTATTCTGCTCTGGGTCAAGGACTTCAAGCAAAGCCGCTGACGGGTCGCCCTGCACGTTCATGCCACTCACCTTGTCAATTTCATCAAGGACAAAAACAGGGTTTGAAAAGCCGGCCTTCTTCATGCTCTGCAAAATACGTCCTGGCTGTGCCCCGATGTAGGTCTTGCGGTGCCCGCGGATTTCAGCTTCATCGTGCAAACCGCCGAGCGAAACACGCACATACTTGCGTCCGAGCGCATTAGCGACAGATTTTCCAAGAGAGGTCTTCCCCACCCCTGGAGGCCCTGCCAAACATAAAATCGGCGACTTCATGTCCCCTTTCAGTTTCAGAACTGCAAGATACTCTATTATGCGCTCCTTCACTTCCTCAAGGCCGAAATGATCCTTGTCGAGGATTTCGCGAGCATGCTGCAGGTCAAAATTATCTTCGCTTAACTCGTTCCATGGGAGATTCACGAAAAACTCAAGATAATTCAGTTCGACCGAAAAATCTGGAGACATGGGGTTGATTCTCTCGAACTTTTCTATTGCGCTATTGAAAATTTCAGCGGTCTCCTTATCCCAATGCTTTGCTTCAGCCTTTTCCTTCAAGTCGTGAACTGCCTTTTCCGTAGGCGAAGAGCCAAGTTCTTTCTGTATTGTCTTTATCTGTTGGTTAAGGAAATACTCACGCTGTTCTTTTTCGAGCTGTTGCTGCGACTTGCGCTGTATCTGGTTTTTCAGCTCGGCAAGCTGCAAATCCTGATTTATCAGTTTAAGAATCAGTTTTGCACGCTCCATCACATTGTAAATTTCCAATATTCGCTGCCGGGTTTCAATGTCAACCGACAAATTGGAAGCTGCAAAGTTGAGAACTAAAATAGGACTCTCGATGTTTTTCAGAGCAAAAGCGGTCTCAGGTGAAAGGTTGTTTGTGAGCTGTATTCTTTTTGAAAAAGACTCGCGCACCGAACTGACAAGGGCATTAAAAGTCTTGTCTTTCGCGAACTTTGGAAGATAATCATTTGTGGGATAAGGCTTTACTTTTGCTGTGATATATGGGGTTGTGCCAAGTACCTCAACAATTTCGAAACGTCTGATGCCCTGTACCAAAATTGTTATGCTGCCGTTAGGCATTGTGAACTGTTTCAAAATACGCGCCATTGTCCCGACACGGTACAGATCTCCTTCAGCAGGGTCTTCCACTTCATTGTTTTGTTGTGCCAGCACACCTATATTACTGTCAGAATGGCCATAGTCGCCGATAAGTTTCAGCGACTTGTTCCGACCGACCGTAATAGGGAAAACCACACCGGGATACAGCACGGAGTTGCGTAACGGCAATATTGGAAGTGTCTCGTCAATATCAATGCCGTTGAGTGCCTCATCATCGTTAAGTGCAACAATCGGGACACCGCCCGAATCATCATCTAAAAAGTCTGACAAAAAAAACTTATCCATAAATTAGCAATTAATTTCCGTTTAAAAAATCCCTTATATCCGCCTGAATTTTATTAGCTATATTTTGAGCTATCGGTTCAGAAGCTGCTTCCGAATATATGCGGACTATAGGTTCTGTGTTAGAGGGGCGGAGATGCACCCAAGAGTCATCAAAATCGACTTTGACCCCGTCAATGCGGCTCACATTGTAATTTTCATATTTTTTTGCCACATAATCCAAAATGGCTTTCACATCCATATCTTTCTTTATCTCAATTTTGTTTTTCGACATATAATATTGAGGATAAAGGCGTTTGATGTCAGAGCAGGATTTGCCTGTTTTAGCCATATATGAGAGGAAAAGGGCAATGCCCACGAGCGCGTCCCGTCCGTAATGGAGTGCGGGATATATGACACCGCCGTTGCCTTCGCCACCAATAATGGCGTTGGAGTCTTTCATCATCTGCACCACATTCACCTCACCGACAGCCGAGGAATTGTATTCCACGCCGTGTTTCAGGCTCACATCGCGAAGTGCACGCGTAGAAGAGAGATTGGAGACAGTATTCCCCTTATGCGTCTGCAAGACGTAGTCGGATACAGCGACAAGGGTATATTCTTCTCCGAACATGTCACCGTTTTCCGTCAGCATCGCGAGCCGGTCAACGTCAGGGTCAACCACGAAGCCCACATCAAAGTGCTCTTTTTTCATAAGAGACGCTATGCCTGTGAGATGTTCCGGCAGCGGTTCGGGATTATGGGCAAATATCCCTGTCGGTTCGCCGTTCAGCACCTTCACTTTCCGCACGCCGAGACGTTCGAGCAGTGGCGGCAGGGCAATGCCGCCGGTAGAGTTCACACAGTCGAGTGCCACGGAGAAATCCGCAGCCTTAATGGCCGCCACGTCAACAATGTCTAACTTTAATATTGCGTCTATATGGTCTGCTATTGCTGAATCGTATTGTGTGTATGTTCCAAGTTTTTTCACACCGGCATATTCAAATTCACCTTTATCCACGAGTTCCAACAATTCATTTCCCTCAGCCGCTGAAATAAACTCACCGTTTTTGTTCAGAAGTTTCAATGCGTTCCACTCCATAGGGTTGTGGCTTGCCGTGAGAATCATGCCTGCATCAGCCGCATGCCTGACGACAGCCATCTCAACGGTCGGGGTTGTTGAAAGTCCAAGGTCAATGACATCAACGCCGAGGCTCTGTAAGGTTGCGGTTGCCAATTTTGAGACGATACCGCCTGACAGGCGCGCATCACGTCCTACAACGACTTTCAGCCGTTCCTTATTTTCTTTTTTACGTATGAAACTGACAAAAGCCGATGTAAAATCAACGATGTCTGCAGGTGTCAGATTGTCACCGCGCTTCCCTCCTATTGTGCCTCTGATTCCGGAAATAGATTTAATAAGTGTCATGCTGCTATAGTTTTTATAATGCAAAAATACATCAACTTTTTCACATTACTCTTATTAAAACAAATAAAGAATGAAATAGTTTTGTTGAAAACTTCTTTTTTTTGAAGTATTTCACTAAAAGCCGGGAATTATAGTTTCCCTTTCTTTTTCATTATAAGGAAAGCTATCCAAAAAGCGAGGGTGCCTCCTATGAAGCAACCCATGAGAATAGGGAATTTGGGCTGGTAATCAAAGAAAAAATAAATGGGGATAATCAATATCCCCATTAAAACCACATATCTGAAAATATGTTTCAGCATAATTATTCAGCAGATTCTTCTTTTTCCTCTTCTGCAACGACTTCAAGATTAACAGTAACCTTAATGTCCTTGTGGAGTTGGATTTGTGCTGTATAGTTACCAAGTTCCTTAATGTGATCTTCCTTAAGGATAACTTTCTTACGGTCAATTTCAATATCGTGCTGTTCTTTCATAGCGTTAGCGACAGCGATAGTATTGACAGAGCCGAAGATAGTGCCTTTTTCAGAAGCCTTGGTGACAATTTTAAGAGTAAGTCCGTCAATATTGCCTGCGAGAAATTCAGCTTCTTTTCTGATTTTCTCGAGTTTGAAAGCGCGCTGTTTGAGAGTTTCGGCGAGCTGTTTCTTGTTTGACGGAGTGGCGATAATAGCCAAACCATTAGGGATAAGATAGTTACGGGCGTACCCATCTTTAACTTTAACGAGGTCATCTGCGAACCCCAGATTCTGAACGTCTTGTTTTAAAATTATTTCCATTATACTATCCTCCTACTATTGGTTGCTTTTAAGGTTATCGGTTACGAATGGCAGCAGAGCGAGGTGGCGTGCGCGTTTGACAGCCTGAGCCACTTTCTTCTGGTATTTCAGTGAGGTGCCGGTGAGGCGTCTTGGCAGGATGCGGCCCTGCTCGTTGACAAATCTCTTCAGGAATTCGCCGTCCTTGTAGTCAATGAATTTAATGCCGGATTTTTTGAAACGGCAGTATTTTTTCTTCTTGATGTCCACCGCAATCGGGGTCAGATATTTTATATCACTTTGTTGTGCCATTGCTTAGTCCTCCTTTGCTTCTTCGTTATTGTTTCCTTTTTTCAAATTACGCCTTTTTTCGCTGTATGCGATGTGGTTCTTGTCCATCAGGACTGTCAGATAACGCATGACACGCTCGTCACGGCGGTACTGGAGTTCAAAATCCTTGATGATACCACTGTCAGCTTTAAATTCAAACAGGTGGTAGAAGCCTGACGTTTTTTTAGCGATCGGGTAAGAGAACTTGCGCAGTCCCCAATTCTCCTGATGAATTATCTCAGCGCCTTTCTCTGTGAGATAATTCTCGAATTTCTTAACCGTTTCCTTCATCTGTTCATCAGACAAAACGGGAGTCATAATGAAAACGGTTTCATACTGGTTTAACATAATGTGTTGTTTTTTAGGTTTATAAATGGTTTTATAAAATCGGCTGCAAAGATACACTTTTTTTTGATAAAATGCAATACCATTTCTTCTTTGTCATTTTTGTAATATTTTTGGCTTTATTATTTAATTGAAGAAAAGGTCTGAATACAAAAAAGGTGCAATTCACAAAAGAATCACACCTTTTTAATTATAAGATTTTCAAGGTTTTACTTCATTTCCTCGAAATCGACGTCCTGGACTTCCGGTCCGTTGTTAGCACCACCCTGCTGGCCTCCGGTTTGTGCCCCACCGTTTGCGGCTCCGCCAAAGTCAGCCTGCGGGTTAGCGTTTCCGCCATTCTGCTGGTACATTTTTGCAGAAGCGGCCTGCCATGCATTCTGCAACTCGGCTGTCGCTGCATCAATGCCAGCAAAATCCTTGTTGTCGTGAGCCTGTTTGAGTTTGGCAGCTGCAGCTTCAATTTTTGCTTTGTCGTCAGCCGGAACTTTGTCGCCAAACTCTTTCAGCTGTTTCTCAGTGTTGAAGACGAGTGAGTCAGCAGCGTTCAGTTTGTCTATCTCTTCTTTCGCCTTTTTGTCAGCGTCAGCATTTGCTTCAGCTTCGGCCTTCATACGCTTAATCTCATCATCTGAAAGTCCTGAAGAGGCCTCAATTCTGATTTTTTGTTCCTTACCACTGGCCTTGTCTTTCGCGGTAACGTTCAAAATGCCGTTTGAGTCGATGTCGAAGGTAACTTCAATCTGCGGAACACCACGCATTGCAGCTGGAATGCCATCCAAGTGGAAACGCCCAATGCTCTTGTTCTGATTCGCCATCGGACGTTCGCCCTGCAAGACATGAATTTCAACAGAAGTCTGGTTATCGACAGCTGTAGTGAACGTTTCTGTCTTCTTGGTCGGAATGGTTGTGTTGGCTTCAATCAGCTTTGTCATCACGCCGCCGAGGGTTTCAAGGCCGAGTGACAGTGGGGTAACGTCAAGCAGCAGAATGTCAGTGACATCACCGCTGAGGACGCCACCTTGTATTGAGGCACCTATTGCGACCACCTCGTCAGGATTCACACCTTTTGACGGAGTTTTGCCGAAGAATTCCTCAACAACTCTCTGGATTGCAGGAATACGGGTTGAACCACCGACAAGGATAACCTCGTCAATGTCAGATTTACTATATCCTGCATCTGCCAAAGCCTTTTTACACGGTTCTATTGTGGCACGTATCAGGCTGTCGCACAACTGCTCGAACTGTGAACGTGTGAGCGTACGGACAAGGTGCTGCGGAACACCGTCAATAGGCATGATATATGGCAGGTTGATTTCTGTAGAATTTGAACTTGACAGCTCGATTTTCGCCTTCTCTGCAGCCTCTTTAAGACGTTGCAAAGCCATTGAATCCTTACGGAGGTCAACATTGTAGTCTTTCATGAACTCTTCCGCCAGCCAATCTATAATCTTGTGGTCGAAGTCATCGCCGCCAAGGTGTGTGTCGCCGTTAGTTGATTTGACTTCAAAGACGCCGTCACCGAGTTCAAGGATTGTAATATCGAATGTGCCGCCGCCAAGGTCGAACACAGCGACCTTTGAGTCGGATTTTTTCTTGTCAAGCCCGTATGCAAGAGCTGCAGCAGTAGGCTCGTTGATGATACGTTTCACAGTCAGACCTGCAATTTCGCCAGCCTCTTTCGTGGCCTGACGCTGAGAGTCGCTGAAGTATGCCGGTACGGTGATGACAGCTTCCGTAACTTCCTGACCAAGATAATCTTCTGCTGTTTTTTTCATCTTCTGAAGAATCATTGCAGAAATCTCCTGAGCGGTATAAGAACGGTCGTCAATTTTAACCTTCGGCATATTGTTTGCACCTCGCTCCACGATATAAGGCACGCGGCTGACCTCTTCGGTAACACGGTCGTAAGTTTCGCCCATGAAACGCTTGATTGAATAAATGGTTTTTTTCGGGTTTGTGATAGCCTGACGTTTTGCGGGGTCGCCGACTTTACGCTCGCTGTCACCGACAAAAGCGACTATTGAAGGCGTGGTACGATGCCCTTCGCTGTTAGCTATTACAACCGGTTCGCTGCCTTCCATAACGGCAACGCATGAATTTGTTGTTCCTAAGTCAATTCCTATAATTTTTCCCATTGTTATAAGTTTTTAAAATTATTAATTCGTGTTTGATTCATTTTTGTTTTCAAAAACACGACATCAATAACAACTATTGTGCCAAAAATTATTTTGACAGAAAAAATTAAGTAGAAAAATTAAAAAAAAGATATTCTGATATCAGTTTTTCACGCAGCGGACAGAATAAGCGTAACCGTAACTAGACGAATGATATGACTGTCCCATTGATACTCCGACTGATGTATATTCTAATGCCCTATATATGATATAAGACCCATCTAAAGTGCATGTCCACCAATAGGCATTATTATTAATGTTACTATAATAGTGGGTAGAACTTGAATAGTAATAATAGTAGCCAGCAGGCTTTGCAGAAAAATCTGTCGTATTAAAACCTGTCGGATCAACTTTACAATAACCGGGGGCAAATGAATTACTTGAGTATGAAGTCCAATAATCGGGGTAAGTCATACTTTTAGCCATTGAACCACGATAGCCTGTTGTTCCACAAGACACATCAATTCCCGGTTCAATATAATTTTCAAGTTCGCACCACTCAGCACTACTTGGCAAGTGCCAGCCAGTAGGACAAATTCCTTGAATGCCGCTTGGATTATTTGTAGAGGAACCAGCTCCATTCATTGCAGCAGCCCATGAATATAGCAGCCCATATTTCGTTACATTTGAATTATCGTCATCATATATAAAATAAAGTTTACTGCTTGAACTATTATAAAAAGCAGTCCCATTTGTCCCTTTTGTAATCGCAACACCATTTGAGTACCTTGTAGTCCTCAGGTTCTCCTTCATCCAGCATTGAGCTCCAATATATATTGTAGCGTAAACATTGCTGTCATAGTCCACTACTGTTCCGCAGTCAGTTGGTGTTGTAAACATTATCGGGTTCCCATAAGATGTTCCTACAGAATTAGTTGCGTAAGCTCTTACATAATATGTAGTTCCAGAAGTAAGGCCCGAAGGGTGGCTTATAAATGTGTCGATACTCGTACCGTCAGTGGTGTAGAAATTGCCGAGAGAAGGATTCTGGTTTAAACTCCAGCAGACGCCGCTGGCAATAACGCCAGTACTTCCTGCACTCACGATATGGCATTGCACGGACACAGTTCTGCCTGTAATGTCAAACACAGTATCCGTCACTACTGTCGGCGGGATATTGTTCATCTGGTTCGGGTTTGAAATCCAGCTCAGTCCTCCGTTGTTCACGGTCAACACTTGTCCCTGTTGTCCTAATGGCAGTATTTCCCATTCTGAAGTGTTGGCGTTCCAATAGAGGATATCGCCAGAGTTGCTGCCAACAGGACGATTCGCAATAGTGTGATACTCAGCACTGTCAGCAAACGCTGCCTTGCCCGCAAAAAAGGCGTATGGCACTGTGAGCAGCTGCTGTTTACCGGTGATTGTGTAGTTATTACCTCCTGCCGGGTCAACTTCCGCACTAATGAAATAGTCGTGGTGTGCCCAGTCAATGTCAGCGAGGTTTGTCCCAACCAGAATCGTGCCGGTGCCCAACTCCACAGTGGCGAGGGCGTTGGCGTTTGTTGTTGCCGAGTGCGTTTCCGCGAAGACAGCAACACCGTTGATATTGTCTTCCAGAATGCTGATACGGAGCCCCACGGGGCTGTTCACCACAAGTTCGTTGTTGGCATCTCTCACCACAAGCTGGTAACTCATCTTCTGTGGCGGTATCTGGGCAAATAAAACTGAATTAATAATAAGTGAAATTAAAGCACAAAGTATTGTTTTTTTCATAATGTTAAAATTGAGCGACAAAGATATAAAAAATAACTTTTATCCGCGCAGATTCGTGTGATTGCAATAAACAAAAAGAGCCGCGGCATGACGCGGCTCTACAATATCATCATCTAACTTCTAACTCCTATTTCCTAACTCCTAACTCCTAATTATAATCCTTCACGCATC